>LUYO01000006.1:0-11990 GCA_001603295.1 Rhodobacterales bacterium Alpha_02
CCGCCATGCCCGTGGCGAACTGCCCGCCGGCGGCGCGGTACGGCAGGTGGCGGCGGGGGAGGGCATCCGCACGGTAGTGCCGCAGCGGCTGTCGCCCCTTGAGCCGGGCAAGATGAGCGTGCGCTTCTATTTCCGGGCGGCCAGACCGATGGGCGCGTCGCTGCTCCAGCTCTACGCCGACGGCGAACTGGCCTTCGAGCGCAAGCTCCGGATCGTCAAGCCGAGCGAGATGATCGTTGCCGACATTCCCGTGCGGAAGATCGGCGCTGCCGCCAAGCTGGAATTCCGCCTGGCGCCGGCGCCCGGCAAGGTCGAGACCGAGGAAGAAATCGGGGAGGAGGCGTGATGGCACGCGTGGTTCATGCGATCCAGTGCATCGTCTGCCCGATCGGCTGCGGCGGCGAGGTGACCGTCGAGGACGGCACGGTGACGACGCTGACCGGCTTCACCTGCAACAAGGGCCTCGCCTATGCCGCCGAGGAGGTGGTGTCGCCCAAGCGCATGGTGACGACCACGGTGCGGGTATCGGGCGGCGGCCTGCCGCTGCTGCCGGTGGTGTCGGTGGCGCCGGTGCCGAAGGACCGCATCTTCGACTGTCTGAGTCTCCTGCGCGGCGTGTCGGTCAAGGCGCCGGTCGCCGAAGGGGAGATCGTCGTCGCCGACGCGCTGGGGCTCGGCGTCGACTTCCGGGCGGCGCGCGACATCGCCGTTCAGTAGGCGTTTTCCTGGTTGAGGATGCGGATCGGCGTCAGCATGAGGATGTAGAGGTCGAACAGCACCGACCAGTTCTCGATGTAGTAGAGGTCGTGCTCGACGCGCGCCTGGATCTTGTCGGGCGTGTCGACCTCGCCGCGCCAGCCGTTGATCTGCGCCCAGCCGGTGACGCCCGGCTTCACCTTGTGGCGGGCGAAATAGCCGTCGACCACCTCTTCCCAGAGCTTGTGCTGGGTGTGGGCGTTGACGGCGTGCGGCCGCGGCCCGACCAGCGACAGGTCGCCCTTCAGCACGTTGAACAGCTGCGGCAACTCGTCGATCGACGTCTTGCGGATGAAGCGGCCGACCGGCGTCACGCGCGGATCGCCGCGCGTCACCACCTTCTCCGCCTTGATGTCCGACTGGTCGGCGTACATCGAGCGGAACTTCATCACCGAGATCACCTCGTTGTTGAAGCCGTAGCGCGGCTGGCGGAACAGGACCGGTCCCTTTGAGGTGGCTTTCACGGCGATGGCGGCGCCGAGCATCACCGGCGACAGCGCGACAATGGCGAGGCTGGCCACCACCACGTCGAACAGCCGCTTCGACACCTGCGACCAGCCGGTGATCGGCCGGTCGAACAGGTCGAGGAAGGGCACGCGGCCGATGTAGGAATAGGAGCGCGGCCTCAGGCGCAGCTTGCTCGAATGGGCGGACAGGCGAATGTCGACCGGCAGCACCCACAGCTTCTTGAGGAGTTGCAGGATGCGCACCTCGGCGGTCGGCGGTAGCGCCACGATCACCAGATCGACGGCGGCGACGCGGGAGAATTCCACGAGGTCGGAGGTGTCGCCGAGCTTCGGAAAGCCCTGCTGGCTCTCAGGGCTGCGGTCGTCGTTGCGGTCGTCGAAGATGCCGAGGATGGCCAGTTCGTTGCCGCCGCTCTCTTCGAGGGCGGTGATCAGGGATTCGGCCATTGCGCCGCCGCCGAGGATGACGGCGCGCTTCTGCAGCCGGCCGGCGCGGGTGAGCCGGCGCGTGACGCGCGTGGTCAGCGCCGAGGCGAGGCCGAGGACCATCACGCCGGCCACGTACCAGGCCGGGAACCACAGCCGCTCTACCTGCGGCACGCCGTCGCCGACGATCAGCAGCACCGAGACGAAGCCGAACACGCTCGACCAGGCGACCAGCAGCTTGGCGAGGCGCCGGGAGTGGCGGCGCAGCATGGCAAGATCATTGGCGCCGAGCGCTGCCGCCAGTAATAGCGTCAGGACGGCGGCAGCCACCGGAATCGCCGTCGTCAGGCCGGCCAGCGAGGCGGAGAACAGCGGCAGCAGCACGAGGCCGGCCGCCGACAGGCAGACGCCCTCGAAGGCGGCGGCGAGGCCGCTGACTAGCGACGGGGCGATCGAGGCATCGCGATAGTGCCGGGCGACGACCTCGGCGGCCGTTGGAAGATGGGGGGCAGGCCCGGAGGCCGGTTCTGTGATGCTCATGGCAATCCATCCCGGAGGGGCGAACGAGTGCCGGCATGATGGCCGGAAAATTCCTGAGGTGAAGTAAAGCGGCGGCGAGTCCCCGCGCTCATGCTTTCGAGAAGGTGAACGGTCAGAACAGCCGCTGGGCGATCCTGAGCACGTCGCCGGGGCGGACCAGCGCGCTCGGCGGCAGCAGGCCGACATAGGTCTTGCCGTTCAGGCGGCGCGACACCTCGATGCGACGCTCGTCGGCGCGGGCGGTGAAGCCGCCGGCGATGGCGACCGCCGTCTCGGCCGTCATGCCGTTGACATAGGTGTACTGGCCGGGATTGCGCACCTCGCCCATGATGAAGAAGGGGCGGTAGGTGTCGACCTCGACGGTGACGTCGGGATTGTTGAGATAGCCCTTCTTGAGGCCGCGCGTGAGGGCGCCGGCCACCTCCTGCGTGGTGAGGCCACGCGCCGCGACGTTGCCGACCAGCGGATAGGAAATGTAGCCGGTCTGATCGACGGCGAAGGTGCCGGACAGCGCGGTCTGCTCGAAGACGGTGACGCGCAGCTTGTCGCCGCTGTCGAGGCGGTAGGGGCCATCGAGCCCGTCGGGCACGGCCGGCGCGGCGATGGGCGGCCGCCGGGGCAAGCCGGTGCAGGCGCCGAGGCCGAGGAGGGCCAGACCGAGAAAGGCGCGTCGCCGCATGCGAAGGTCCCCACGAAATCAGCGCGAATACAGGTGGGAAGCCTAGCCCGGCATGGTTAAGGAAAGGAAAACGCGGCCTTAACAAGTCTTTACGAAGTGTTGACGGACACCCCAAAACGCCTTCGTGTGGTAACAATCTCGCGATGCTTAACGGGCTGGTTACCATAGCGGACCATGCTTTCGGCATGGAGAAAGACCGGCCCCTGCACCCGTTCGATGCCGCGACCGCCCGCGAGGCGGACGACGGCGCGCGGCCGGCCGGCCTGCGGTCGACGTTGCGGCGCGCCGTGCTGCTGATTGCGTTGGCCGTTGCCGCATCGACGGCCACCCATGCCTTCCTCGCCGCCCTGCCGGCGGATACCGAGGTGCGCGCCCGCCTCGTCGTCGAGCGGCGGGGCACGGCGGGCGTTGCCGACGCCGCCTTCCTCGACGCGCAGGCAAAGCTGATTTCCTCCCGCGACAGCCTGCGCCGGGCGGCGGCCGAGCTTGGTGCCTCCGGCACCGAAGCGCTGGCGCGGCCCTCGCTTTGGGGACGCGCGCTGGCCGTTGCCGGCATCGGCGGCGGCAAGCTGGTGTCGCCGGAGGAGCGGCTGACCGACGCGCTTTCGGCGCGCTTCTCGGCGGCGCCGTCCGGACGCGGCCGGGCGATCGATCTCAGCTTCTCGGCCGGCGATGGCGATTTCGCCGTTCGTTTCGTCGACCGGGTGGCCGCCGACTATCTGGCGCTGCAAGGCACGGATGGCGGCGCCACGGCGCGGCTGGTGTCCGGCGCGGTGCCGGTGGAAATGCCGGCCCGGCTGTCGCCNNGCTCGGTGGAGTTGGTGCCGCCTTCGGCCGCTGGCGCCGCCGCGCGGAGGCCGGCGAGCCGCTCGATGAGGCGCCGCTCACGGTCATCGATCTCGCGCCGCGCGATCCGGTTGCCGAGGGCGATTCCGCCGACAGGACGGGTGCGGTGTCCGTGCCGGACGATATCGTCGCACCGGCGGCCAGGGTGTCCGGCATCGACCTTTGCGGCCGCCGGCGGGTGGCTGTGGCGAGCTTCGGCGAAGGCGGCGACAACCGTCGCCTCGTCGACGAAATGGCCCGCGAGGGTGGCTTCAACGGCGCGCGCATCGTCGTCGTCGATGCCAGCCGCCGCACCGGCGACCGGCCGGGTCTCGCCGAGCTTCTGGCCGGAGAAGCGGATTTCGCCGACGTCATCCAGCGCAACGCCGCCTCGCGGGCGCACGAGATCGGCGCCGGCCGCCGGCCGCTCGCCGCGCTGGCCGACGACACCGAGGCGGCGGCGCTGCTGGTCGAGACGCTGGAGCAGACCTACGATCTGGTGCTGATCGACCTCGGCACGCTGCGCGCCGATCCGGCCTTCACGCTGTTCGCCCGGCTCTCCGGCCAGCTCATGCTGACCGGCGACGCCGATCGCGGCGCCGTCGACACGCTGCTGGCGGCGCTCGGCCGCCGCGGCGTCACCGACATCGTCCGCGTGCCGGCTCCGGCCGGCGAGATAGCTGCATAAAACCTATCGATTGATGCCAGGGTCCGGCCGCGCCATCCAGGCGATCAGCAGGCCGGCCGGCGGCACCCAGAGCAGCCCGGCCACCACGTAGTAGACCAGCTGCCACCAGAAATTGACGCCCGGCAGCACCGCCACGGCGACCACCATGGCGATGAGGGCGTAGATCGGCACCGTGATCACCAGGATGACGGTGCCGAGGAGCTTTCTGAGACTTGAGGACATGCCGCCTCCGCCGTTCCAATAGACGCATCGTGCGGAGAACCGATTCCCGCTTTTCCGCACGATGTTCCGGTCAGTCGATGCGGGCGAGCGCCTGCTCGAGGTCGGCGATGATGTCGGCGGCGTCCTCGATGCCGATCGACAGGCGCACCACGTCGGGGCCGGCGCCGGCCGCCACCTTCTGCGTGTCGGTGAGCTGCTTGTGGGTGGTGGAGGCAGGGTGGATGACCAACGAGCGGGTGTCGCCGACATTGGCGAGATGGGAGAACAGTTCCACGCTCTTCACCAGCGTCACGCCGGCATCGTAGCCGCCCTTCAGGCCGAAGGTGAACACGGCGCCGGCGCCCTTCGGGGCGTATTTCTGTTGCAGGCCGTGGTAGCGATCGCCAGGCAGGCCGGCATAAGACACCCAGGCCACCTTGGGATGCTCGGAGAGATACTCGGCCACCGCCTTGGCGTTGTCGACGTGGCGCTGCATCCTGAGCGGCAGCGTTTCGATACCGGTGAGGATCTGGAAGGCGTTGAACGGCGAGATGCAGGGGCCGAGATCGCGCAGGCCGAGGGCGCGGCAGGCGACGGCGAAGGCGAAGTTGCCGAAGTTCTGATGGAAGACGAGGCCATTGTACTCCGGCCGCGGCTCGCACAGCATGGGATAGCGGTTCTCGCGCGACCAGTCGAAGTTGCCGGCGTCGACGATGATGCCGCCGAGCGAGTTGCCGTGGCCGGCCAGGAACTTGGTCAGCGAATGGACGACGATGTCGGCGCCGTGCTCGATCGGCCGGCAGAGATAGGGCGTCGCCAGCGTGTTGTCGACGATCAGCGGCACGCCGGCCCGCTTGGCCACATGGGCGACGGCGGCGATGTCGGTGACGATGCCGCCGGGGTTGGCGATCGATTCGACGAAGATCGCCTTGGTGCGCGGCGTCACCGCCTTCTCGAAGGAGGCGGGATCGGCCGGATCGGCCCAGACGACGTTCCAGCCGAAGTTCTTGAAGGCGTTGTTGAACTGGTTGATCGAGCCGCCGTAGAGCTTCTTCGAGGCGATGAACTCGTCGCCGGGCTGCAACAACGTGTGGAAGACGATCAGCTGCGCCGCGTGGCCGGACGATACGGCCAGCGCCGCGACGCCGCCTTCCAGCGCGGCGACGCGCTCCTCCAGCACCGCCTGCGTCGGATTGGTGAGGCGGCCGTAGATGTTGCCGAAGGCTTCGAGGCCGAACAGCTTGGCCGCCTGGTCGACGTCCTCGAAGACGTAGGAGGCGGTCTGGTAGATCGGGGTGATGCGGGCGCCGGTGGTCGGGTCGGGGGCGGCGCCGGCGTGGATGGCGAGCGTCGAGAATCCGGGGGTCCGTTCGGTCATGTTTCTCTCCCTCAGCGCCGATGGCTGCAATTCGGCCGACACCCTAATCCTTGGACCGTCGCCGAGACAAGGGCGCTGCGCGGCGGCTTCAGCGCAGCCGTTCGCTGAAGCGACGGCCGGCCAGCGCCGCGCCGGCCAGCAGTGCCGCGAGAAGGGCGATAAGCAGCGCGGGATGTGGCTGGCCGACCACGGCGGCCAGCAGCATCAGCGGCGGCACCCGATCGTCAAGGCGCGCCGCGCCGCTGTCGATGGCCGCCGGATCGCCCAGCCAGAAGCGTTCGAGAAAGTAGATACGAGCGTCGCCGACCGGCCGGCCGCCCAGTTCCAGGCCGAGGAGATGCCGGCGGCCGTCCGGCCCGTTGCCGAAGGCACAGCGCAGCCGGCCGGCGTGGCTGCCGGCGGCGTCGGTCACCCGGTAGCGAATCGCGAACACCGCCGGACGACCGCTGTCGCGCACCAGGCTGTCGACGACGATGTCGCCGTTCTGCTCGAGGGCGGGCAGGGCATCCCGGCAGGCGCGAGCATCGCGATAGCCGTCCGCGACCGACCAGACGCCGGACGCGACGGCCGCGGCGACCGCCGCCGCCACGGCAATGCTGACGAAGCCGGCCTGTCGCACGTCAGCCCTTCAGCTTGCGGGCGACGTCGCGGGCGAAATAGGTGAGGATGCCGTCGGCGCCGGCCCGCTTGAAGGCGATGAGGCTCTCCATCATCGCCCGCTCGCCGTCCAGCCAGCCGTTGCGCGTCGCCGCCATGATCATCGCGTATTCGCCACTGACCTGATAGGCGAAGGTCGGCACCTGGAACTCGTCCTTCAGGCGCCTCAAGATGTCGAGATAGGGCATGCCGGGCTTGACCATGATCATGTCGGCGCCCTCGGCGAGATCGAGTTCGGCCTCCTGGATCGCCTCGTCGGAGTTGGCCGGATCCATCTGATAGGTGCGCTTGTCGCCCTTCAACGTCTTGGCGGTGCCGATGGCGTCGCGGAACGGGCCGTAGAAAGCCGAGGCGTACTTGGCCGAATAGGCCATGATCTGCACGTGCTCGAAACCCGCCTCGTCGAGCGCTGCGCGGATGGCGCCGACGCGGCCGTCCATCATGTCGGAGGGGCCGATGATGTCGGCACCGGCCCGCGCCTGATTGAGCGCCTGCTGGCAGAGCACGGCCACCGTCTCGTCGTTGAGGATGACGTCGCCTTCGAGGAGGCCGTCGTGGCCGTGGCTGGTGTAGGGGTCGAGCGCCACGTCGGTCATCAGGCCGATGTCGGGCACGGCGGTCTTGATCGCCCTCAGCGCCTTGCAGACGAGATTGTCGGGCGATAGCGCCTCGCTGCCGTTGGGGTCGCGGCGGGCCGGATCGGTATAGGGGAAGAGGGCGATGGCCGGGATGCCGAGGGCGGCCGCCTCGGCGGCGTCACGCACCGCCTCGTCGACGCTGAGGCGTTCGACGCCGGGCATCGAGGCGATCGGCGTGCGCAGGCCGACGCCGTCGATGATGAAGATCGGCCAGATCAGGTCGTCGACCGTCAGGCGATTCTCGCGCACCAAGCGGCGCGACCAGTCGGTCTGGCGCAGGCGGCGCATGCGGCGGCCGTTCAGGATGTCGCGCATGTCGGGCGCGGCGGCGCCTTTGGGAAACGGGGGATTGACGGTCATGATCGGAAGTCCTGAAGCGGATGGCGGTGCCGCTTTAGCACGGCCGGGCGGCCGGCTCTATACGCGGCCAATGATTTGATCGATACTCCGCGGCCGAAAAAAGGCGCAACCCGATGGCGGCGGAAAGGAACAGGGCATGGGCGGAAACGGCGATGTCGAACGGCCCGGCGATGTCGAGGCCGGCTTCTGGAAGCGATTCGACGCCCGCCTGACGCTGGTGATCTACGTCCGATTCCTGTCGGCGGTGTTCCTGTTCGCCGGCCTGATGCGCTGGGCGACCATTCTCGGCCTCGGCTCCGTCGGCGACGGTTTTCTGAAGCTGCCGGCGCCGGTGATCGTGGCGACGCTGTTCTTCGCCGTCGCCGATCTGGTCGCGGCGGTCGGCCTTTGGCTGCTCGCCTCCTGGGGCACGGTGGTGTGGATGATCAGCGCGCTGACCGAGACGGCGCTCTACGGCGCCTACAATCCGCAGTTCGGCAGCAACTATCCGCTGATGGCCTTTCACATCGGCACGGTGGCCCTCTACGCGCTGCTCTCGGCCTATTATGAACGGACGCGCGATCGTCTGTGAGAGTCAACGAAGAGTTATTCTATAAAATTTGCCAATTCGTCTCAACTGCGCCAAAGCGCCAGAGTCTGCCCCGTGAAAATTAGGTCGAATTTTGCGGACTCTTGCGGATACGTCTGGTTGGGCTCATCTTTTCATGGCGTAAAGCGTCGATTTACCAAGGCGAAGACTCGGGTGGGTTCCAAACCGCGTTAAACCAATATTCAGCTTGCCCCTTAAGCCGATTTTCAAAGCTCTCGGCTACTGTCGGGATCAAGGCGGACAAAGAGCCGCACCCGATAAAGTACGACAGAGAGGCATTCCACCATGGCCAACGCCAAGCGCGCCTATGATCTCTACGCCACCGAGCCCGAAGAAGAGCAGGGGCTCCAGCCGCTCTATCTCGAGGCCCTGCGCCTCGTCGAGCGTCTGCACCGCCGCCTGCTCGACGTCATCAAGGACGAGTTCGACCGGGCCGGCCGCACCGACGTCAACGCCGTGCAGGCGCTCTTGCTGTTCAACATCGGCGACAGCGAACTGACGGCCGGCGAACTCCGGACGCGCGGCTACTATCTCGGCTCCAACGTTTCCTACAATCTCAAGAAGCTCGTGGAGATGGGCTACATCCACCACCAGCGCTCGCGCATGGACCGCCGGTCGGTGCGCGTCAAGCTGACGGACAAGGGCCAGGCGATCGCCGACATCGTCGGCAAGCTCTACAATCGCCATATCATCTCGATCGAGACGGTCGGCGGCATCAACCGCGACGACTTCAAGGTGCTCAACAAGTCGCTGCAGCGGCTGGAACGCTTCTGGACCGACCAGATCCTCTATCGGCTTTAAGCGGATAGGGCTTTCCTTCCTGACCTCGACCACCCCGGAAAACGGCTGCCGTTCACAGGACGGCGGCCGTTTTGCCGTCTTTGGTTGCAATTGGTTCCAAAACTTTGCCTATTCCTCTGTCAGAACTGACAGTCACCTGTCGAAACGGACAATAGAAATGCAGGAAAAGCGCTTGGGGATCGTCGATATACGGTTTGACCTGGGGTTGATCTCTCGCGTTAACCATTTTTAAACGACTTCCTGTCATATGTTAAGTGTATCGAGCATGTCGGTTGGAATGCTTCCTCCCCTTTCCTCAGACCGGATGCCTCGACCGTCTCAACTCCTCCCGAGACGCGCAACTTGGCCCCGGGCGCCCTTCTGCGCTCGGGGTTTTCCTTGTTTGCATCTCTGCCATGCCGTTTGGTCGGGTCTGGCCTGCGCGACAGGCGGCCTTCATACTCCTCGATTTCGCCATGAATTGCCGATAAACGGCGAGCCATCGGCGCCACCATGCGAGTCCGTCGCGAGTGCGCCGCGTCCGTGCGGGAATCGGCCGGAAAGGCTCCGTTAACCAAGGCCGTCGTTCTCTGGTCCAAGGTTTCCGGCGCCCGAGCCTGGCCAGGTTTCCCGGCGTCCGAACGGTTCGATCTGGAGTGCGGTTGTGAAGGGATCACTTTTGTCCATGGCGGCGAGCCGCCGCGGGGTGCTCAAGGCTGGCATCGCCGGAATGACGGCGCTGGCGGCTTCCGCCTCGAAGGCCCAGACGCTGCTCGCCCAGACGGAATGGACCGAGGGCTTCGACGTTACCGCGCCCGCCGATCTGTCGGCGCAGTCGAGCCGGCCGTCGATCTCCGGCCAGTCGGGCTTCTACACCGAGCAGGCGATCTCCCAGTATTCCTCCATCGCCATGCAGGGCGGCTGGCCGCAGGTGCCGGCCTCCAACGCGCTCAGGATCGGCATGGACAGTCCGGTTGTGCCGGTGCTGCGGCAGCGGCTGATGATCACCGGCGACCTCGACCAGAGCGCCGGCGTTTCGACGGCCTATGACAGCTTCGTCGACGGCGCGGTCCGCCGCTTCCAGACCCGCCATGGCATTATCGCCAACGGCGTGGTCGACACCGCGACGCTGCGCCAGCTCAACGTGCCGGTCGAGACGCGTATCCAGCAGCTCCAGCTCAATCTCGTCCGCCTGCAGACGCTGCCCAATCCGCTCGGCGGCAGCAGCGACCGCTACGTAATGGTCAACGTGCCCGGCGCCGAGATCGAGACCGTCGACGGCGACACCGTGCATTCGCGCCATCGCAGCGTGGTCGGCAAGATCGACCGGCAGACGCCGCTGCTCAATACCAAGATCACCATCATCCGCTTCTTCCCCTACTGGACGGTGCCCAAGAGCATCATCCTCAAAGACCTGATCCCGCAGATGCAGAAGGATCCGGCCTATCTCGACCGGCAGAAGATCCACGTGTTCGATCCGCGCTCGGGCACCGAGGTGTCCTGGCAGTCGATCGACTGGAAGACCGATCAGGCGGTCAACTACATGTTCCGCCAGGAGCCGGGCGACCTCAACTCGATGGGTACGGTGAAGATCGACTTCCCGTCGCCGGAAGGCGTCTACATGCACGACACGCCGAGCAAGGGCCTGTTCGGCGGCAATGACCGCTTCCACTCCTCGGGCTGCGTGCGCGTGCAGAACGTCCGCGAATACGTCTACTGGATCCTGAAGAACACGCCCGACTGGCCGAAGGAGCGCATCACCGAGGCGCTGACGTCCGGCGAGCGCATCGACGCTCCGGTGGCCGATCCGGTGCCGCTCTACTTCCAGTACATCACCGCCTGGGCGACGCCGAACAACACCGTCGAGTTCCGCGACGACATCTACCAGCGCGACGGCCTGGGCGTGCCCATGTCGCCCGAGGCGCAGAGCCAGGCACAGGCCGGCTGAATTTCTCCACGCTTCATGCCGGCTTGAGCCCGCCCGGTCAGTCCGGGCGGGCTTTTTATCGGGCGGTCATGTCGTGGATGCGCTGTTCACGACGCGCGGCGGCGGGCGAACTGCGGCTCTGCCGAATTGGCGCTGGTCAGCTGCTGGGCCACCATCGGGTAGGCCATGCGCAGCGGCTCATTGAGTTGCCTTTCCTGCCAGCGCCGGATGGCGGCTTCGGCATCGAAGGGTTCCTCGCAGGCGACCATGCCGGGCGGAAGACCATAGCGGTTGTTGCCCGGCGTGCCCCTCGTAAGGCCGAGTTCGATCAGCGCCCAGACCGGGCCGACCAGCGGGATGATGACAACCAGATAGCGCAACAGCGATCTGTCAAGATCGTGGTAGCGCTTTGCAATCACCGCGAAATACATGACGGTGAGCAGGATGAAGCCCAGCGTCGCCACGAACACCAGTGTCCCCAGGGTAACCGCGCCCAAGGCTTGATGTGCGGTGGCGTGACCCACGAAGCTCATCAGCAGACCGAGAAAGCTGGAGATCAGGACGGTGAGCAACAGGATGCCCGACCAGAAGGAAAGCCGGCCAATCCGGCCGTCGAAACTGAAGAAAAGCGAAATCGGGTGCATCACCCGCGCTCCTTGTGTCCAGTGCGCCAATCTTGTTTGGAGTGTAGCTCAAATAGCCCTTAGGTTGCGTTTAACGCGTTATATATCGCGGCTGGATTGTGTTTATAGTTGAAGGCGGGTTGATCACCATGCGGGATCCCGCACTCCTCTCGGCATGATGTCCCAACCGGACGCCGACGGCAGTCCGACGGACCCGAGACGCGCGTTCGAAAGGCGCGGAGCGGCTGAAAATCTTCCCGCTTCGTGCTAGCCTGGGTCCGTACGGATTGTTCGGCTGGGGCGGTGTTCATGGCGGGAGAGCGGGAGGTCTATTTCGAGTTCGTGATCCTCGGCAACGCCGTGCGTGTCTCGGCCATCTGCTCGGTGACCGGCGTCGAGGTGCAGGTGATCGGCCCGGCCGGTGCCGCCCGCCACGATCTCGAACGGCTGGCGCTC
>LUYO01000227.1:0-2640 GCA_001603295.1 Rhodobacterales bacterium Alpha_02
GGTTCCACCTCCGGACCTCCGGTTTTCTTTTAGACAAGCTGGTGGGTGCGGGAGGCTGCGCCTCCCGCGCGGGGATCGGGGCGGCAGCCCCGAATTCCGCCGGCGTCTGAGGCTGAGAATCAAGTCGGCGTGTCGGCGCTCTTGGCTTTCGCCTTGGCTTCGAGGATGCCGAGGCGCCGCTCCCGCCAGACCACGAACACGCCGGAGGCGATCACCACCGCCGAACCGGCCAGCACCGCCACCGTCGGCACGTCTCCGAACACCAGATAGGAGAGGATGACGATCCAGAGCATGTTGATGTAGTCGAACGGCGCGATCACCGACGCCTCGGCGAAGCGGTAGGACTGGGTCATCAGCACCTGCCCGACGCCGCCGAACAGGCCGGCCACCACCAGCATGACGGCGTCGGCAGGGCTCGGCACCACCCAGCCGAACGGCAGCGTCACGAAGGAGAACACCGAGCCGCTGGCGAGAAAATAGAACACGATGGCGCCGGTGTTCTCGGTCGCCGTCAATTCGCGGATGGTGACGGCAGCCACCGCCCCCAATACGGCCGAGGCCAGCGCCAGGGCAGCGCCGATCGCCCGGGTACCCTCCAGCGCGCCGCCGAGACCGTTGATCTGCTCGGACAGCACGATCAGCACGCCGACGAAGCCGATGCCGACGGCGGCCCAGCGGAAGATCCTGACGCGCTCGTGCAGGACGAGCGCCGCGAGGCAGACGCCGAACAGCGGCCCGGAGTAGCTGATGGCGGTGGCGTCCGGCAGCGGCAGGTAGGACACCGCCATGAACCAGCAGAACATCGACACCGTGCCGACCAGCGACCGCCGCACGTGGCCGAGCGGCCGCCTCGTCCGGAGCGAGGCGGGGAAGTCGCCGAGCGACACCAGATAGATCACCACCGGGATGATGCCGAAGAAGGAGCGGAAGAACAACGCTTCGCCGGCCGGCACGCGGCTGGTCGCCAGCTTGATCAGCGTCAGCATGATGGCAAAGGCAACGGTCGAGACGAGCTTCAGAAGAATGCCCGCGGCAGTCGGCGACATGAGAGGGAAGGCTCCTTCAACAGCCGCTTATATAGCGATTTGCCGCGGGTCCAAGCCCCGATTTGTCATATTTTTCGGCGATCCCCGGTACGGTCGGCGGTTCAGGCGAGATGGGTCTTCAGGAAGCCAACCGTCCGCGACCAGGCAAGATCGGCCGCCGCCTTGTCGTAGCGGGCCGCCGAGGTGTCGTTGTTGAAGGCGTGGTTGACGCCCGGATAGACGTGCAGTTCGTAAGTCTTGCCGGCCGCCTTCAGCGCCGCCTCGAACACCGGGATGCCGGCGTTCACCCGGTCGTCGAGGCCGGCGTAATGCAGGAGCAGCGGCGCCTTGATCGCCTCCACCGTCTCGGCCACCGGTTGGGCGCCGTAGTAGGATACCGCCGCGCCAAGGTCGGGATCGGCCACCGCCGTCTGCAGCGACAGCCCGCCGCCCCAGCAGAAGCCGACGCTGCCCGACTTGCCGTTGCCGCCGTCGGCGCCGCGCAGGTATTGGGCGGAAGCTACGGCGTTGTTCACCGTCTTCACCCGGTCGAGCGCGGAGATCATCTCGCGCGCCTTGTCCTCGTCGGCGGGCGTGCCGCCGGCCGGCGACAGGAAGTCCGGCGCCAGCACGAGGAAGCCTTCGAGCGAGAGGCGTCGGGCGACGTCCTCGATATGGCCGTTGAGCCCCCGGTTCTCGTGGATGACCATCACCGCCGGCAGCGGCCCGGCCGCCCCCTTGGGACGGGCGAGATAGCCTTTCAGCGTGCCGCCGTCGCCGGGGAACTCGACGGTCGACGTGTCGAGCCGGTCGTCGGCGGCGTCGACCACCGCCGCCTTGGCCTGCCCGGCCTCGATCAGCGGCACGATGGCGGCGGCCGCCGCGCTCGATCCGGCCAGCTTGCCGAGCTTTTCCATGAAGCCGCGGCGGTCGAGCGTCAGGTGGGTGTATTCGTCGTAGAGACGGATCATGTCCTGCGTGATGACGATGCGTTCGCTCATGTCAGCGCTCCTCGCAAGGTGCCCCCGCCCGCATCGACAGTCAGGTATTTTTCCGCATGTGTAAACCCATGCATTTGGCCGGCCAGCGCCTTAATCAAGCGTCAGGTCGCCCGACCGCCGTTCCCAGATCGCCTTGGCGCGGGCGCTGTGCCAGCCGAGACAGTAGCCGACGGCCCGCTCGACGGCGGCGGCCCTCGGGCCGTGGACATGGACGCCGTCGAGCATGAGATGCGCCATGTGGATGTCGTTGAGCACGCCGAGCACGTCCTGCGCCGCCTTGACGCGCGGCAGGAGCTTGCGCCGCGTCGACTTCGGCAGCAGCGGCTCGAAGAAGTCGTAGGCGTAGCGCAGCCGCTTGAAGCGCTTCCTGAGGTCGTGCCGTTCCTCGGGCGACAGCGCCTCCGGGTCGCGGCCGAGCTTCTCCACCTTGCGCCTGAGGCGGCCGACCGTCTCGCCGGCGAACGGGCCGACCGGCGCGGCGAGCAGCGCGCTCTGGCCGACGTCGTCCGTCGACAGCCAGCCGCGCGCCTCGGTGAAGGCGAGGAGGTCGATCAGAAAATCGCCGGTGGCCGGTTCGGTCAGCACGGCGGCGAGGCGGGCGCGCGCCACTGTCC
>LUYO01000228.1:0-2699 GCA_001603295.1 Rhodobacterales bacterium Alpha_02
AAACCCTTGAAAAATTCCGGGCGACCCCGGACACGGTCAACTGGAGTTCCGTCGACTACTCCAAGCTGTAATCCGCATACAGATCCTGCGGGGGGACTCCCTCCGCAGGATTTTTCTTTCTGCAGATCCAAAGGCGTGCGCTCTTTTAATGCGACACGGCGCGGAGCCTCTGGAATACGTCTGCCGGACGGCTTCTTACCCTACGCTCGGGAGGTCTCCCGCATGGAACCGAATACCCGCAAAATTACCAGCCTTCGGGTTGAGCACATCGTCAAACGCTTCCCCGGAGTCCTCGCCTGCAACGACATTTCGCTCTCCGTCGGGGAGGGCGAGGTGCTCGCCCTCGTCGGAGAAAACGGCGCCGGAAAGACGACGCTGATGAACATCCTGATGGGCCTCTACCGCCCGGACGAAGGGCGCATCCTGATCAACGGGGAGGAGGTTTTCTTCCGCTCCCCCAACGACGCCTTCGCGGCGGGACTGGGCATGGTGCACCAACAGTACATGCTGGTGCCGAACATGACCGTGCTGGAAAACATCGCCCTCGGCTTAAAGCAAGCATGGTCTCCGCTGAAGCTCGACCTCGGCATGGTGCGCGCCCGCATCGACGAGGTTGCGGCGAAGTACGGCCTCGCCGTCTCCCCGGACGCCTTCGTCTGGCAGCTCTCCGTCGGCGAGCAGCAGCGTGTGGAGCTGGTGAAGACGCTCTGCCTCGGCGCCCGCTTCCTCATCCTCGACGAACCGACCAGCGCGCTGACGCCGCAGGAGACGGACGAGCTGATCGTCCTGCTCAAGCGGATGACGAGCGAACTCTCCATCGTCTTCATCAGCCACAAGCTCCACGAGGTCAAGAACCTCTCGGACAAGGTAACCATTCTCCGTCACGGTTCGGTCGTCTTCGAGGGCAGCACCGCGGACCACTCCTCCGGCGACATCGCCGCCCTGATGACGGGGCGCGAGATCCAGCTCCCCCGGAACGATGCGCCGACCTGCGAGGGACACCCCGCCCTCGAAATCAAGGGGCTGAAGGTCAGGAGCGACCGGGGCTTTCTCGCCGTCGACGGGCTCGATCTCTCGATCTGCGCGGGCGAGATCGTCGGACTCGCCGGGGTCTCCGGCAACGGACAGCGCGAGCTGGCCGAGGCGATCAACGGTCTGCGCAAAGTCGAAGAAGGAGAAATACTCCTCTTCGGGCAGGAGCTGGCGAACCGCACGCCGCGCGCCGTAATCGACGCGGGGATGGGGTACATTCCCGAGGAGCGCAACACCGAGGGGATCGTCCCGTCCTTCTCCATGAAGGAGAACTTCATTCTGAAGGACGCCGACGAGCCGCAGTTCGCCGCGCGCTCGTTCCTCAGGCTGAAGGAGATCGACCGGAACGCCGAGGCGCTGCGAACGGAGTTCGATATCCGAAGCCCCGACACGAAGGTCGCGGCGGGCTCGCTCTCCGGAGGGAACATCCAGAAGGTCATCCTCGCGCGGGAGATCTCGCGCAAACCGCGCTTCCTCGTGGCGGTCTACCCCACGCGCGGCCTCGACATGGGAGCCGCGGAGTTCATCCACAAGCGTCTCCTGGAGAAGCGTCTGGAGGGGATCGGCATTCTGCTCATCAGCGAAGAGCTGGAGGAGATTCTCGACCTCTCCGACCGCGTCGCCGTCATCTTCAAGGGGCGCATCCTGGACACGCTCGACAGGCGCTCGGCGGACAGCAGAAAGATCGGTATCCTGATGGCGGGGGTGCACAATGACGAAGCAGTTTAAGGCGCTCTACAAGACCGTCGTCATCCTCCTCGCGGCGGCGTCGGCGATGATTCTGGGCGCGCTCATCCTCTGGACCATAGGAGCGGACGTGACGAAAACCTACTCGGTCATCATCCTCGAACCGCTCAAGAACCACATTCAGATCGGCGAAGTGCTCATACGCGCTGTCCCGCTGACGATCATCGCGCTCGGGATCTCGGTCGCCTACCGGAGCGGCATCATCAACATCGGCGCGGAAGGGCAGATGTCGATGGGCATCCTCGCCGCCACGGCCGTGGCGCTCGCCCTTCCCGATCTTCCCAAATACGTGCTGCTCCCGCTGGCCATGATCGCGGGAACGCTCGGCGGAGCGGCATGGGGGTTCATTCCGGGGCTGCTGAAGGCGAAGCTCCACGTCAGCGAGCTGCTGTCGACGGTGATGCTGAACTACATCGCGGCGCAGTTCTACACTTTCTGCCTGCGAGGCCCGATGCTCGACCCCGCGGAGATCACGATGGGGAGCGGCACGCCGCAGTCGATGCGCCTGACGAGGGCCGTCTGGCTCGACAGGCTGGTCCCCGGCACGCGCATCCACACCGGAGTCTATATCGCGCTGGCGCTGGCGTTCGTCATCTGGCTGCTGCTCTGGAGGACGTCGTGGGGGTACAAGATGCGCGCGGCGGGGGCGAGCGAACGGGCGGCCCGGTACGGCGGCATCGGCGTGGCGGGGTATCTCGTCGTCGCCATGATGATCAGCGGCGCGTTCGCGGGGCTCGCGGGAGCCGTCGAGGTCGCGGGCGTGCACAGGCGGGCCATCGAGGGGATCACCAGCGGGTACGGCTTCAGCGCGATCGTCGTCGCCCTCTTCGGAGGGCTGCACCCGGCGGGCATCGTCCCTGCCTCGTTCTTCTTCGGCCTGCTCATCGTGGGGGCCGACATGACGCAGCGTATGGCGGGCG
>LUYO01000229.1:0-898 GCA_001603295.1 Rhodobacterales bacterium Alpha_02
TTCCCTGGGGAAAGAGCCATTTATTGAAAAACCAAAACCTTGTCAAGGCGAAATTCAGGTCGCCTTCCGGAAGACCGCGGCGAAGAAACCGTCCGTTCCATGGCGATGGGGGAGGGTGCGAAAGAACCCCTCTTCATCCACGAGTTCTTCCGGGATCCCCTCGTTTTCCCTTACCTGACGGAAATCCCTGTGCCGGCGGATGAAGTCCGCGGCGACGTCCTCGTTTTCCTGCCTCAAGAGGGTGCAGGTGCTGTAGACGAGGGTTCCGCCGGGCCTCACGCAGGAGGCGCCGCGGTCCAGGAGCCTTCCCTGGAGGCCGCTCAGCGGGGGGATGTCCGAGGGGCGGAGACGCCACTTGATCTCCGGATTCCTGCGCAGCGTACCCAGGCCCGAACAGGGCGCATCCACCAGGACAACGTGAAACGATTCATGAAAACGATCCCCGAGATCCTCCGTGGCGTCCGCCAGGTGCGTATGGATTGAGCGGATTCCCAGCCGGGCCGCGTTCTTCTCCAGTTCATGGAGCTTATCCGGGCTGGAATCCACGGCCAGGATCGATACCCCGTCTCCCATCCGCTCCGCCAGGTGTGTCGCTTTCCCTCCCGCGCCGGCGCAGAGGTCGAGGATCCTGTCCCCCCTCCGCACCTCGAACAGGCGGGCCACCAGTTGGGACGCCTCGTCCTGGATGGTGATCTTTCCGGCCTGCCAGCATGAAAGATCGCGGATCGCATGCCCCGTGTGGGGAAGGAGCAGGCCGTCGGGAGACCAGGGTGTTTCCTTCGCGACGATGCCCTCCGCGGCCAGCTCTTCTCGCATGTCGCGGCGGGTTGTCCGGAGTGTGTTCACGCGGGCGGCGAGCGGCGGGATCCCGTTGCCGGCCCGGCAGAGATCCGCGGTC
>LUYO01000230.1:0-1941 GCA_001603295.1 Rhodobacterales bacterium Alpha_02
TGATTCACGTCGGTGGCGACATAATCGATCACATTGAGCTTCAGGGCGTTTTCCGCCGTGATGGACTCGCTTTTCCGGACGGACCGCTCCACCCAGTCCTCGTTGCGGTTCCGCTGCTTGGCGATGCCCCGGACATAGGCCACGGCATCGTTCTCGACTTTCTGCATCATGGTCTTGTCGCCGCCGCCGAATCCCAGGGCCACCGGATGGGCCGCCCCGATGTTCGTCCCCGGCGTCATGGCGGCCACGTGGGCGGAGACGGTAATGATGACCCCGGCCGAAGCCGCCCGGGCACCCGCCGGACCGACATAGACAACCACCGGCAGGGGGGCGTTGAGGATCGCCTTGGCGATGTCCCTCATGGCCAGATCAAGCCCGCCCGGCGTGTCGAGCTGGATGATCAGACCGTCAGCCTTCGATTTCCCGGCCTCGGCGATGCTCTGAACGACATACTCGGCGATCGGAGGAGTGATGGCGGCGCTCACCGTGATCAGGTCGAAGACCGGTTTCTTCCCCTCCTCGGCCGCCGGCGCGGGACCGGACAGGATCAGGAGCGCCAGGATGCCGGCTGCCAGGATCCGCATCATTGTCTTTTTCATGAGAGCCCCAATTCGTGCATGATCATCTGGACGTCTTCCCAGACCATTTTCTTCGCCCCGGGATTCCGGAGGAGATACGCCGGATGATAGGTCGGCATGAGCCGGATTCCCTGGTAATCGTGAAAGCGGCCCCGGAGGACCGTGATCGGCGATTCCGTCTTCAGCAGGGTCTTGGCCGCGAAGGTCCCCAGCGCGCAGATGACCCGCGGCCCGATGGCCTCCAGCTGCTTCCGGAGAAAGGGCTCGCAGGCCTCGATCTCCGCCGGGGCGGGATTGCGGTTCCCCGGAGGGCGGCACTTCAGGATGTTGCAGATGTACACGTCGGACCGCCGGAGCTTCATGGCCTCGATGATGCGGGTCAGAAGCTGTCCCGCCCGCCCGACGAACGGCCGCCCCTGTGCGTCCTCGTCGGCCCCCGGCGCCTCTCCCACAAAGACGAGGTCCGCCCGCGGGTTTCCCTCTCCGAAGACGAGATTCTTACGGGCCCCCGCCAGGACACAGCGGCGGCAGTCCCCCAGTTCCGCACGGACGTCCTCCAGCGTTCTTCCCGCCGGAAGGATCGGTCCCTTCCGAACGACCGGCTCCGCTCTCGCGGGCTCCGGCTCCGCAGGCAGGGGCCCCGACGCCCGGAAGAACGACACGCGCCGCCCGGCTTCCCGCTCCCACTGGGTGTATTCGCGGAGAGAGGAGACGATCCGCCGGAGATCCTCCGCCTGATCGGAAGAAAAGCCGCTCATCGTCGCCGCCCCCGCTTTGATTGCTTCAGGAGCGTCTGCACCCGGTCGAGGATCCGTTCGGCCGCCTCGGCCTTGTCCATCAGCGGCAGAGCCTCGATGTTTCCCTCCCGGTCCAGGATCTTGACGACGTTGGTGTCGCACTGGAAACCGGCGCCTTCCTCGCGGAGGTCGTTGGCCACGATCAGGTCCATGTTCTTGTCGATCAGCTTGGAACGGGCGTTTTCCAGGAGGTTCTCCGATTCCATGGCAAACCCGACGAGCACACGCTTTCCCTTTTTCCGCCCGACCTCCCGGATGATGTCGGGGTTCCGCTCCAGGGCAAGCGTCAGGGAACCTTCCTTCTTTTTGATCTTCTGCCCCGCCAGGGCAGCGGGACGGTAATCCGCCACAGCGGCCGCCTTGATGACGGCGGTCACGCCTTCCAGGCGGGACAGGACGGCATCCCGCATCTCCACGGCGCTCTCGACATTCACGACCTCCACACCGACAGGCGGCGGAAGGGATGTCGGGCCGCTCACGAGGGTGACCCGGGCCCCGCGGCGCCGCGCCTGGAGGGCGACGGCATAACCCATTTTCCCGGAGGAGTAGTTCGTGATGAAACGGAC
>LUYO01000042.1:0-13903 GCA_001603295.1 Rhodobacterales bacterium Alpha_02
GTTTGTATCAGATTGTCATTTTTATATATGTTCACATCCATACCACAGGACGTGTCGCCGAAGCGGGCCGGGTCTGGAGAGATTGCTTCGACGGTCGTCGAGGGTGGGGTCGGTGCCCGCCGAGGGGCGCTCCGCCGGTCGAGATCGAGGGCAGGGATGGCGTTGCGGCGATCCGTGGTTTGCCGATGCGGCCGGAGAACCCGGCATCGCCGGAAAGGCAAAGGGCCCGGCGATTGCTCGCAGGGCCCTTTTCAGGAATGGTGGGCGTGACAGGGATCGAACCTGTGACCCCTACGATGTCAACGTAGTGCTCTCCCGCTGAGCTACACGCCCGGTTTTCCTTGCGGGGCCGCCTCATCGGCGGCGTGGGCGGGGATATAGCGTCCTTTCCCGCCCCGTGCAAGGGGTTCGGAACGCTTTTCCGAATTCCCCTTCAAGTCCTTGGCTGGAAACCCGTTTCCATGCCGAAGCCGCCAGCCGCTCAGGCGGCGGCCAGCATCTTCTCCACCTCGCGCACGAGGTCCTTGAGATGGAAGGGCTTGGACAGCACCTTGGCATCCTTGGGCGCCTGGCTGTCGGGATTGAGGGCGACGGCGGCAAAGCCGGTGATGAACATGATCTTCAGGTCGGGGTCGAGTTCGGTCGCCCGGCGGGCCAGCTCGATGCCATCCATCTCCGGCATGACGATGTCGGTGAGGAGCAGCGTGAACGGCTCCTCGCGCAGCCGCTCGTAGGCGCTCCGGCCGTTGTCGTAGGAGACGACGTCGTAACCGGCGTTGGCGAGCGCCTTGGCGAGGAAGCGGCGCATGTCGTTGTCGTCTTCGGCCAGGAGAATACGGTTCATTTGCTGTTCCGGTCAGAAGGGGCGGCGACGGCCGCGCGGATGTCCATTGATCTCGATAAGAGGCCCATCACGGTAAATTTGCCGTAAGCGTGACGGCGTTCCGGGCCCTTTTCCCCTGTTTAGAACTTTTTGCCGGGGCGTTCAAACCCCGTAGTCGAGCGAATTTGACATCGGGCCGGCCGCCGCCGGAACGGCTGCCTTTAGGCCACCTTGACAATGGACAGGGGCGGCAAAACAGGGCAGGCTCCAGAATCAGGAGTGCCGAAGCCCTGTTTTTCGGCCCGCCGACGGGCCGGTCGCGGCCCCGAATAGGCCCCTGACGGACTGGAGAAGGATGCGCGTCGTCACCGATTTCTGCTCGGAACCGCCCTTCGAGATCGTTGCGCCGCCGGAGCAGACGCATCCCTTCGTGTTCAACTCGCCGCATTCCGGCGCCGTCTATCCGGAGGAATTCCTCGCCGCCAGCCGCCTCGACAGCCGCCGCATCCGCCTCTCCGAGGACGCGCATGTGGACAAGCTGTTCATGCACGCGGTGACGGTGGGGGCGCCGCTGCTCAGGGCGCATTTCCCGCGCGCCTTTCTCGACGTCAACCGCGAGCCCTACGAGCTGGACCCGCGCATGTTCGAGGGACGGCTGCCACCGTTCGCCAACGTCCGCTCCATCCGGGTGGCCGGCGGGCTCGGCACGGTGCCGCGCATCATCTCCGAAAGCGAGGAGATCTATGCCCGCCCGCTGTCGGTGGAGGTGGCGCTCGACCGCATCGAGACGCTCTACAAGCCCTATCATGCGGCGCTGACCCGTCTGCTTGCCCAGACGCACGTGCGCTTCGGCCGCGCCGTGCTGATCGACTGCCACTCGATGCCGTCGTCGGTGCGGGGGCAGGACGGTCGCGGACGGGCGGACTTCGTGCTCGGCGACCGCCACGGCACCTCGGCGGCGCGGGCGCTGATCGACCACGCCGCCAACGCGCTGACGGCGCTCGGCTACAAGGTGGCGATCAACCGGCCCTATGCCGGCGGCTTCATCACCGAGCATTACGGCCGACCAGCCAAGGGGCTGCACGCCATGCAGATCGAGGTCAACCGGGGGCTCTACATGGACGAGCGGACGCTGGAGCCGCATTCCGGTTTCGTCCGCCTCGCCGCCGAGCTGGGCGGCTTCATCGACGGCCTGACGCGGCTGCCGATCGAGCTGGTCTGTCCGTCGCCTGGTCGCTTCGCGGCGGAGTGAGCGGCAGGACTTGAAACGTTTTCAGAAATGGGTGCCGGCGGTGCCGCCCGGCCACTGGACCTCGCCAAAAAGAAAAGGGGCCGTCGCGAACGCGGCGGCCCAAGTCTTAGGGAGGAAACGCCCAAGGAGGGCGGACAGCGCGGAAGCCGCGCTGCACCTCTTTAAAATGCCTACTTTCGTCGTATTGGTCAACCCTGCGCGGTAGCAGGTCCGCTCAATTTCGCGTCATGATGGGAGATGACGGCGCCGATGCAAGTGGCCGTCGCGGAAAGAATATTTGCTTTTCTTTGAATCCAAAAATAAAAACAACGGGATGAACCGCCGTTTACGGCAGGATCGTAACGTTGCGTCCTGACCAGCGGCCTGTCGGGAACATATCAGCCATGCAGATCACAGCCATCTCAAAATCGTTTTTCGACCGGCTGGCCGATGCCGCGGCAGCGGCAGTCATGCCGCATTTCCGCACCGAACTGGCTGTGGAAAACAAGCTGCAGGACGCCTTCGACCCGGTGACGGTGGCCGACCGGGCCGGTGAGGCGGCGATGCGGGCGCTGATCGAGGCGACCTATCCCGACCACGGCATCCTCGGCGAGGAACTGGGCAATGCCGGGCTCGACCGTGAGCATGTCTGGGTGCTCGATCCGGTCGACGGCACGCGCTCGTTCATCGCCGGCATTCCCCTCTGGGGCATCCTGATCGGCCTCCGCCGGGATGGCCGGCCGGTGCAGGGCATGATGGCGCAGCCGTTCACCGGCGAACGCTTCTACGGCGATGGCACTACCGCGGTCTACAGCGGGCCGGGTGGCGAGCGGCCGCTCAGGACGCGCCCCTGCGCCGACCTGTCGGCGGCGACGCTGTTCACCACCTCGCTCAGGCCATTCTCCGATTCCGAGCGGGCGGCCTATCTGTCGGTCGAGCAGCGGGCGCGGCTGGTCCGCTACAGCGCCGATTGCTACGCCTACTGCATGGTGGCGGCGGGACAGGCCGACGTGGTCATCGAGGCCGGCCTGCAGCCCTACGACATCACGGCGCTGATTCCGGTGATCGAGGGCGCCGGCGGTGTCGTCACCAACTGGACCGGCGGCAGCGCCGCCAACGGCGGCCAGGTGGTGGCCAGCGGCGACCGGCGCCTGCATGATCAGGTGCTGAAGCAACTGGCTCTTGGGGCGTCGGAAACGACGAGCGCTTCCGGCTTCATTCCGACGAGCCGGGGATGAAAGCGTCGAAGGCCGCCCAGAACTGGGCGGCGTAGACCTCGCGCTCCATCATCACCTCGTGGCGGGCGCCGTGGATCAGCACGTAGGCCGGGTTGCGCAGGCGCCGGGCCATGGTCTCGATGGCGAGGCGGCTCACCACCGTATCGGCGCCCGAGTTGACCAGCATCACCGGTGCCGGCACGGCTTCAGCGAGGTCGGGCGCGGCGAGGCGATCGAACATGCGCGTTGCCGCCGCCACCCAGCCGAGCGTCGGCGCGGCCAGCCGGCAGACCGGGCGGGCGGCGGATATCGCCTCGTTGATCCGGTAGCGGACGGGATCCGAGGTCAGCGGGTTGCGCTCGAAGGTTCTGGCCGAGGCCGTCCGCCGGCGCTGGCCGGGGATGTAGCGGCCGCCGGCGCCGCAATAGACGGCAAGACGCAGGCAGAAACGGCGGAAGCCCGGCGCGGTGGCCGGCTGCGGCAGGCCGAGCATCGGCGCCGTCAGCACCAGCCGCTCGAAGGTCGGGGCAAGGAAGCGGCCGGCCGACAGCAGAATGCCGCCGCCCATCGAGTGCCCCAGCGCGAAATAAGGGGGAGGGCAGTCGGGCAGCACCACCTTGCGGCGGAAGGCTTCGATGTCGCGCAGATAATGGCGGAAGGAGCGGACGTGGCCCTTCAGCGGGTCATCCGCGAGGCGGCTCGATCCGCCCTGGCCGCGCCATTCGAGGATGGCCACGGCGAAGCCGCGCTGCCTCAGACGCTCGACGACGTGGAAATACTTCTCGATGGTCTCCGACCAGCCGGGGAACAGGCAGACGGTGCCGCGCGCCGCGCCGGGCGGCGCCGGCCAGCGGGCGGTGCGCAGGCGGATGCCGTCGGATGTGGAGATCATCTCCAGCCGGCAGCCGGCCGGGATCGGGTTGTTGGCGAGGTCGACGAGGTCCATGGGCGTCTTCTCTAGCACGCCGGCCGCCGGCGGCGCCATCGCCGCAAGGCGGAGAAAGACGCGCCTGGCAAGCCTCTTGAAAAGCGGGGCGACCACCCTAAATCCATGGTCACGGACGCCCCGACGGGGTCCGTGGCCGCCGGGTGTTCCGCCTTGCCAAGGGGAGCAGAAGACCGGCCGGCCAACCCGAGACTGTCGCTCAACTGGAGGACATCATGCGTAATTTCGACCTTTCCCCGCTCTATCGCTCGACCATCGGCTTCGATCGCCTGTTCTCGCTGCTCGACCAGGTGTCGACCAGCGATGCGTCGGCCCAGTCCTATCCGCCCTACAACATCGAGCGCACCGGCGAGAACGCCTACCGCATCACCATCGCCGTCGCCGGCTTCTCCGAGGACGAGCTGACGATCGAGGCCCGCGAGGCGACGCTGACGGTGAAGGGCGAGAAGAAGCCCGAGGCCGAGGATAGTGGTCGCGAGGTGCTCTATCGCGGCATCGCCGCCCGCGCCTTCGAGCGACGCTTCCAGCTCGCCGACCATGTCGAGGTGAAGGGCGCCTCGCTGGAGCACGGCCTCTTGCACGTCGATCTCGTGCGCGACATTCCCGAGAGCAAGCGGTCGCGCACCATCCCGATCGGCAAGGGCGAGGCCGCGCCGCAGATCGAGGCGACGCTCAACTGATAACAATTCGCGAAGATGCTGACGCATCCGCTCATTGATGCCATTGCCGATTTCTCATTTGCATCAGTGGCATGAGAAATCGGCAAACTGAATACCAAGAGTCATTTTCAATGCCTCTTGGTATGATTGGCTGATGCCGTCAAATGACGAAGGGCGTCCCGCAAGGGACGCCCTTTTCGCATGTGGGTCTGGCCGCTGGCTTACTTGCCGAGCGCCTTCAGGAAATGGTCGACCTCGTGCGCCGCCGTGGCGAAGGAGGTGACGAGGCGGACGAGGTCCTCGCCGTCGCCCGGCTTCTCGGCGTCGGAAAGACCGTCCGGCGCCCATTCGTAGAACTGGGCGCCGGCCGCCTTGAGGCGGGCGCTGACCGGCTTCGGCCAGATGGCGAACACCTCGTTGGCCTCCGGCTCCCAGAGGGTGCGGGCGGTCGTCAGCTGGTTGATGCCGGTGGCGAGACGCTTGGCCATGGTGTTGGCGTGGCAGGCGTTGTCGAGCCAGTGGCCGTGGTCGAAATAGCCCTGGAACTGGGCGGCGACGAAGCGGCTCTTGGAGAACAGGTGGCCGGCGCGCTTCCGGAGATAGCCGAAGTCCTCGGCCTTCTTGCCGTTGAAGAACACCACGGCCTCGGCGCACCAGCAGCCGTTCTTGGTGCCGCCGAAGGACAGCACGTCGACACCGGCCTTCCAGGTGACGTCGGCCGGCTGGCAGCCGAGCGAGGCCAGCGCGTTGGCGAGGCGGGCGCCGTCCATGTGCACCTTGAGGCCGTAGGCGTGGGCGACGGCGGCGAGCGCCGACACTTCCTCCACCGTGTAGACGGTGCCCCATTCGGTCGACTGGCTGAGCGACACGGCGACCGGCCGGCCATGGTGGACGGCGGCCGGGAAATAGCGGGCAATCGCCGCCTCCAGCGCGTCGGGCGTCAGCTTGCCGCGGGCGCCGGGCACGGTGACCAGGCGGCCGCCCGACAGGAACTCCGGCGCGCCGGCCTCGTCGCAGGCGATGTGCGCGCCGGTGTGGCAGAGCACGATGCCGGACGGCTTCATCACCGAGGCGAGCGACAGCGAGTTGGCGGCCGTGCCGGTGGCGACGAAGAACACGGAGACGTCGTGCTCGAACACCTCCGAGAACCAGTCGACGGCGACGCGCGTCTGGTCGTCGGCGCCATAGGCGGGCGCGGCGCCGTTTCCGGCATTCATGAGGGCGTTGGCCACTTGCGCCGAGGCGCCGGCCCAGTTGTCGCTGGCAAAATACATGACGTCGAGTTTAGCCCTGTCGAACCCGGGCGACAGCCGCCGAGTTTGCGCACCACCCATGCAAGCCGATCATGCCGCCGTCAACTGGGGATTCCACTCCAAAATAATGGGTCAGGATGGTTGACGGGACCACAAGGTTATGCAAATAACGCATCGCGCATTCGGGACCGCGATAGTTTGGCTCCGAGTGGGCGGTTCCGGGGGTTCGGGCCGGCTTTTCGGAGGAAAGGACGGCCGCACGTCTTGCCGATTTCGTCGTCCGCGGCTGTCCGCCTGCCCTTTCGGGCAGGGGCGGGGAGGCCGGACCGAGGAGAGCGGGAGAGGGGCAAGCTCCGGGATCTCTCGGCGAAACGGCAATCGAAGCTGTCGCCTTGTTCCGCCTTCGCGCGGCACGAGGACGATGGCTGTCGCTGTCGCGCCGTCCGGCCGCGGGCCGGCTGGTGTCGCCGGATCGGACAAGTGATGAACAACGGTGCCGCGTGCGGGTATACTAAGGAGTTCCCCGAAGCGTGGTCGTCCGGAGAAAGACCATTCGGCGGGCCATCCGTCCGCCGCCCATGATGAGGACTTCGCCATGAAGACGCTCGACCAACCGATCCTCGTGCCCGCCGCGCCGAATGCTGCCCCGCGCACGACGGCCGATACGATTGCCGACGTCCGGGCGAAAGCCGGGGCGCAGGGCCTCTACAGCGCCGCCCACGAGCACGACGCCTGCGGCGTCGGCTTCGTCGCCGACATCAAGGGCCGCAAGAGCCACCAGACCGTGACGGACGCGCTCTACGTGCTCGAGAACCTCGAGCATCGCGGCGCCGTCGGCGCCGATCCGCTGATGGGCGACGGCGCCGGCATTCTGGTGCAGATCCCCCATCGCTTCTTCTTCGAGGAGTGTCGGGCGCTGGGCTTCGAGCTGCCGGACGCCGGCCGCTACGGCGTCGCCCAGTTCTTCCTGCCGCAGGACGAGGCCGAGTGCCGCCGCGCCGTCGAGATCGTCGAGCGGGCGGTGAGGGCCGAGGGCCTGGCCATCCTCGGCTGGCGCAAGGTGCCGGTCGACAACTCCGGCCTCTCCGAGGGCGTCAAGGCCACCGAGCCGGTGCACCGCCAGCTGTTCGTCATGCTGCCGGGCATCTCCGATCAGGAGGTGCTGGAGCGCCGCCTCTACACCGCCCGCAAGGTGGTGTCCGGCGAGGTCTATGAAGCCGACTGGAACGGCGCCACCAAGCGCAGCCAGGACGCCTTCTACGTGGTGTCCTTCTCCTCGCGCACCGTCGTCTACAAGGGCATGTTCCTGAGCTATCAGGTCAAGCGCTACTATCCGGACCTCTCCGACCCGCGCTTCGAATCGGCGCTGGCCCTCGTCCATCAGCGCTTCTCGACCAACACCTTCCCGTCCTGGAAGCTGGCGCATCCCTACCGCATGGTCGCCCACAACGGCGAGATCAACACCCTGCGCGGCAACGTCAACTGGATGTACGCCCGCCAGGCGACCACCACTTCCACGGCGTTCGGCGAGGATATCGACAAGATCTGGCCGATCTCCTACGAGGGCCAGTCGGACACCGCCTGCTTCGACAACGCGCTGGAGTTCCTCTTGCGCGGCGGCTACTCGCTGCCGCACGCGGTGATGACGCTGATCCCCGAGGCCTGGGCCGGCAACGAGAGCATGGATGCCGAACGCAAGGCCTTCTACGAGTATCACGCCGCCATCATGGAGCCGTGGGACGGACCGGCCGCCGTCGCCTTCACCGACGGCCGGCAGATCGGCGCGACGCTCGACCGCAACGGCCTGAGGCCGGCCCGCTATGTCGTCACCGACGACGACCGGGTGATTCTCGCCTCCGAGAGCGGCACCCTGCCGATCCCCGAGGAGAAGATCGTTCAGAAGTGGCGCCTGCAGCCCGGCAAGATGCTGCTGATCGACCTCGTCGAGGGCCGCATCATCTCCGACGACGAGATCAAGAAGTCGATCTCGACGGCGCAGCCCTATGCCAAGTGGATCGAAGACACCCAGATGGTGCTGGAAGACCTGCCGGCGGTGCGCGCCCGCGTGCCGAAGACGGGCGAGAACCTCCTCGACCTGCAGCAGGCCTTCGGTTACAGCCAGGAGGACCTCAGGGTGCTGATGGCGCCGATGGCCGTCACCGGCCAGGAGGCGATCGGCTCGATGGGCACCGACACGCCGATCTCGGTGCTGTCGTCGAAGTCGAAGCTGCTCTACACCTATTTCAAGCAGAACTTCGCCCAGGTGACCAACCCGCCGATCGACCCGATCCGCGAGGAGCTGGTGATGAGCCTCGTCTCGTTCATCGGCCCGCGTCCGAACCTGTTCGACCGCGGCGACGACGCCCACAAGCGTCTGGAAGTGCGTCAGCCGATCCTCACCAACGAGGACCTGGAAAAGATCCGCTCGATCGAGGCGGTGGAAGACTCCGGCTTCAAGACTATCACCATCGACATCACCTATCCGGCGACCAACGGCGCGTCCGGCATGCGGCCGGCCCTCGAGGCCATCTGCATCCAGGCCGAGGCGGCGGTGCGCATGTCGGCGGCCGGGCAGGTCTACAACATCATCATCCTGTCCGACCGCACGGTCGGCAGCGAGCGCATCGGCATTCCGGCGCTGCTCGCCACCGCCGCCGTGCATCATCACCTGATCCGCAAGGGCCTCAGGACCCGCGCCGGCCTGGTGGTGGAATCGGGCGAGCCGCGCGAGGTGCATCACTTCGCCTGCCTCGCCGGCTACGGCGCCGAGGCGATCAACCCGTATCTCGCCTTCGATACGCTGATCGCCATGAAGGACAAGCTGCCCCAGGGGCTGGACGAGCACAAGATCGTCTACAGCTACATCAAGTCGATCGGCAAGGGTCTCCTGAAGATCATGTCGAAGATGGGCATCTCGACCTATCAGTCCTACTGCGGCGCCCAGATCTTCGACGCCGTCGGCCTGTCGTCGCGCTTCGTACAGAAGTATTTCTTCGGCACGGCCACCCGCATCGAAGGCGTCGGCCTCGACCAGATCGCCAAGGAGACGGTGGCCCGCCACGCCCGCGCCTTCGGCACCGACCCGACGCTGACCTCCATGCTGGACGTCGGCGGCGAATACGCCCAGCGCATGCGCGGCGAGGCGCACGTCTGGACGGCCGGCGTCATCGCCGGCCTGCAGCACGCCGTGCGCGCCAACTCGTTCGAGCAGTTCCAGAAGGAGTTCTCCGAGGCGATCAACGCCCAGAGCGAGCAGGCGATGACCATCCGCGGTCTGTTCCGCATCAAGTCGGCCGAGGAGATTGGCCGGACGCCGGTGCCGCTCGATGAAGTCGAGCCGGCCAAGGACATCGTCCGGCGCTTCGCCACCGGCGCCATGAGCTACGGCTCGATCAGCCGCGAGGCGCACACCAACCTCGCCATCGCCATGAACCGCATCGGCGGCCGCTCCAACACCGGCGAGGGCGGCGAGGAAGCCGATCGCTTCAAGCCGCTGCCGTCGGGCGACAGCCTGCGCTCGGCGATCAAGCAGGTTGCCTCGGGCCGCTTCGGCGTCACCACCGAGTATCTGGTCAACGCCGACCAGATGCAGATCAAGATGGCGCAGGGCGCAAAGCCCGGCGAGGGCGGCCAGTTGCCCGGCCACAAGGTCGACAAGGTGATCGGCAAGGTCCGCCACGCCACCCCCGGCGTGCAGCTGATCTCGCCGCCGCCGCACCATGACATCTACTCGATCGAGGATCTGGCGCAGCTGATCTTCGACCTGAAGAACGTCAACCCGGACGGCGAGGTGTCGGTGAAGCTGGTGTCCGAGGTCGGCGTCGGCACGGTGGCGGCCGGCGTCGCCAAGGCGCGCGCCGACCACATCACCATCTCCGGCTTCGAGGGCGGCACCGGCGCTTCGCCGCTGACCTCCATCAAGCACGCGGGATCGCCGTGGGAGATCGGCCTGGCCGAGACGCAGCAGACGCTGGTGATCAACGGCCTGCGCTCGCGCATCGAGTTGCAGGTGGACGGCGGCGTCCGCACCGGCCGCGACGTCATCGTCGGCGCGCTCTTGGGCGCCGACGGCTTCGGCTTCGCCACGGCGCCGCTGATCGCCTCCGGCTGCCTGATGATGCGCAAGTGCCATCTCAACACCTGCCCGGTCGGCATCGCCACCCAGGACCCGGTGCTGAGGAAGCGCTTCGTCGGCCAGCCCGAGCACGTCATCAACTATTTCTTCTTCGTCGCCGAGGAAGTCCGGCGCCTCTTGGCGGCGCTCGGCTTCCGCAAGCTCGAAGAGATCGTCGGCCGCACCGACATCCTCGACAAAGAGGCCGGTATCGACCACTGGAAGGCCAAGGGCCTCGACTTCTCGCGCCTGTTCTACCTGCCGAAGGCGGAACCGTCGGAGATGCGCCACACCATGCTGCAGAAGCATCCGATCGACGACATCCTCGACCGGAAGCTGATCGCCGCCGCGGCGCCGGCCCTCGAACGGGGCGAGCCGGTGCGGATCGACGCCGAGGTGATCAACGTCAACCGCTCGGTCGGCGCCATGCTGTCCGGTGAGATCGCCAAGCGCTACGGCCACGCCGGTCTGCCGGACGACACCATCCGCGTGACGCTGACCGGCACCGCCGGCCAGTCGTTCGGCGCCTGGGGTGCCCGCGGCCTGACGCTCGACCTGATCGGCGACGGCAACGACTATGTCGGCAAGGGCCTCTCCGGTGCCCGGCTCGTCGTGCGGCCGAACCCCAGGTCGCGGATCGTGCCCGAGAAGTCGATCATCGTCGGCAACACCGTGCTCTACGGCGCCATCGACGGCGAGTGCTACTTCCGTGGCGTGGCCGGCGAGCGCTTCGCGGTGCGCAACTCTGGCGCCATCGCCGTCGTCGAGGGCGTCGGCGACCATGGCTGCGAGTACATGACCGGCGGCATCGTCGTGGTGCTCGGCAGCACCGGCCGCAACTTCGCGGCCGGCATGTCCGGCGGCATCGCCTACGTGCTCGACGAGGACGGCAGCTTCAACCGGCGCTGCAACATGGCGATGGTCGAGTTCGAGGAGATGCTCGAGGACGAGCTGGCGCTGCCGCTCGGCGTCGACGGCATCGTCGACATCCGCGGCGACATGACGCGGCACGACTGCGAGCGCCTGCGGACACTGATCGAGCGGCACCACACCTGGACCGGCTCGCCGCGCGCCAGGGCCATCCTTGACGATTGGGCCGCCTGGCGCGGCAAGTTCGTCAAGGTGATGCCGACCGAGTACCGCAAGGCGCTGGAAGCCATCGAGGCGAGCCGCATCGCCGCCGAATGAGGACGAAGGGACGGCCTCCGGGCCGTCCCGTCCCCGACCGAGACAAGAACAGGGTCCCCGAAGGATCGGTCCGCGCGCGGCGCCAAGGCGCCCGTGGCCGGCGAGACGGACCCGCAAGAGATCAGACGGAGTGAAAGATGGGCAAGGCGACCGGCTTCCTCGAATTCGAGCGTCAGGAGCTGAAGTATCAGAAGGTGGAGGACCGCGTCCGCCACTACAACGAGTTCACCGTGCCGCCTAAGGAAAGCGACATGCAGACCCAGGGCGCCCGCTGCATGGAATGCGGCGTGCCCTACTGCCATCGCGGCTGCCCGGTGAACAACCAGATCCCCGACTGGAACGACCTCGTCTATAACGGCGACTGGGAGGCGGCTGCCCGCAACCTCCATTCGACCAACAACTTTCCGGAGTTCACCGGCCGCGTCTGCCCCGCCCCCTGCGAGGCGGCCTGCACGCTCAACCTGTTCGAGGCGCCGGTGACGATTAAGCAGATCGAGTACACCATCGCCGAACGGGCCTGGAAGGACGGCCGCGTCCAGCCGGAAATCGCCAAGGTGAAGACCGGCAAGCGCGTGGCGGTGATCGGCTCCGGTCCGGCCGGCCTCGCCGCCGCCCAGCAGCTCGCCCGCGTCGGCCACGAGGTGCATGTCTACGAGAAGAACGCCAAGGCCGGCGGCCTGTTGCGCTACGGCATCCCAGACTTCAAGCTCGACAAGCACGTCGTCGAGCGGCGGGTGCAGCAGCTGGTCGCCGAGGGCGTCGTCTTCCACTTCAACGTCAACGTCGGCGTTGACCTCAAGGTCGAGGACCTCAAGGCGGACTACGACGCGGTGCTGCTCGCCGGCGGTTCGGAGAAGTCGCGCGACCTAGCCGTTCCGGGTCGCGAACTGCGCGGCGTCCATTTCGCCATGGAGTTCCTGCCGCAGCAGAACCGCCGGGTCGGCGGCGAGCCGCTCGGCGAGGTGGCGCCGATCACCGCCGAAGGCAAGCGCGTGGTGGTGATCGGCGGCGGCGACACCGGCTCGGACTGCATCGGCACCTCGAACCGCCAGGGCGCCGCTGGCGTCGTCCAGCTGGAGATCATGCCGAAGCCGCCGGAGAAGGAGGACAAGCTCCTGACCTGGCCGAATTGGCCGCTGAAGCTCCGGACCTCGTCGAGCCACGAAGAAGGAGCGGAGCGGCTGTTCGGCGTCACCGCCACCGCCTTCGAGGGCCAGAACGGCGTCGTCTCCAAGGTGCACTGCGTCAAGGTCGATCCGCGCTTCCAGCCGATCCCCGGCACGGAATTCACCATCGACGCCGAGCTGGTGCTGTTCGCCATGGGCTTCGTGCATCCGGTGCACGAGGGCATGATCGATGAGCTGGGCGTCGAGAAGGACGGCCGCGGCAACGTCAAGGCGACCGAGAAGGACTATCGCACCTCGGTCGACAAGGTGTTCGCGGCCGGCGACATGCGGCGCGGCCAGAGCCTCGTCGTCTGGGCGATCCGCGAGGGCCGGCAGGCGGCCCGCGCCATCGACGAGTTCCTGATGGGCGCCTCCGTGCTGCCGCGATAACCCGCGCAGGGCAGGCAATCGAATGGCCGGGTTTCCTCACGGAAGCCCGGCCGTTGTCATTTCAGCGCAGCGCCGCCGCATCGTAGCGGCCCACAACCGGCTCCAGCGGCAGGCCCTCGACGGTTAGGCGGTGGAGGGCGGTGCCGGGCTTCGGCGGCTTGAGGTCGGCGGCGGCGAGCAGCCGGTCCTCGCCGCTGGCGCCGGGGTCGTTGAGCAGCATGACCAGCCCCTCGCCGGACACCTTCTGCATCAGCTCGGCGGTCGGCGCGGCGACGTCGAGGGCCGGCCGCAAGGTCTGCTCGACGTAGAAGGCCAGCTTGCGGGAGCCGGAACGGGTAAAGCCGATGCCGTCCTTCAGGCGCAACTGCCGCACCTGGCCGTCGAGGTCGGGACCGCTCGCCGCGAAGGCGCCGTTCTGGGAGAACGGGTCCCAGACGTCGACATAGGTGGCGCCCTTCTCGCTGGCCTCGTCACGGATGACGCCGTCGATATAGGTGATGTCGTTGGTGGCGCCGGGGTCGGCGACCGGCACCAGGCCGACCCACTGGAAGGGCACGGCGTGCTCGCGGGCAACGCGCATCAGTTCGTTGAGGCGGGCCTTGTAGATGGTTTCCCAGTCGGCGGAGGGAAAATCCACGGTACGGTCGGCCAGCTCGATCGGCCGGCCGTCGGCGCGACCGATCATGGCGACCACCGCCGCCGGCCGCGGCTTGCCGGCAAGGCGTGTTTCCAGGAAAGCCTTCCAGTCGATGTCGGCGGTCACGGCAAGGCCGGCGTCGTCGACGGTCTTGGTCTCGATCGCCACGTCCGGCCGGTCGGCGAAGGCGACGTCGAGACCGCGGCCGAGGTCGGCGGCCAGCCGGTCGCCGATCACCAGCACGACGCGGGCATCGTCCTTCTTGATCGGCGGCTGCGG
>LUYO01000231.1:0-7307 GCA_001603295.1 Rhodobacterales bacterium Alpha_02
GAAAACAGGAGGTCCGGAGGTGGAACCTCCGGATGGGTCCGGGCGATAGCCCGGCTTATGGCGCCGGGCGGCGAACGCTGAACGGCTTCGGCTGCGTGCCGTCATCCTTTACGCCCCCTTAAACCGCCGCATTTAGGGTGAATCGGATGTTCCACGGCCGACGGGCCGAAGGGCAAAGGTGACGGCGGACGATGCGGAGCGATAGGCGGAACCAGAAGCGCGAGCGGGCCGAACCGACATTCGAGGCACCGTCGCGCGAGGGCGATCTCTCGGCACGCGACGGCGACCGCTTCACGCCGCCGAGGAGCCTGCCCAATTCGCGCAGCGGCCGGCCGCGCTCCGAACGGGTCGAGCCGCGCTTCACCGGCGACGACGGCGAGGAGGTGGAGATGACCGAGGCGCCGCAGCGTCGCCGCAAGTCGTCCGGCCGACAACGCCGACGCCGTTCCGGCATGGGCCTGATCGGCCGGCTTGTCTACTGGGGTATCGTGCTCTCCATCTGGGGGCTGATCGGCGTCTCCGGCGTCATCGGCTACACCGTCGCCACCATGCCGCAGATCGACGACTGGAAGGTTCCGGCCCGGCCGCCCAATGTCGAGATCGTCGACGCCTCCGGTACGATCATCGCCAACCGCGGCGATACCGGCGGCGAGGAGGTGGCGCTCAGCGACATGTCGCGCTTCCTGCCTGAGGCGGTGATCGCCATCGAGGACCGCCGCTTCCGCTACCACTTCGGCGTCGACCCGATCGGCCTTTCACGAGCGCTGGTTACCAATCTCCTGTCGCATTCGGTGGTGCAGGGTGGCTCGACGCTGACCCAGCAGCTGGCCAAGAACCTGTTTCTGCAACCCAACCGCACGCTGGAGCGCAAGCTGCAGGAGGCGGTGCTCGCCCTGTGGCTGGAATGGCGCTTCTCCAAGGATCAGATCCTGGAGATGTATCTCAACCGCGTCTACCTCGGCGCCGGTGCCTACGGCGTCGACGCAGCGTCGCGGCGCTATTTCGGCAAGTCGGCGCGCCAGGTGAACCTCGCCGAAGCCGCCACCATCGCCGGCCTCTTGAAGGCGCCGTCGCGCTATGCGCCGACCAACTCGCCGGAGCTGGCCGCCGAGCGCGCCAAGGTGGTGCTGGCCGCCATGGTCGACGAAGGCTACGTCACCGCCGCCGAGGCGGCCAAGGCGACCGCCGTCGGCGCGCCGCCGTCGCCGGCCCGCAACGGTTCGGCCGCCAACTACGTCGCCGACTGGGTGATGGACCTGCTGCCCGGCTACGTCGCCCGCTACCGCAGCGACATCGTGGTGACCACCACCATCGACGCCCACCTGCAGGCGGCGGCCGAAACGGCGGTGCGCACGACGCTCGACAAGGAGGGCGTCAAGTACAAGGCGAGCCAGGGGGCACTGGTTGCCGTCGACAACGACGGCGCCGTCAAGGCGCTGGTCGGCGGCCGCGACTATGCGACGAGCCAGTTCGACCGGGCGATCGAGGCACGGCGCCAGCCGGGCTCGGCCTTCAAGCCCTTCGTCTATCTCACCGCCGTCGAGCACGGCTACACGCCCGATTCGATCGTCGTCGACGAGCCGGTGTCCATCAACGGCTGGTCGCCCAGGAATTACGAGAACGAGTATCTCGGTCCGGTGACGCTGACCACGGCGCTCGCCCGGTCGCTCAACACGGTGGCCGCCCGCCTCACCGCCCTGCTCGGGCCGGCCAACGTGGTGCAGACCGCCCGCCGGGTCGGCATCGTCAGCCAGCTCCACGACAACCCGTCGATCGCGCTCGGCACCGGCGAGGTGACGCCGCTGGAGATCACCGCCGCCTACGTGCCGTTCGCCAACGGCGGCTGGGGCATCATCCCCTATCTGGTCGAGGACATCCGCACCAAGGACGGCAAGGTGCTGTTCCACCGCCAGGGCAACGGTCCGGGGCGGGTGATTTCCGACGTCGCCGCCGGCACCATGAACCGCATGCTGTCGGCGGTGGTCACCGACGGCACCGGGCAGAAGGCGCTGCTCGCCGACCGGCCGGCGGCCGGCAAGACCGGCACCAGCCAGGATTTCCGCGACGCCTGGTTCATCGGCTACGTCAACGGTCTGACCGCCGGCGTCTGGCTCGGCAACGACGACAATTCGCCCACGAAGAAGGCGACCGGCGGCGCGCTGACCGCCCTCACCTGGAACCGCTTCATGACCGAGGCGGTGCGCGGCCTGCCGGCCCGGCCGCTGCCGGGCGTCGAGCTGGTGCCGCCGCCGCGCAACGTCGGCACGACCTTCGCCGACACCGACGGCCTGCCGATGCAGGGGCCGCAACTGCCGGGCGCCCAGCCGATGCCGCCGGCCGACATCCCGGTGACCGAGGCCAGCCCCGAGGAAAAGGGGCTGCTGCAAAGACTGTTCGGCAACTGATGCCCGCTCACGGTACGCGGTGCAGGGCGTTGCCGTTCGCCTTCAGCCAGGCCTTGGCGGCGGCGGTCGCCGGGCACAGCCCCTCGCAAAGCGCCCAGAAGCGGTCGGAATGGTTCATCTCGCGGAGATGGGCCACCTCGTGGGCGGCGACATAGTCGAGCACGAAGGGCGGCGCCATGACCAGCCGCCAGGAGAAGGCCAGTTCACCCTTGGCCGACGCCGAGCCCCAGCGCGAGGCGGTGTCCTTCAGGCGGATCGCCGCGGGCCTGACGCCGAGCGTGCCCGCGTGCGCGGCAACGGCGGCGGCAAGGTCGGCACGCGCCTGCTTCTTCAGGTAATCGGCGAGGCGGCGGCGGACGTGCGGCGCCTCGCCGGGCACCTCGATCGCCGGCCCGTCGTCCAGCACGAGCAGGCGGACGCGGCCGCGCGGCGAGCCGGTGGAGACGACGCGATGCACGATGCCGCGGATCGCCAGTTCGGCCGGCACCTCCGGCACCGCGGCCCGGGCGGCCAGCCGCTCGGCGATCCAGGCGGCATGGCCGGCGACGAAGGTCTTGGCGGCGGCGAGCGAGCCGCGCCTGGGTATGGTGACGACGGCGCCGTCGCCCTTGCGGTCGATGCGCAGCACGTAGCGGCGGGCGCGGACGTTCCTCCGCACCGTCACCTCCACCATGCGGTCGCCGGCGAGGATCGGAAAGCTCGTCGGCGCCGAGCGCTGGCGTTCGGGCGGCCGCAGGAAGGGCAGGCGAATCGGCATGGCGGGAGTGTAGCGGCGACCTCGGGCATGAAAAAGCCCCCGCGCCGGACCATGCGGTCGCAGCGCGGGGGCCTCATGGCCTGCCGGTCGTGGAGGGACCCGGATCAGACCCCGATCGGATCACTGATCAGGCGGCGGGATTGCGGCTCGCCTTGAAGCGGTCGAACTCTTCCTGATCCTTGGCGCGGCGCAGGTTGGCGAGGAACTCGTCGAACTCGTCGCGCATCCGGTCGAGCGCGGCGCGCTCTTCCTCGAGGCGCTTCAGCTCGGCCTCGCGATAGGCGTCGAAGGCGGTGTTGCCGGTGGCGCCGGCGCGGTAGTTACGGAAGCCGCCACGCTCGAAGCCGGCCCGACGGGCGGCGCGTTCGAGGTCGGGGCGAAAGTCGTTCCAGCGGGCGCGCATGCGATCCCCCCAAAGTATATAGGCAAGTACAGCGAGGCCGATCGGCCAGAAGATCACGAAACCGACGATCATCGCTGCGATGGACAGCGGATGAAAGCCGGGCCTCATCACGCAGCTTCTCATTCTTCTTCCCTTTCTGAGTGTTCCTTCGAGGTTCCGGGCAACGATATCGAAGTGGCCCCGTCCTCCCCCGCCTTCAAGGGCGGCGGAGGACTTTTTTGGACAGCCGTCCGGAAAGGTTCTAATCTTGCGGCGGCGCGCCGCGCCGCGGCCCCGGCGATTCGATCGGCCGGCCGGCCGCCGCTCGGCGGTACCGGACGTCTTGCTGTCCGGCCGGCGTGGCGCCGGCTCGGCCGCTTTGGTATGTAGTCGCGACTTTTGGCGGCGCACAGGGTGCGTCAAGCACGTAAAAAAACGCAAAAAGTGACCGCTCGGGCGCCCTCGGCGCGATTTTCAAGCAGCAAAAACCCCAATATCTGTGATAAGACTGGGGGCGGAGCGGTTCTGAAGTGCGGGCGGGCTGGCAAGTCGTTGCCGAGGCGAAGGCGCGGCATGCCGGATAAACGACGAATTCTACGGTGGAATAGCTCTCTAGAAACGAACTGGCTCGATGCAGCTCTCCGCGGGCATCGGTCTGGAGCTATATTTTGGCGGAGATGAGAAGACAGAATGGGTAAGGGTAAGGATTTCCGCCCGCCGCGGCGGCGTGGCGGATTTGATGACGACATGATGCCGTCGTTCGACATTCGTCCCGAACGGCCGGCGCGCAGCTTCGGCGGCCCGTCGCCGTATGATAGCGCCCCGCCGTCCGGCCCGGTGGTCGAGGCGACGGTATCCTGGTTCAACCCGGAAAAGGGTTTCGGCTTCACTGCGCTCACCGACGGTTCGGGCGATGCCTTCCTGCACATCGGCCAGCTGCAGGCGGTCGGCCGCGACAGCGTGCCGCCCGGCGCCACGCTGAAGGTGCAGGTGGCGCAGGGCGCCAAGGGCAAGCAGGTCGTCAAGGTGCTCGAGGTCGATGAGACGACCGCGACGCCGCAGGCGCCGCGCGGGCCCCGTCCCGGCGCTCCCCGTCCCGGCGGCTTCGGCGATCGTGGCGGCTTCGGCGGCGATCGCGGCGGCTTCGGTGGTGGCGGCGGTGGCTTCGGCGCCCCGCGGCCGCCGCGCCGGTCGGTCGACACGTCGTCGGCGACGCCGCTCGACGGCACCGTCAAGTGGTTCAATCCCGAGAAGGGCTTCGGCTTCGTGGCCGGCGAGGATGGCGGCAAGGACGTGTTCGTCCACATCTCCGTCCTGCAGTCGGCCGGCATGGGTCCGCTGACCGACGGCCAGCGCGTCGCCATGAAGATCGTCGAGACCCCCAAGGGACGCGAAGCGGTCGAGATCAGCCTGCTCGACTGATTATCGCGAGCAGCGACAGCATAAGGGCGGCGGCGTCGAGCCGCCGCCCGGTTTCCATTTGTGCAAGACGTCAGGCGCCGGCCGGCGGATCGCCCCGGTGCCGGCTGCCCGAGAGCGGCGCTTGCGGCTCAATGCCGGCTCCGATCACGGCATGCGCACCACGAACAGCTTGCGCGTCGTCTCCACCACCTCCCAGATGCCCGAGAAGCCCGGCCGCAGGATGAAGCTGTCGCCGGTCCTCAGCACGCGCGGCGCTTCCTTGCCGGCCTCGTGGACGATGGAGATGCCGGAGACGATGGAGCAGAACTCCCACTCGTCATAGGCGACGCGCCAGGCGCCAGGCGTCGATTCCCAGACGCCGGCGTAGAGCTTCTCGGCCGCCCGCTCCTCGACCAGCCAGGTGCGGCTGCGCGGATTGCCCTTGATGACGCGATCGGGGTCGGGGCCGCCATCCTCCGGCTCGATGGCGGTGAGATCGAAGCCCAGGAACAGTGCATCGTCTTCCATGGCGGATCTCTCCCTGTTCGGTGCGATCCCGGCGGCGGCTGCCGACCTTCCGAGACTAGCGGAAAACGGCGGAGGCAGGACCCAGACGAAGGTTGCATGACATCGCTGTTTGCCGCTTCGCCGCAGACGGAGCGGCGGCGCGCACCGGCATCAAGCCCATCCTGTTGCCCGGGCGGAAAAGGCTCACCCTTTGCCGGAAATTGCCGTAGAAACGGACATCGCTTCTTTCCGGGACGCTTCTCATGAAACTGATCCGCCATGGCGCCGCCGGCGCCGAAAAGCCGGGCCTCGTCGATGCCGCCGGCCGCTGCCGCGATCTCACGGCCCATGTCGCCGACCTCGCCGGGCCGGCGCTGTCGAAGACCGCGCTGGCGACGCTCGCCGGCATCGACCCCGAAACCCTGCCGCTGGTGCCGGTGGGCACGCGGCTCGGACCGCCGGTGGCCGGCACGCGCAACTTCATCGCCGTCGGCATGAACTACGCCGACCACGCCGCCGAAACCGGCGGCACGGTACCACGCGAGCCGCTGCTGTTCAGCAAGGCCCCCAACTGCATCTCTGGCCCCTATGACGACATCCTGATCCCGCCGGGTGCCGCCAAGCTCGACTGGGAGGTGGAACTCGCCGTGGTGATCGGCGACACCGCCTGGCAGGTCGACGAGGCGCATGCCTTCGACCACGTCGCCGGTTTCGTGCTGTGCAACGACGTCTCCGAGCGCGCCTTTCAGATGGAGGGCACGGGGCAGTGGCTGAAGGGCAAGAGCGCGCCGACCTTCGGGCCGCTCGGCCCCTGGCTGGTGACGCCGGATGAGATCGCCGACGTGCAGGCGCTGGCCATGGAACTCGACCTCAACGGCGCGCCGCGCCAACGCGGCACCACCGCCACCATGGTGTTCGGCGTCCGCATGCTGGTCGCCTACATATCGCGCTTCCTGCGGCTCGATCCGGGCGACGTCATCACCACCGGCACGCCGCCGGGCGTCGGCATGGGCCGCAAGCCGCCGGAGTTCCTGAAGGCTGGCGACCTCATGCGCCTTAGCGTCGAGGGCCTCGGCGAGCAGCGCTGCCGCGTTTCCGCCGGCTGACGTTACTCACGGCTCCCCCGGCATCGACCGCACGAGCCACGCCCGCGCCGTGGCGAGATGGCGACGGCAGGCGGCTTCCGCCGCCTCCGGCCGGCACGTCTCCAGCGCCTCGATGAGATCGAGATGCTCGCGGAGCGCCGCCCGGCGCTGACCGGCGGCGGCTGTCTCGCCGCAATGGCGGAGGACCACGGCGACAACTTCATGAAAATCGGCGACGAAGCGGTTGCCCGAGGCGGCGGCGATCAGCCGGTGCAGCCGGTCGTCGAGCGCCGGGAATTCGGCATGGCGGCCGTCGAGATCGGCTAGCAGCTCCCGATGGGTCTGGCGCAGCGCCGCGAGGTCGGCCCAGACCGGATCGCCGGCCGGCCGGCCGGCAAAGGCGGCGACCGATCGCGGCTCGAACAGCTCGCGCACCGCGCAGATGTCCTCGGCAAAACGGCGGGTGAAGCCGCGGAGCAGCCAATGGCTGTTCGGCCGCTTCTCGATTAAGCCGGTGCGACTGAAGCGGATCAGGAACTCCCGCAGGGAGGTGGTGCCGATGCCGATCTCGCGGGCAAGCTCCAGCTCGTTGATCGGCGTGCCCGGTCGGCCGGCCAGCACGCGCTTCATGACGGCGCGCTCGATCACCTCGGGCAGCGGACTGGTCTCGTGCTCGGGAAAGAAGTCTGCCGCGAGCGGCAGCCGCCGCACCGTCTTGGAGCGGCGGTTCCAGTCGACGAGGCCGGCCTCCACCATCTCGAACAGGATGG
>LUYO01000232.1:0-1654 GCA_001603295.1 Rhodobacterales bacterium Alpha_02
CGCCATTCTCGTGCCGTCGCGCTCCTCCTTCGCCGCGCTCGAGGAGACGCTGCACCCTCTTTTCGGCATCCCCGTCGCCTTCGAGAAGGGAAAACGCTACTTCGACAGGGGGGAGATCGGCGATCTGACGACCGCCATCCGGATGCTCGCCTTCCCGGACGACAGGGCGGCCGCGCTCGGTTTTCTGGCCTCTCCCTTCTCCGGGCTGACCATGGAGCAGTTCGCCCGCTTCCTCGGGCCGGAGGCCCCCTCGCTTGCCGAGGTCTTTCCGGAAACGGCGGGCAGGATCGAAGAGCTGCGGAGCGTCGCGCGCTACTCCGGCCTCTTCGCGGCGCTGGTGCTGCTGCTGAAAGACCAGTCGTTCCTGGGGGCGTACCCGCTGTGGAACAGGAAGAGCGCGCTGGCCAACCTCTGGAAGGGGCTCGACCTCGTCCGGGAGTACGAGAACGTCTTCGGCAACGACCCGGCGGGGTGCGCCGCCTACGTCGCCCGCATGGCGGGGCGCAAGGGGGCAGGCGAAGAGAGCACGCCCCTCGGCGAAGAGGAGGACGTGGTCCGCGTGCTCACCGTCCACAGCGCGAAGGGACTGGAATTCCCGATCACGGTGGTGATGGACCTGAACAACACGCCGGGAGGCGGCGGCGGACGGGGGGCGCTCGTTCCCTCCGCGCTGCTGGGCGCGGGGGCTTCGCGACACCCCGAGGCGTGGAGCGAGAAGAGCCTCTCCGAGACGGGAAAGATCGCCCGTTATTTGGAGGACGCCGAAGTCGGGGAGGAGTGGGAACGCCTCTTCTACGTGGCGGCGACGAGGGCGAAGGACTGCCTCGTCCTCTGCTCTCCCTGCGGAATGAAAGAGAACCTCCCCTCGCCCGTTTCCGGATCGTGGCTCTCGCTGCTGCGTCCCGAGATCCCGGAGGACGAAACGGAAACGACGCCTCTCCGGAGAACATCGCGGGAGCGCGAGGAACCGAGACAGGGCGTCTCCGTTCCTCCTCCGGCTGCGGGACCTCGATCCGTGGAGCGGATGAGCGCCACGTCCTACTCGCTCTTCCGCTACTGCCCCGCCGCGTGGCGGATGAAGTTCCGCCAGGGAATCGAGATGACCTGGGAGCTCCCCTCCTCCGAGGAGGCCGGAGGGGCGGACCTCGGATCGCTGGCGCACTGGGTCCTCTCGCGCTGGAACTTCCGTGCCGACTCGCTTGACGACCTTCTCGACGAGCAGCACCCGCGTCTGCCGCAGGGGCTTCGCCCGGCGTGGCGCGACGAACGGGGAAGAAACGCTCTGAAAGGCTGGCTGGAGCGCTTCGCGGAGCTTCCGGCGGGTCGGAAACTGGCCGGGCTGCATGAAACGCTCTCGCTTCGGCGCGAGCTGCCGTTCCGCGTGCAACTGGACGGGAGCGCGGGGAGCGTTCACTTGATCGGCTCCGTGGACGTCCTCTGGATCGAGGGGGATACGGTCCATATCAGAGACTACAAGATCACGGCGGGGGAGATCGACGGCACGGCGGCCTGGGAGATTCTCTACAGGGAACAGCTTCTCTTCTACGGGTACGCCGCTTCGCTGGCCTTTCCCGGACGGAAGCAGGACATCGGGCTGCTCCATCTTCGGGAGGGGCGCGAAGGGGAGCGGATCGAGCCCCCGGCATCGTGGGAC
>LUYO01000233.1:0-1944 GCA_001603295.1 Rhodobacterales bacterium Alpha_02
CAAAGCCGCCATCATAGGTAGCGGCAACATAGGCACAGACTTGATGATCAAGATACTGCGCCATGCCCAACACCTCGAGATGGCCGCCATGGTCGGCATCGACCCTCAGTCCGACGGCCTCGCACGCGCCCAGCGCCTGGGCGTGGCCACCACCCACGAAGGCGTCGAGGGCCTCGCCCGCCTGCCCGTGTTTCAGGAGGTCGACTTCGTCTTCGACGCCACCTCCGCCGGCGCCCACGTCAGGAACGACGCTTTCCTGCGCGCGCTCAAGCCCGCCATCCGCATGATCGACCTCACCCCCGCCGCCATCGGCCCCTACTGCATCCCCGTGGTCAACGGCGAGACCCACCTCGATGCGCTGAACGTGAACATGGTCACCTGCGGCGGCCAGGCCACCATCCCCATGGTGGCGGCCGTCTCGCGCGTGGCCCCGGTGCATTACGGCGAGATCGTGGCCTCCATCGCCAGCAAGAGCGCCGGCCCCGGCACCCGCGCCAACATCGACGAGTTCACCGAGACCACCTCCAAGGCCATCGAGGTGGTGGGCGGCGCCCGCAAGGGCAAGGCCATCATCGTGCTCAATCCGGCCGAGCCGCCGCTGATCATGCGCGATACGGTCTATACCCTGAGCGAGCTGGCCGATGAAGACGCCATCGCCGAGTCGGTGGCCCGCATGGCGGCGGCCGTGCAGTCCTATGTGCCGGGCTACCGCTTGAAGCAGGCCGTGCAGTTCGAGCGCATCGAGCAGCCCATCCGCATTCCGGGCGTGGGGGGCGTGAATGAGGCCTTGACGGGCCTGAAGACCTCGATCTTCCTGGAGGTCGAGGGCGCGGCCCACTACCTGCCCGCCTATGCCGGCAACCTGGACATCATGACCAGCGCCGGCCTGCGCACCGCCGAGCACATGGCCGCGCGCATGCTGGCCGCCACCGTGGCCGCCTGAGGAGAAGAAACGCCATGACGCAAACCAAGAAGATCTATATCTCCGACGTGACGCTGCGCGACGGCAGCCATGCCATCCGCCACCAGTACAGCGTGGCGCAAGCCCGGCGGATCGCCCAGGCGCTGGACGAGGCCAGGGTCGACTCCATCGAGGTCGCCCACGGCGACGGCCTGCAGGGCTCGTCCTTCAACTACGGCTTTGGCGCGCATACCGACCTCGAATGGATAGCCGCCGTGGCCGAGGTGGTCCAGCACGCCAAGATCGCCACCTTGCTGCTGCCGGGCATCGGCACCGTGCACGACCTCAAGAACGCCTATGACGCGGGTGTGCGCGTGGTGCGCGTGGCCACGCACTGCACCGAGGCCGATGTCTCGCGCCAGCACATCGAGTACGCCCGCAAGCTCGGCATGGAGGCCGTGGGCTTTCTGATGATGAGCCACATGACCAGCCCCCAGGCGCTGGCGCAGCAGGCCAGGCTCATGGAAAGCTATGGCGCCACCTGCTGCTATGTGGTGGACTCGGGCGGGGCGCTGAACATGAACGATGTGCGCGATCGTTTCAAGGCCTTCAAGGACACCCTGCGGCCCGAGACGCAGACCGGCATGCATGCCCACCACAACCTGAGCCTGGGCGTGGCCAACTCCATCGTGGCGGTGGAGGAGGGCTGCGACCGCATCGACGCAAGCCTGGCGGGCATGGGAGCGGGGGCGGGCAATGCGCCGCTGGAGGCGTTCATCGCGGCGGCCGAGCGCATGGGCTGGAACCATGGCACGGATCTTTACAAGCTCATGGATGCGGCGGACGACATCGTGCGGCCGCTGCAGGACAGGCCGGTGCGGGTGGACCGGGAGACGCTGGCGCTGGGTTATGCGGGGGTGTACAGCTCGTTTCTGCGGCACAGCGAGGCGGCGGCGGCGAGGTATGGGCTCAAGACGGTGGACATTCTGGTGGAGCTGGGGCGGCGGCGCATGGTGGGGGGGCAGGAGGACATGATTGTCGAT
>LUYO01000234.1:0-7716 GCA_001603295.1 Rhodobacterales bacterium Alpha_02
CGCCGTATACTTCAGGTATTCCTCGAGGAGAAGCAGGATCACCGTCCGGTCCTCCGACCAGTTCTCCAGCGTCAGGCCGGGCCTCGTCACCGCATAGGGAATCAGGCGGATGCCCGGCATGGCGTGCGACAGCTCCAACATGGAGCGCGGCATGTGGTAGGCGGAGGTGACGACGATCAGCGACAGGAAGCCGTTGCGCCGCGCCCACTTGGCGGTCTCCAGTGCATTGCCAATGGTGTTGGCGGCGCGGTGGTCGAGGTCGACGCAGCAGGCCATCAGGTCCGGCTCCGCCTCGACCATGCGGCCGAGACGGGCAGCCGAGGTGTCGGGATGGACGCCGGAGATCAGCAGGCGCCGCGCCTTGCCGGCGGTTATCAGCTCGACGGCGCCGGCGATGCGCTCGGCGCCGCCGGTCAGCACGACGATGCCGTCGGCGGCGAGCGGCGACGGCGTCTGGTAGCCGACGACGGTGTCGACGAAGCGGAAGAAGCCGCCGAAGAAGAAACCGACACCGATCAGCAGCGCGGCGGCGAGGAGAACGCCGATCGCCCGGCGGGCACGGGTGCGCTCGCCGGCGCCCTCATCCGGTCCGTAGGCCGTCTCTCTCGGAGGGGCGGGCGATTCCATCATGATTTCATTCTAGGAAATCGGCCAGCGCTTGACAAATCGCCACAAGGACCGGCTGGCCGGGCACCGGAAATGGCCGGGGAAGCCGCATTTCCGGCGTTCAGTCGAGCGCCGACAGCGAGCGCCGCACGGCGAGGCGCGAGGTGAGCGCGGTCAGGAGCGCCACCGCCACCACCAGCCCCAGCACCAGGCCGTAGGCCGAGGTCGGCAGTTCGAAGCGGCCGAACAGCGCCTCCAGCTGGTCGGCGCCGGGCCGGCCGGCCGAGCCGCCGATCGCCCAGGCGGCGGCCGCCATGGCGACCAGCGCCAGCGCGCCGCCGATGGCGCCGCCCTCGATGCCGAACAGCAGGAAACGGCGTTGGAACTGGCCGGCGATGAAGCGGTCCTCGGCGCCGCAGAAATGCAGCACCTCGATGACGTCGCGATTACCCGCCATGGCGGCGCGCGTCGCGAACACCACGGAGAGCACCAGCGCCACCAGCATCAGCGCCATCAGGCCGATGCCGGCGAACACCATGGAGGCGGCCATGGCCGACAGACGATCGACCCAGAGGGCGTGGTCGTCGACGCTGCCGCCGCGGATCTCCTTGCCGACGGCGGCGGCCAGCGCCTTGACGTCGAAGGCAGCGGGATCGTCGATGGAGACGACGACGAGGCGCGGCACCGGCAGGGCGGAGAGGTCGGCGCCCGGCCCCAGCCATGGCTCCAGGAGACGCTGCGTCTCGGCGTCGGAAAGGCCATGGGCGCCGCCGACGCCGGGGAACTCCTGGGCCAGCGCCACCGCCTTCTCCACCTCGGCCTCGGTGGCGACACCGTCGAGCGGCCGTACCTCGATGGTCACCTCGCGGCCGATGTCGGAGGCCCAGGCGTCGGCGGCGCGGTCGATCACCGATACCACGGCGATGGTGAAGCCGGCGAGGAAGGTCATGATGGCGATCACCAGGATCAGCGTGCGGCCGGCGATGGCCTGCGGCGGCACGATCGGCGAGGCGGCCGCGTCCGGCTGGCCGGCCGGCCGGCGGGTGCGGGCCTTGTCCTTCGATGCGGCGGTCTTGCCGTGCCTGATGGGCGCCGTGGTCATTCGTAGATCTCGAGGTGGCCGCCTTCGAGGACCAGGCGACGGGCGTCGAGCTGGTCCATCAGGCCGATGTCGTGGGTGGCGATGACCACGGCGGTGCCGAGGCGGTTGAGCTCCAGGAACAGGCGCAGCAGGCGGCGGGCCAGCGGCGGGTCGACGTTGCCGGTCGGCTCGTCGGCGAGCAGGAATTCCGGCTTGGTGATCAGGGCGCGGGCGATGGCGGCGCGCTGCTTCTCGCCGCCTGACAGCACCGGTGGGTAGACGTGCTTGCGGTCGCCGAGGCCGACCCAGTCGAGGAGGTCGGCGACGTCGGCGCGATAGCTCGCCTCGTCCTTGCCGAGCACGCGATAGGGCAGGGCGACGTTCTCGTAGGTGGTGAGGTGGTCGAGCAGGCGGAAGTCCTGGAACACGACGCCGATGCGCCGGCGCAGCGCCGGCATGTCCGAGCGGCGCAACAGCGCCGTGTCCTTGCCGAAGATGGAGATCAGGCCGCGCGTCGGCTTGAGGTTGAGGAACAGCAGGCGGATCAGCGTCGTCTTGCCGGCGCCGGAGGGGCCGGTGAGGAACTGGAACGAGTGCGGCGCGATCGAGAAGGTGAGATCGCTCAGCACCTCGCGACCCGTTCCATAGCGGNNGACCCGCTCCGCGCGGCGCCGCTTGGCGCCGGAAGCCGCTCTGCGGCTTCTTGTTATTGCTATCCTGTCGTTCCCAGCCCTCATAAATGATGTTGCCGTCCTTGTCCTTAACGTTTCATTAAGCATGTTGCCGCCATCCCTTGGAAAAGGACGGCGACGCAGAAGGCGCGCCGCCCGCCTTCCGGACGCGCTCTCCCCGAAGGAGCCGGGCCGGCGGTCGATCGGGGGCCGAAGATGAGAATTGTCTGCCCCGCCTGCGAGACGGGGTATCAGGTTGCCGACGGCACGCTCGGCGTCACCGGCCGCAAGGTGCGTTGCGCCCGCTGCGGCACCGTCTGGCATGCCACGCCCAACGACTATCCCGAAGCGCCGCAGCCGGCGCCCGCCGCGCGGCCGGCATCCACCGCGCCCGAGCCCAGCGAGGACGAGTGGCGCGACGCCATCGCCGGCGAAGGTCCGCAAAGCACATTCGACAAGGACGCCGCCAGCCCGGCGGCCGAAGGCAACGACCAGTCGGCGATCGACGACCTGTTCGCGTCCGGCCCGGCCGGGGAAGCCGAAACCGAGGCGGCGGACAGCGGCAACGACCAGTCGGCGGTCGACGACCTGTTCGCCGCCGGTCCCGTCGAGGATGAGCCGCCCAGGGACGAGCCCACCGAGACGGCCGCTACCGACGAGGCGCCGACCATCGATGCGCCACCGGCCGGCTTTGGCAGCAGCCGCAGGAGGCGCGACAAGGCGAAGCGGCGGGGTGCCTCGGCGCTCAGCCTGATCGACCGGCATCTGTCGACGCCGGTCGCCTCGGCGCTGCTGATCGGTTTTCTGGTGCTGTTCTGCGGCGTGGCGGTGGTCGGTCGCGAGACGGTGGTGCGGGTCCTGCCGGATTTCGCCGGCATCTACCAGTTGATCGGCCTCAAGGTCAATTTGCGCGGCCTCGACTTCTCCGAGGTGGCCGCCCACCGCGAGATGGATGGCTCGACGCCGGTGCTGGTGGTGGAGGGCGACATCGTCAACCTCGACGACCAGTCCAAGCCGCTGCCGGCCGTCCGCGTCACGCTGAAGTCGTCGACCGACCGCGACGTCTACGCGTGGAACTACATGCTGCCGCAACTCAACATCGACCAGCGGGGCAAGGTACACTTCAAGACGCGGCTGCTGGCGCCGCCCGAGGCGTCGACCAGCGTGGAAGTCCGGTTTACAGACACGCGTCCGCCGTAATATAGCTCCGGCCGAAAGCGCCGGGGCTCTGCGACGGTTCCGGATGCGCGCCCCGCCATTTCCCGGCGGATCGAGGCTCATTGGCCGTCGCGACCGCGCTAAGGAGACCGGGATGACGGGCAGGACCATCGACGTGCTGTTTTCGGAGGAGACGATCGCCGCGCGCGTCGACGCCATGGCCAGGGAGATCGCAGCCGCCCGCCCCGACGACCTGATGGTGATCGCCATCCTGAAGGGCAGCTTCATGTTCGCTGCCGACCTGCTGCGCGCCCTGCACCGCGAGGGGCTGGCGCCGCAGGTCGAGTTCATGATGCTGTCGAGCTACGGTACCGGCACCACCTCGTCGGGCATCGTCAAGATCATCCGCGACATCGACACCGACGTTGCCGGCCGCTCGGTGCTGATCATCGACGACATCCTGGAATCGGGCCGGACGCTGGCCTTCGCCAAGCGCCTCACCGAGGATCGGGGGGCGAAGGAGGTCAAGGTGGCGGTGCTGCTCGACAAGCCGGGCAAGCGCAAGGCGCAGATCGACGCCGACATCGTCGGCTTCTCCTGCGCCGACGTGTTCGTGGTCGGCTACGGCATGGATGCCGCCCACGCCTACCGTCAGTTGCCCTTCGTCGGCGTCGTCACCGACTGAACCCGCCTGCCGTAAAGCGTTTGCCCTTGTCGGAAAAGCGGATGGCCGGACGGTACGGCATCGGCGTCGATCGGCCGGTCCGCGCGTGAGTTGCGGTGTCTGGCACGCCGGCCCGGCTTATGCGACAATCAGGTGAGACACGTCCCGATTCCAAAGGGATTGCCGGGGGGCGGCCATGGCGCGCATTCTGCTGACCGAGGACGACGCATCGGTTCGGGCCTTCGTGAAGAGGGCGCTGGAACTCGACGGCCACGAGATCACCGAGGCCGAGGACGGCGGCATCGCGCTGGAGATTCTCGGCGAGCGGCCCGAGGGCTTCGACCTCCTCTTGTCCGACATCATGATGCCGGTGATGGACGGCATCGCGCTGGCGCTCAGCGTCGCCCGCGACCATCCCGGCCTCGCCATACTCCTGATGACCGGCTTCGCCGACCAGCGCGAGCGCGCCTTCGGCCTCGACAGCCTGGTCAGCGACGTCGTCTCCAAGCCGTTCACGCTGGCCGAGATCCGCGCCGCCGTCGACCGGGCGCTGGCCGGCCGCTCGCCGTCGAGCCGCATTGCCTGAGATCTGCCGCCTCAGTCCCGGTTCTGGCCCGGCACCCAGGTCACGTCGCGACCGCCGAGGTCGTTGGCCCAGCGGCTCGCTACGAACAGGAAATCCGACAGGCGGTTGAGATAGCGCACCGCGTCCGGGTTGACCGGCTCGCCGATCGTGCGGGCGAGCCGCACCGCCGCCCGCTCGGCGCGGCGGCAAACGGCGCGCGCCACGTGCAGATGGGCGGCGGCCGGGCTGCCGCCCGGCAGCACGAAGCTGGTCAGCGGCGCGAGGCCGCGGTTGAGGTAGTCGATCTCCTTTTCCAGCCGCTCGACCTGCGTCGGCAGGATGCGCAGCGGCTCCGTTTCCGGCGCCGCGCCGCTTGCCGGCGTGGCGAGGTCGGCGCCGAGGTCGAACAGGTCGTTCTGGATGGCGCCGAGCATCAGGTCGAGGTCGGGATAGTCGCCGATCGACAGGCGGGCGACGCCGATCGCCGCGTTGGTCTCGTCGACGCCGCCGATCGCCTCGAAGCGCAGATCGTCTTTGAAGCGGCGCTCGCCGGTGGCAAGACCGCTCGAACCGTCGTCGCCGGTGCGGGTGTAGATGCGATTGAGCCGAACCATGCTGCCTCCGGGCGTCCTGCTGGCCGGCCATACTCGCGTGGATGCGATGGCGGCTCAATCCGTCATTCGGCTTTGGCCGTCATTCAGCCTTAGCCTTCATTCGGCGCCGGGCAGATCGATGCCGAGCGCTTCGGCGATCGCCCTGAGGCCGAGTACCAGCCCCATGCGGTCGATGCCGTGGCCGAGGCCCGGCGAGAGGTGCAGCGCCACCGGCAGGCCGGCGGCGGTGAGCGCGGCGGCGGCGAGGCGGCTGCTCTCGACCGGCAGCACCTGGTCGGCGGTGCCGTGGACGAGCAGCACCCTCGGCTTGGCCGAAATCTCGCCGAGGTGCTCGGGACCGGCCAGGTAGCCCGAGTAGCCGACGATCAGTGCCGGGGCGATCTTGCGCCTCAGGCCGACGTGCAGGGCCATCATGGTGCCTTGGCTGAAGCCGACCAGCACCAGCCGGTCGGCCGGTACGTCCCAGCGCTCCAGTTCGGCGTCGAGGAAGCGGTCGAGTCCGGCGCTGGCGGCGGTGACGCCGGTCCAGCGCTCGGCCTCGTCGCGCATGGTCAGCGGGAACCACTGGCGGCCGCCCGGCGCCATGGGACAGGCGTCCGGGGCGTGCGGCGAGGCGAAGGCGACCGACGGCAGGAAGGGCGCCCAGCTCTCGGCGATGTCGTAGAGGTCCTCGCCGTTGGCGCCATAGCCGTGCAGCAGCACGACGAGGGCGTCGGCCTTGCCGGCCGTGGGTTCGAGGCGCGGTCCGTCGATAACGGCCATGGGGAGGCTCCTTCCGGGATGGGGGTCAGACCGGGAGGACGTTCCTGCCCTGTCGCATCGCCTTGTAATAGGCCCAAAGCAATTTCGCCGCAACGCCGCGCCAGGGCGACCAAAGCTCTGAAATCGCCCGCAGTTCCTTCTCGCTGGGGCGGCCGTCGAGCGCCAGCGCCTCGGCGGCGGCCACTTGGAGGGCAAGGTCGCCGGCCGGCAGCACGTCGGCATTGCGGGCGCAGAACAGCAGGAAAATCTCCGCCGTCCAGCGGCCGATGCCGGGGATGGCGGTGAGCCGCTCGGTCGCCGTCTCCGGCGCTTCGGCGGCGAGGCCCTCGAGGTCGAGGCCGGCGACGGCCGCCTCGGCCAGCGCGGTCAGCGTCCGGACCTTGCCGCGCGACAGGCCGGCAGCGCGCAGGGCGTCCTCGCCATGACGGAGGTAGTTGTCGGCGGTCGCCGCGCCGAGCAGCGTCTCGAAGCGGCCCCAGATGGCGTCGGCGCTGGCCACCGAGAGCTGCTGCGCCACGACGATGCGGGCGATCCCCTCGAAGCCGGGCGGCCGGTAGCGGATGTCGACCGGCCCGGCAGCGGCACGCACCGGGCCGAGGCGCGGGTCGACGCTTTCGAGATAGTCGAGGCCCTCGGCCATGTCGGCATCGGTGAGGATGAGGCGCATCGGGGTCTCCTTCGACGAGACTTCAGCATTGGAAAGCTATACTGTCCAGCCCGCCAGAAGCCGGCAGCAGCGCCGGCTTATTCCCGCCGAGACCGATGACCGTTCCCGTCTTCCGCTTCGCGCCGTCGCCCAATGGGCCGCTGCACCTCGGCCACGCGCTGTCGGCCCTCATCAACGCCGACATGGCCAGGCAAGCCGGCGGTCGGATGCTCCTCCGCATCGAGGATGTCGACGGCACGCGTGCCCGACCAGAATACGAGCGGGCCATCCTCGACGACCTTGACTGGCTGGGCATCCCCTACGAGACGCCGGTGCGGCGGCAGTCGGAACATGGCGACGATTATGTCGCCGCCCTCGGACGCCTCACCGACTGCGGGCTGGTCTACCGCTCCTTCCTGAGCCGGACGGAGATCGCCGCAGCGATTCGTCTCGAAGAGGCGCGGAGCGGCCGGCCGTGGCCGCGCGACCCGGACGGCGCGCCGCTCTACCCGGATATCGACCGCGTCCGCCCGCCGGCTGAGGCCGAGGCGCTCGCCGCCGGCCGGCCGCATGCGCTGCGACTCGACATGGCGAAGGCGGTCCGCCTCGCCGGGTCTCTCACGTGGGAAGAATTCGGCGACGGCCTCGACGGGCCGAGCGAGACAATTGAAGCTGATCCCGCCGCCTGGGGCGACGTGGTGCTGGCCGGAAAATTCATGCCGGCCGCCTATCACCTCGCCGTCGTGGTTGATGACGCCTTGCAGGGCGTGACGGACGTGGTGCGCGGCCGCGACCTCTATTTCGCCACCGCCGTCCATCGTCTCCTTCAGACGCTGCTTGGCCTTCCGGCGCCGCGCTATCATCATCACCGGCTGATCGTCGGCCCCGACGGCCGCAAGCTCTCCAAATCGAAGGGCGCTGACGGCCTTTCGGCGCTGCGCGAGGCGGG
>LUYO01000043.1:0-32425 GCA_001603295.1 Rhodobacterales bacterium Alpha_02
GGGCTGCCGCCCCGATCCCCGCGCGGGAGGCACAGCCTCCCGCACCCACCAGTTTATTTGCAAGAAAACAGGAGGTCCGGAGGTGGAACCTCCGGATGGGTCTGGGCGATAGCCCGGCCTGCGACGCCGGGCAGCGAACGCTTTGGGCCGCCGCCGCCCTTGCTTTTTCGGCAAAACGGTCCCATCCGTCAGGTAATACGCATATCACCTGGATGGATCGAACCCATGCCCGCCTATCGTTCCCGCACCTCCACCCACGGCCGCAACATGGCCGGTGCCCGCGGCCTGTGGCGCGCCACCGGCGTCAAGGAAAGCGATTTCGGCAAGCCGATCATCGCCGTGGTCAACTCCTTCACCCAGTTCGTGCCCGGCCATGTCCACCTCAAGGACATCGGCCAGCTGGTTGCCCGCGAGATCGAGGCGGCCGGCGGCCTGGCCAAGGAATTCAACACCATCGCCGTCGATGACGGCATCGCCATGGGTCACGACGGCATGCTCTATTCGCTGCCGTCACGCGACCTGATCGCCGACAGCGTCGAATACATGGTCAACGCCCACTGCGCCGACGCCATGGTCTGCATCTCCAACTGCGACAAGATCACGCCCGGCATGCTGATGGCGGCGCTGCGCCTCAACGTCCCCGCCGTCTTCGTGTCCGGTGGGCCGATGGAGGCAGGCAAGGTGCTGCTCGCCTCGGGCGTCACCAAGTCGGTCGACCTGATCGACGCCATGGTGGCGGCCGCCGACGACAAGGTGTCGGACGCCGACGTCCGCTCCTACGAGCGCTCGGCCTGTCCCACCTGCGGCTCCTGCTCGGGCATGTTCACCGCCAACTCGATGAACTGCCTGACCGAGGCGCTCGGCCTCAGCCTGCCCGGCAACGGCTCGATGCTGGCGACGCACGCCGACCGCAAGACGCTGTTCCAGAAGGCCGGCCGGCTGATCGTCGACCTCTGCAAGCGCTATTACGAGGGCGAGGACGAAAGCGTGCTGCCGCGCTCCATCGCCTCGTTCAAGGCGTTCGAGAACGCCATGACGCTCGACATCTCCATGGGCGGCTCGACCAACACGGTGCTGCATCTGCTCGCCGCCGCGCAGGAAGCCGGCGTCGACTTCACCATGGCCGATATCGACCGGCTCAGCCGCCGCGTGCCCTGCCTCAGCAAGGTGGCGCCAGCCGTCGCCGACATCCACATGGAGGACGTGCACCGGGCCGGCGGCATCTTCGGCCTGTTGGGCGAACTCGACCGCGCCGGCCTCCTCAACACCGACCTGCCCACCGTGCACGCGCCGACGCTGAAAGCGGCGATCGGCGAGTGGGATATCGTGCAGTCGAATTCCGAGGAGGTCCGCACCTTCTATTCGGCGGCGCCGGGTGGCGTGCCGTCGATCGAGGCGTTCAGCCAGGCGCGCCGCTGGGAGGCGCTCGACGTCGACCGCAAGGCGGGCGTCATCCGCTCGCTCGACCATGCCTATTCCAAGGACGGCGGCCTCGCCGTGCTCTACGGCAACATCGCGCTCGACGGCTGCATCGTGAAGACGGCCGGCGTCGACGAGTCGATCCTGGTGTTCGAGGGACCGGTGAAGATCTACGAGAGCCAGGAAGCGGCGGTGAAGGGTATCCTCAGCGGCGACGTCAAGGCCGGCGACGTGGTGGTGATCCGCTACGAGGGGCCGAAGGGCGGTCCCGGCATGCAGGAGATGCTCTACCCGACCAGCTACCTGAAGTCGAAGGGGCTCGGCAAGTCGTGCGCGCTGCTCACCGACGGCCGCTTCTCGGGCGGAACCTCGGGCCTGTCGATCGGCCACGCCTCGCCGGAAGCCGCCGAAGGCGGCGCCATCGGCCTCGTCGAGGCCGGCGACCGCATCCGCATCGATATCCCGAAGCGCACCATCGACCTCCTGGTGTCCGACGAGACGCTCGCCGCCCGCAGAGCCGCCATGGAGGCCAAGGGCAAGGCGGCCTGGAAGCCGGAAGCTCCGCGGCCGCGCAAGGTGTCGGCGGCGTTGCGGGCCTATGCCGCCATGACCACCTCGGCGGCCAAGGGCGCCGTGCGCGACGTCAGCCAGATCGAGCACTGATATCGGGCGGCATTAAAGGCGCCTCCCGACATTCCGCTTCCCGGTTTCTCATGCCGCTGATGCCCATGCGAAACCGGTAACGGCCTCGATGAGCGGATGCGTCGGCATCCCCGCGATTTGATCTACCGACACGGGCGGGCGCCGCGGCGTCCACCCGAAGTGTTTTATTGCCGCCGCCGTCCGGTCGTTACGGCTGCACTTTTACCTGCCGCCACCCTCGCCTTGCCCGAGATCCGCCCCGATTGGGGTGTCAAATTAGCTCCTCTGCGAAACGGGCGTTGCGGCCGGAGAAACCTCGACTTTTTGTTTCGATTCATCCAAAGCGCTTTGATTTACTTGGCATCCGAAATATGACGGATAAAACAAGCAGTTGCACGGATAGCATCCAAGCGAAGCTGACTCTTGACAAGCCGCATTGAAAGCGCTTTGAATAGTCACGAAGCAAGCTGCCGCGCTTCGCCCCGCTGTCGTCGAGGATAGGTCGACGGGGCCGGCCTTGCCGCGAGCCCGGCGCCCATTCCGAGAAGCTGCGCCGGACCGCTCATTCCCGGGAGGACACTGATGACTATCCGCGCCACCGTCTTCGGCGAGAACGTCCACGAACAGACCAGCCAGGTCGTGCGCGACCTCTACCCCAACGGCATGCATTCGGCGATCGCCGACGCGCTCAATGTCGATCCGGCCATCGAGGCGAGCTGGGTGACCTTGCAGATGCCCGAGCACGGCCTGACGGCCGAGAAGCTCGCCGCCACCGACGTGCTCGTCTGGTGGGGCCACGCCGCCCACGGCGAGGTGAAGGACGAAGTGGTCGAGCGCGTCGCCAAGCGCGTCTGGGAGGGCATGGGCCTCCTGGTGCTGCATTCGGGCCATTTCTCGAAGATCTTCAAGCGGCTGATGGGCACGCCCTGCGCGCTGAAGTGGCGCGAGGCCGGCGAGCGCGAGCGCCTCTGGGTGATCGATCGCAACCACCCGATCGCCGCCGGCCTGCCGGAAAAGATCGAACTCGACATGGAGGAGATGTACGGCGAGCCCTTCACGGTGCCCGAGCCGGATGAAACCGTATTCATCTCCTGGTTCCAAGGCGGCGAGGTGTTCCGCTCCGGCCTCTGCTACAAGCGCGGCGCCGGCAAGATCTTCTACTTCCGCCCCGGCCACGAAGCCTACCCGACCTATCACGACGAGGCCGTGCTGACCGTGCTGCGCAACGCCGTCAAATGGGCCTACAATCCGGCGCCGGCCTGGACGGCGGTCACCGAGGCGCCCAATGTGCCGGTCGACAAGGCGCTGGAGCCGATCAAGGAACGCGGCCTGACCATTCACGCCAAGGGCGCCCCCGGCCTCCGCTGAGCGACCCCCACGCGGCCGGCGGCCCTCCCCGCCGGCCGCTTTTCCATTTCCCTTGCCCAACGGACTTCTACCAACATGCGCCTCATCATCGTCGGTACCGGCAGCATGGCTCGCCACCATGCCAAGCATTTCGCCCAGATCCGCGGCGTGAAGATCGTCGGCTGCGTCGATGTCTTCCCCGAGCTGGCCACCGCCTTCGCCAAGGACTTCGGCATTCCCCGCACGTTCACCACCGTCGAGGACGCCATCGCCTGGGGCAAGTTCGACTCGGCGGCCAACGTCACCACCGACCTCGCCCACTATCCGACCACCATGGCGTTGATCACCGCCGGCAAGCACGTGCTCTGCGAGAAGCCGCTGGCCACCAACTATCTGCATGCCCTGGAGATGACCGAGGCGGCCGAGAAGGCGGGCCTCGTCGGCATGGTCAACCTCAGCTACCGCAACGTGCCCGAAATCTACAAGATGCACGAGATGGTCACCTCGGGCGTCATCGGCGACGTCAAGCACGTCGAGGCGAGCTACCTGCAGAGCTGGCTGACCGGCACCCACTGGGGCGACTGGAAGACCGAAAGCCGCTGGCTGTGGCGCCTGTCCGAGAACCACGGTTCCAAGGGCGTCATCGGCGACGTCGGCATCCACATCCTCGACTTCGCCTCCTTCGGCGCCGGCACCGACGTAACGCGGCTGTTCGGCCGCCTGAAGACCTTCCACAAGGCGCCGGACGACAAGATCGGCGAATACACGCTCGACGCCAACGACAGCTTCGCCGGCACGCTGGAATTCGAGAACGGCGCCATCGGCGTCATCCACGCCTCGCGCTTCGCCACCGGCTACGCCAACACGCTGCGCGTCCGGGTGTTCGGCGACAAGGGCGGCCTCGAGATCCAGAACGGTTCCGACGGTACCTGGCTGCGCGTCTGCAAGGGCGTGAAGGACATCAACAGCCAGACCTGGCGGCCGGTCACCGCCAAGCCGGTGCCGATGAACTACAAGCGCTTCGTCGACGCCGTCAGGGCCGGCCGCACCATGGAGCCGAGCTTCCGCCGTGCCGCCGACCTCCAGCGCATTCTCGACGCCTCGTTCGAGACCGAGAAGCTCAGGTCGGAGCTGGCGGTCGCCGGCTGAATTCGACGGGCAAGGCTTGGGACCGCCGGCACATCGTGCTCGGCGGCCTCATCTGTTTTGTCGGCTAATCTATTCTAATATTCTGGCAAACAAAGCCGGCGGCACCTGAGGCGCCGCCGGCTTTTCTCTTTCTCATGGATACGGCGAGCCGCCTCACTCCGCGGCGGCGCTGACCGGCCGTTCGCTGCGGGGCTGCTCACTCTGACCGACCTGGATGGCGGTCAGAGCGATGGTGTAGACGATATCGTCGACGAGGGCGCCACGCGACAGGTCGTTGACCGGCTTGCGCAGGCCCTGCAGCATCGGGCCGACCGACACCACGTTGGCCGAGCGCTGCACCGCCTTGTAGGTGGTGTTGCCGGTGTTGAGGTCGGGGAACACGAAGACGTTGGCATGGCCGGCCACCGGCGAGCCCGGTGCCTTCTGCTGGCCAACGCTCTCCACCGACGCCGCGTCATACTGGATCGGGCCGTCGACCAAGAGGTCGGGGCGGCGCTCCATCACCATCAGCGTCGCCTCGCGCACCTTGTCGACGTCGCTGCCCGAACCGGAGGTGCCGGTCGAGTAGGAGATCATGGCGACGCGCGGATCGATGCCGAAGGAGCGGGCGCTCTCGGCCGACTGGCAGGCGATCTCCGCCAGCTCGGTGGCCGTCGGATCCGGGTTGATGGCGCAGTCGCCGTAGACCAGCACCTGATCGGGCATCAGCATGAAGAACACGCTCGATACGATGGAGTTGCCGGGGGCGGTCTTGATCAGTTGCAGCGCCGGCCGCACCGTCGAGGCGGTGGTGTGCACGGCGCCGGAGACCAGACCGTCGACATGGCCGAGCGCCAGCATCATGGTGGCCAGCACCACGTTGTCCTCAAGCTGCGCTTCCGCCTGCGGCGGGGTCAGCCCCTTGGACTTGCGAAGCTCGACCATCGGGCCGACGTAGGCGCCCCGCACCTTCACCGGATCGAGGATTTCCAGCTCCGGCGGCAGCTCGATGCCATGCGTCGTGGCAACGTCGTGGATGGCCTTGGGGTCGCCGACCAGCACGCAGCGGGCGATGCGCTTCTGCGTGCAGATGACGGCGGCCTTGATGGTGCGCGGCTCGTCGCCTTCCGGCAGCACGATGCGGCGATTGGCGGCGCGCGCCTCCTGGATCATGCGGTGACGGAACATCGGCGGCGTCATCAGCCCGCTGTTGGCGCGCGGCGTCGCCGGGGCCAGCGGCGCGAGGTTGATGTGATCGGCGGCGTGCTCGATCAGCTTCTCCATGCGCTCGGAGTCCTCGTGACGGACGCGGCGATCCATGGAATTGAGACGCACAGCGACGTCATAGGTCTGCAATTCGGTGGTCAGCACCGGCAGGTCGCCGAAGCGCGGCGCCAGGAACTCGGCGATCGACGGCGCCATCGGCTCGTCGCAGGTGAGCAGCAGGCCGGCGATCGGCAGGCCGGAGGCACGGGCGAGCGTGGTGGTGATGATCAGGTCGGAGCGGTCGCCGGGAGTGACCACCAGCGTGCCAGGCTTCAGCGCCAGCACCACCTTGTCGGGGCTGCGGGCACCGATGACGATCTCGCCGACGCGGGCCTTCTTGATGTCGCCGGGCCTGAGGATGCCGAAGCCGAGATCGGCGGCGACATCAACGAGGCGCGGCGCGTTCAGCGCCGGCTCGTCGGAGGTGACGGCGAGCACCGGCACGCCGATCTTCGCCGCCTCGAGCGCCTTGGCGAACTCCTCGGCCTTGGTGTCGCCGCCGCGGGCGCGGCCGACGATCAGGCCGGCGAAGGGCCGGCCCTCGGCGAGGAAGCGATGCTGGGCATCGGCGAGGTCGCCGACGATCGACTTCACCGTGGCGTCGAGGCCCGGCACCACCGGAATAATCTCGGCCGACAGCGACCGGCCCATGGCGATGTCGAGGTCGATGGTCAGCGGATGGGTGGTCGACGGCAACAGGCCCTCGACGACGACGATCGCCCGGTTGCCGCGCGCCTCCTCGACCAGCTCGACGATCTCCTCGAGCAGGGTGAACAGGTTGCCGGTGCGGATCATCTCCTCGGCGTGCTCGGCCGGGATCGGGTCGGGCGTGTTGAGGCCGAGCAGCGTGCGGGCGAAGTGCACCGAGCGGTCGAGGCCGTCGGGATAGGCCTCGGGGTCGGCCACCGGCTTGGCGAAGCCGACGTCGTAGCCCTCGCGCTGGAAGGCGCGGACGAGGCCGAGCGCCACCGAGGAAATGCCCTGCTGGCTGGAGGTGGGCGCCAGGAAGAACGTGCGGGAGGACGGTTTCGGAGTCATGTCCTTCGTTCCTTTCGCGGGTCAGGCGTTTTGAGGCAGAAGGCCGGCCAGACGGGCCGTATCCTCGGCAATGACGCGCTCCTCGTCGGTGGGGACGACGATCGCCACCGGCTTCTTCGACCGCGACACGATGCCGCTGCGGCCGCCGAACACGCCGGCATTGGCCTCCTCGTCGAGGTCGAGGCCGAGCGCCGACAGGCGCTTCAGCGTCTTGGCGCGGATATAGGCCGAGTTCTCGCCGATGCCGCCGGTGAAGGCGACGGCGTCGAGGCGCGGCAGGGCGGCGGTCAGCGCGCCGATGTAGCGGCAGAGGCGGAAGACGAAGACGTCCAGCGTCTCCTCGGCCTGATGGTTGCCGGCCTGAGCCGCCTCGGTCAGCGTCCGGCAGTCGTTGGAGAGTTCGGAGAGGCCGAGGAGGCCGCTCTCGCGGTTGGCCATGCGCTCCAGGCCGTCGACGTCGAGGCCGGTCTTCTTGGCGATATAGGCCAGCGCGCCATAGTCGACGTCGCCGGTGCGGGTGCCCATGACGAGGCCCTCGAGCGGGGTGAGGCCCATCGAGGTGTCGACGCACTTGCCGTTCCAGACGGCGGTGGCCGACGAGCCGTTGCCGAGATGGCAGACGACGACGCCGCTGTTATTGGGGTCGAGGCCGAGCAGGCGGACGGTCTCGTGCGACACATACTGGTGCGAGGTGCCGTGGGCGCCGTAGCGGCGGACGCCGAGGTCGCGGTAGTACTTGCGCGGCAGGGCGTAGAGATAGGCTTCCGGCTTCATCGTCTGGTGGAAGGCGGTGTCGAACACCGCCACCTGCTTCAGCGCCGGGAAGGCGCGCACGGCGGCGCGCAGGCCGATGGCATGCGCCGGGTTGTGCAGCGGCGCGAAGGGGCAGGTGCCGATCTCCTCGATCATCGCGTCACCGGTGACGATGCAGCTCTCGGTGAAGCGCTCGCCGCCGTTGACGACGCGGTGGCCGACCGCCGCCACCCGCTCGAACCAGCCGTGCTCCTTGAGGAAGGCCATCAGCGCATCGACCGCGCCCTGATGATCGGTGACCGACAGCGGAAAGCGCGTCTTTTCGCCGTCGACATCGAAGCGGATCGAGGCATCGGGCTGGCCGAGCCGCTCGGCAAGGCCGGAGGCCAGGGGCTTGCGCTCGCCGACCGGGTAGATGGCGAACTTCAGCGACGACGAGCCGCTGTTGATGACCAGGATCAGGGGGGAGGAAGTCGGCATCGGCGATACTCTATCGATTCTCGTAGGATTGACCGAGGATACGGCGAGCGGCGGCGCCCCCGTCATACCAAATCTCGTGGATTTGCGGCCAATATCCGAGATCAGGGGCATTTGGTATGCGGCCCACCCCGTACCGCACATGTGACTTGCCGGGACCGCCGGACACGCGAAGATACGCGTCCCTGCAATTTATATTTTCTTTTCATGACTTTAACAAAAACTGTCGTCACCGGTAACAGGAACGTGGCCGGAAGAGCATTGCGTGAGGCGCAGACGAGCCGCCCGGCAGCGGCATAAGTACGCGCCACCGAACAGCTTTTTGCCTCAAAGGCTTGCCGCCATATCGCCGCAATGTCCGCCCGCATCCGGGATGGACCGGATGCCGCCGTCCCGCCCGGCCGTCGGTTCTCAGGCGCCGGTCCGACCGAAGCGGTCCTTCAGATAGCGGTAGAGGGCGCGGATCGCCTGCGCCTCGCCGCCCTCCGGCTGGCCGGGCCGCGCCGCCGGCACCCAGGCGTAGATGTCGGCGTGCATCCAGGTCTTCGCCCGCTCGACGAAGCGGCCGAGGAACAGCGCGGCGGTGATCGAACCGGCGAAGCCGCCGGGGGCGATGTTGTTGAGGTCGGCGATCTTCGACTTCAGCCCTTCCTCGTAGGGCGCCCAGAGCGGCAGGCGCCAGAGGGGATCGCCGGCGGCGCGGCTCGCCTCGGCGAGGTCGGCGGCAAAGGTATCGTCGCGGGTATAGAAGGGCGGGATGTCCGGCCCGAGCGCCACGCGGGCGGCGCCGGTCAGCGTGGCGAGGTCGACCAGCAGGTCCGGCGCCTCGGCGTCGGCGAAGGCCAGCGCGTCGGCGAGGATCAGCCGGCCCTCGGCGTCGGTGTCGCCGATCTGCACGCTGAGGCCCTTGCGCGACGGGAAGACGTCGCCCGGCCGGAAGCTCTCGCCGGAGACAGCATTCTCGACGATCGGCAGCACGACGCGCAGGCGGAGGTCGAGACCGGCCTCCATGATCAGGCGGGCGAGGCCGAGCACGTTGGCGGCGCCACCCATGTCCTTTTTCATCAGGGCCATGTTGCTGGCGCCCTTGATGTCGAGACCGCCGGTGTCGAACACCACGCCCTTGCCGACCAGCGACAGCTTCGGCGCATCCGGCCGGCCCCAGGTGAAGGTGACGAGGCGCGGCGGCCGCGGCGAGCCACGCCCCACCGCCTCGATCAGCGGGAATTCGCGGGCGAGCAGGTCGTCGCCGAAATACTCCTCGAACACCGCGCCGTGGGCGGCGGCCAGCTCGCGGGCGGCGGCGGCCAGCTCGGCCGGGCCGAGGTCGTTGGCCGGCGTGTTGACGAGGTCGCGCACCATCCAGACGGCGGCGGCGATGCGCGCCGCCTCGGCCGCCGCCTCGCCCTCCGGCAGCACCAGCTGCGGCGCCTCGGCGCGCGGCTTCAGGTAGCGCTCGAAACGGTAGGCACCGAGGGCGAAGCCGAGCACCGCCTCGGCCATGCCGCCCGGCCAGCCTTCCAGCCGATAGGTACCGGCCGGCAGCCCGGTCGCCAGCTTGCCGGCGAGGAGCGGCGGCCGCGCCGCCCCTTCCCGGCCGAGGCCGAACAGCACGGCCGCAAGGCGGCCCTCGGCGTCGGGCAGCAACAGGATCGCCCCCTCGTCGGCGGCGAAGGCGCTGGCCTTGGCCCAGGCGGCGGCGGCGCCGAGTTCGGCGAGCTTGGCGTCCAGCCCTTCCGAGGTAACGGCATGAACGGGGATGGCGGCGGCATCGGGGGCGGCAAAAGCGGACAGCAAGGCAAGAACTCCGGCTCGGGATCGTCCCGAATGTAGAGAGGCGGGCGGGCGGCGGCAAGGCATGGGCGGCGGCCGGCGCGGCGGCGGATTAACCGGCCGTTAGGGTTAACGGATTACCAAGGACGGCATAGACGGCGGCCCGTCCGCGCCGCCCGCCACCCGGTGAGACCGATGCTGCCGAGCTTCCGACGTCCCGCGTTTCTCGCTTTCCTCCTGCCGCTGGCACTCGCCGCCGTCGGCTGCGCCAGCAACCGACCGGTGATCACCACCCATGGCGACGTGTCGGTGACCGGCTCGATCGACCGGATGAGCGACGGCCAGATCGCCGCCGCAGCCACCGCCTGGGGCGGCCGGTACGACGCCGACCCGAAGAACCGCGTCAACATCCTGAACTACGCCGCCGCCCTGCGCCTCGGCGGCCGCACCGACCAGGCGGTGGCCGTGCTCGAAAAGGGCATGGTCAACACGCCCAACGACGCCGAAATGAGCGCCGCCTACGGCAAGGCGCTGGCCGCCAACGGCAGCTTCGACCAGGCGCTCAACGTCATCCGCCGCACCCAGCGGCCCGACCGTCCCGACTGGAAGCTCTATTCGGCCGAGGGCGCCATCCTCGACCAGCAGGGCAACCCGGCCGAGGCGCGCGCCGCCTACCAGAAGGCGTTGCAGATCGCGCCGGGCGAGCCGTCGATCCTCAACAACCTCGCCCTGTCCTATCTGCTCGCCGGCGACGTCGCCAACGCCGAGAAGACGCTGCGCGACGCCGCCGCCCGGCCCGGCGCCACCAGCCGCATCCGCCAGAACCTCGCCCTGGTGCTCGGCCTGCAGGGCAAGTTCAAGGAGGCCGACGCCATCGCCCGGCAGGAGCTGGATCCGGCGCAGGCGGAAGCCAACGTCGCCTATCTCAAGTCGATGCTGAGCCAGGCCAACACCTGGAAGGAAGCCCGCCGTCAGGGCTGAACGGAAGGCGCGGCGTCGGTGCGGTCCTTCAGATAGCTCCACAGCCGCTCGACGCGCGCGCGCACCTTGTCCATGTTGCGGTAGATGCGGATGCGCATGTCGATCACAGCCTCGGGGTCGACCACCACCAGCTTGCCGGTCTCGATCTCGGCCCGCACCGTGTTGGCCGGCAGCCAGCCGAGGCCGCGGCCGGTCATCGCCATGGTCTTGATCGCCTCGGCCATCGGATTCTCGTAGATCTTGGCGAGGTTGAGCGCCTCGCCGCGCTCGGCGAGAAGCACCGACACCAAGCGGCCGAGGAAGGTCTCCGGCGCATAGGCAAGATAGGGCACCGGCTTGTCGGGGCTGCCGGGCAGCGCGAACAGCGGCGTGCCGTCGCCGGCCGGCGCCGACACCGGCATCACCCGGTCGCTGCCGAGGTCGAGCGAGGGGAAGCGCTCGGGGTCGAGCAGCACCGGCACGCGCGGATGCTCGTAGGTCAGGAGAAAGTCGCAGTCGCCTTCGGCGAACATGCGGATGCTGTCGTGGAAGTTCTCGGTGATCAGCCGGGCGTGGATCGGCCCGAAGCCGGCCTCGAGGTCCTTCAGCCACCAGGGGAAGAAGGAGATCGACAGCGAGTGCAGCGTCGAGAAGGTCAGGATGCCCTGCCCTTCGGCGCGGCCGGAGCGCAGCTCGGCGCGCTCGACCAGGATGAGGCGCAGCACCTCCTCGGCGGTCTCGCGGAAGCGGCGTCCCTCCGGCGTCAGCGTCGTCGGATAGGTGGAGCGGTCGACCAGCGGCACGCCCAGCCATTGCTCGAGCTGCTGGATTCGCCGGCTGAAGGCGGACTGGGTGACGCGGCGCTCCACCGCCGATCGCGAAAAGCTGCGCGTGTTGGCGAGGCTCACGAAGTCCTCCAGCCACTTGATTTCCACGAAACCGCACTCCCGTTGGACGCCCGCAAAACAGGCAAGCCCGTTATGCACGCGGTCGGACGGGGAAGTCGAGCCCTGGCAGCAGATTATCGGGGCGGCGCGGCTGAGGCCCGCCCGGCGAGGAAGGCATCGAGCGCCTCGACCACCAGCGCGTGGTCCTCGTGCTGCGGCAGACCCGACACGGTGACCGTGCCGACGAGGCCGGTGCCGATCACCCGGATCGGGAAGGAGCCGCCGTGGGCGGCGTATTCGCGCGGGTCGACCAGCATCGCCTCGTGGAAGGGCACGTCCTTCAGCGCCGCCCGCCGGCCCATGTAGTAGGAGGAGTGGCCGAAACGCATGACCACGGCGCTCTTGCGGACCACCCATTCGTCGTTGTCGGGGCTGGTGCCGGCAAGCGCGGCGTGGAACAGCTGCTGGCCGGCCCGCCTGACGTCGACGGTGATCGGCAGGCGGCGGGCGCGTCCAAGCTCCACCAGATGGAGGCCGAGGGCCAGCGCCGCCTCGTTGTCGAAGGCGGAGAACTGCAGACGCTCTTCCTGCGCCAAGAGGTCGTCGAGAAATTCCTGGGAGAGAAAGGTCATGATGGTATCCGGGGCGGTTTCTCGGTGAGCCGGCCGATCAGCGGCGGCAGGCGCCTATAATAGACCGCGGCGAGCGCGGCGACATAGAAAAGGCCGCCGGTGAGCACGGCGCCCACAAGACCAAGGGCGGTGTGCGGCCAGCTGACGGCGTGGACGGCGAGCCCCATCACCAGCGTGGCGAAGGCGATGCGCGCCGTGTCGGCGGCCGGGAAGCGGAAGCCGCAGAGGCGGATGGCGACGGTGGCCGACAGCGCCAGCGTCAGGCCGGAGGCGACAAGCGCGCCAACCACCACGCCGACGAGATAGCCGAGATGGAAGCCGACGATGGCCAGGCCAGTGGTGGCGACGATCTCGAACAGGCCGATGGCCACCAGCAGGCCGTAGCGGCGGTCGAGCGTCAGCATCTGGCCGGTGGCATGGGCGTGGTAGGCGCGCACCATGCCGCCGAAGGCGGCGAGGCCGAGGATGGAGCCCGTCACCTCGCGATAGGTCTCGGCGACGGCGAGATCGACGAGGATGCCCGACACCAGCCAGAGGCCGACCACCGACGGCAGCAGCACGGCGGTGAGCAGGGCGGCGTTCATCTTCAGCTGTTCGAGCGCCGCCTCGCGGTCGCCGGCGTTGATCAGCCGGGCGGCGATCGGGAAGGCGGCGACGGCGACCAGCATCGAGGCGACCGAGGCCGAGCGCCGGCCAAGGCCCCAGCCGACCGCCATCAGACCGAAAGCGGTGGCGCCGCCGATATGATCGACGACGTAGCGGATGCCGTTCTCGCCGAACCAGCCGATGCCATTGACCACCAGCATCGGGCCGCCGTTCAGGATGGCGTCCTTGAGGATGGCGAGGTCGAGGCGGGCGGTCCGGAGGCTGGCACCGATCATCGGCAGGGCGATGACGGTACCGAGCGCCTGCATCGCGGCGTAGGCGAGCAGCAGTTCGCCGGCCGAGGCGCCGAACATCTCGGTAGAGGCGATGCCGGCGACGAGGCCGCCGACCGGCCCGGCGGTGAGCAGCAGCGTATAGGCGAAGATCCTGTCCTGCGCCCGCGCCCGCTCGCCGTAATGGTTGTTGAGGCCGCGCGTCACGTAGTAGGCGGCGATGGTCAGGAAGACCAGCATCGGGTCGCCGCGGCCGTCGAAGAAGTGGATGGACAGGGCGGCGGCGGCCAGTTCCGGCAGCGTCAGGAGGCCGATCAGCGTCGTCTCGGTCTGAAGATAGCGATGGCGGCCGGCCGCGTCCTCGGCCGGCGGCAGGAAGCGCAGCGTGTAGAAGGAGAACCACGACCGGCTCACCATGTAGGCGAGTTCCTGCGTCGAGGTGACCAGCACGAAGGTGGACATCTCCGCCGGCGACAGCCACCACGTCCAGATCATCATCGACAGGAACTGGGCGACCGGCGACAGGAATTGCGCCGGCAGGTAGAGGATGGTCTGGCGGATCAGCACGATGGCGACGGCCCCCTGGAGGATTGCGGGCGAGAGGCGAAGGCCGTCATGACGACGACGACCAGGAGGCCGAGTTCCAGCGACTTGGTGGAGAAGGACGACATCGTCGTCGACATCAGGAAGTAGATGCCGAGCGGCACCAGCGAGGCGGTGCCGAAGCGGCGGACCAGCTCGCTGACGAAAGCGGCGAGGCCCATCAGGAAGAACAGCGTGACAAAGCCGCCGTAATAGGCGACGAAACCGACATAGGCGCTCTCGATGGCCAGCGGCGTGCCGATCTTCGGCAGCATCGCCATGACGGAGGCGACGTCCGGCCCGAACACCACCTCCGGCCAGGACATGCCGCGGAAGATGGACAGCATGGCGACGCGCGCCATGGCGCTGCCGTCGTCGTCGATGAAGCGTCGGATGAGGCGGTCGATCAGGCCGCCGTCGACGATCAGCACGACGCCGACCACCAGCAGCGTGGCGACGAGCACCGCCGCCGCCGCGCCGGCCAGCGGAAAGCGGCGGCCGAGCAGCAGGCGGGCACCCGACAGAGCGGCGATGGCCAGGAGCGTGGCGGCGGACAGCACGATGGCGGTGCGGCCGCCGAAGAAGAACAGCGCGCCGAAGTGGAACAGCACCAACGCGAGGCGGGTCCGCCGGCCGAACGGGCCGGCGCCGAGCGCCAGCGACACCAGGCAGATCGCCGTCGTCATGGCGTTCATCAGCGGGTGGCCGAGCAGCGCCGTCGCCCGCCAGTCCCAGTCGAGCAACGCGCCGTTGACGTAGAGCGGCGTCAGGCGGAAGCCGCCCAGCACCTCGGCATAGCCCAGGAAGCTGTTGACGACGAGGATGGCCTGCACAACGAGGGCAAGACGCCGCATCTCGCCGGCTTCGAGGCGGGTGAGCCCGACGAACAGGCAGGCGGTCAGCACGAAGTTGTCGGCGATCTGCGACAGCGGCGTCTTCTGAACGAAGATCACCTGGAAGGCCAGCAGGCCGATGGCCAGCAGCAGGACGAGCAGACCGGGGCTTTCGCGCCAGCTTCGGCCGAGGAAGGCGGAGACGCCGCCGTCGGCGGCGATCCAGGCGACGAGCGACAGCACGGCCAGATAGGTGGCCGGGTGAATTTTCAGCAGCTGGCTGCCGCCCTTGCCGTCATAGGGGATGCCGAGGAGGCTCAGCATCTGCCCGGACAGCAGGAACAGCGCGAGGACGGCGAGGAAGGTCAGATCGACGGCGAACGGACGAACGTCGAGCACCAGGCCCGAACCGGCGCCGGCGCGATAGGAAAGCGGAAGCTGAAACGCACGGACGGCCATGCCGGTGTCGATCCCCTGACCAAAGGCGGCGCCATGGACCACCTTGGCGTCACCTTGGAAAATCTCTGAAGAAATCGTCGTGGCGGCGGGGTTAACCGGCGGTCTCGCCGGCCGGGTCGAAGGCTCTATTTCGAGCGACAGCGTTCACGTTTCCTTAAGCGCGTCCTCTCATAGTTAACAAGCTGCAAACAAGGGCGGGACGCGACTTGAACGGCCTCCTTACATCCGACGACAGGGACATCGCCAGGTCGGCCGTGCCGGCCGACGACGTGCGTCGGCCGGTCTCCCGGCCGCGGGGCGAGGTCGATCTCGGCCTGCTCGTGGCGATCCTCTCGCGCCAGTGGCTGCTGATCGCCGGCGTCACCCTCCTCTTCCTCGGCGTCGGCTTCGCCTATGCCACCTTCGCCCCCAAGGTCTGGGAATCGACGGCCCGCGTGCTGCTCGACCCGCGCGACAAGCAGGTAGCCGGCCCCGGCCTCTCCCAGCCGATCCAGGGCGTGGATGCCGTCTGGATCGATACCCAGGCCAATGTCGTCACCTCGGCGGCCATCCTGTCGTCGGTGATCGACAAGCTCGGCCTCGAGCGGGACGAGGAATTCGGCGGCAGCCGCGACGAGACGCTCAGGGCGCTCAGCCGGGCGACGGCGGTGGCGCGCGCCGACCAGACCTACGTGCTCGACATCTCCGTGCGCAGCCGCTCGGCCGACCGCTCGGCGCGCATTGCCGAAGCGCTCGCCGATGCCTTCGTCGCCAACCAGGTGGACGTGAAGGCGGCGGCGGTGCGCGAGGCGAGCAGCCTGATCAACCGCCAGCTCGACGATCTCCGCGCCAAGGCGCGTGCCGCCCAGGAGAAGCTGGAAACCTATCGCCGCGAGCACGGCATCCTCACCGCCAACGGCCGCTCGGTGGACGAGGACACGCTGCGCCAGCTCAACGACGCCTATGTCGCCGCCCGCCTGCGCACCCAGGACGCCAAGGCCCGCCGCGACAAGATCGCCGCGGCGCGGGCCAGCGGTTCGGACGCGGCGTTGTCGGGCATCGACTCGACGGTGCTGAGCCGCCTGAAGATCGAGCGGGCGCTGGCCGCCCGCACGGTGGGCGAACTGGCGCAGGACCTCGGCCCCAGCCATCCGCGCATGGTGGCGGCACGCGGCGACCTCGCCCGCGCCGACGCCCAGATCGAGGGCGAGCTGAAGACGCTGTCGGCCAGCACCGACGCCGAATACCAGGTGGCGGCGGCGGCCGAGGCGGCGGCGCGCAAGGCGCTCGACGACGCCAGCGCCGTGGTCACCGACACCAGCGAGCGGACCATCGAGCTGCGCGAGCTGGAGAACGAGGCGTCGCTCCGGGCCGACATGTACAAGACCTACGTGGCGCGCACCGAGGAGATCACGCTGCAGGCCAACACGCAGGTATCGGACGCCCGCGTCATCGCCCCGGCCGACGTGCCGCTCTTTCCCTATTCGCCGCGCCGCACCATCATCCTGGCGCTGGCCGGCATCGCCGGGCTCGGTCTGTCGCTCTCCGTCGCCATCTATCGCGGCCGCCGCTACCTGCCGGATTACGATGAGGACGACGAGGCACCGTCCCATTTCGCCGAGGAAGACGCGCCTGCCACCCATGAGGTGGAAGCGGATGAGATAAAAGTGGACGAGGCGGCCGTCTTCGACGAGCCGGCGCCGCTTGACGTCCTGGCGGCGGACGAGCCCGAAGCCATGGTGGAGACCGAGATCGAGGAGGAGGCAGCGGAGGCAGGCACCGAAGCCGAGGCCCCGCCGGTGCTGGCCGAATTCACGCTGGCGACCCGTTCGGTGACCCGCGACCATCGCGGCCGGCCGGCGCCCCGGACGCCGCGCGCCATCCTCAGAAGCGCCGTCACGGACGACGACGGAATGCCGGCGACGGCCGCCGTCGCCGCCTTCGCCCAGCTGCCGCGCGTGCTCGACGCCGCGGCCGGCGCGTCGCGGCTCATCCTGCTGCTCGGCTCCGACGACGGCCCGGCCGCCGCCGCCGTCGCCTTCGGCCTCGCCCATGTGCCGACGCCGGACGGCGTGCTGCTGGTCGACGCCGCCTGGGACGAACTGCCGCTTCATCGCGCCTATGTCGACGGGCCGATGCCCGGCGTCATCGACGTCATCGCCGGCGCCGCCGCGGCGGGCGACATCGCCATCTGCGAAGGTGGGCCGGACGTCACGCTGATCGGCGTCGGCGGCCCCGAGGCGGCGGCCGACCTCGCCGGCAACGCCGGCCGCGTCGCCGGCTTCGTCGGCAAGCTCGCCCGCGACTTCGGCCGTATCGTCGTCAACTGCGGCCACCGCCGCTCGCCCGAGCTGTTCGAGGCGCTGCTCGCCCGCGCCGACGCCGTGCTGATCGTCGCCGACGCGGTGGTCGAGGACGATGCCGAGGCGGCGGAAATGGTCCGGGATCTGGCCGGTGCCCTGCCGGCCTTCACCGGCCTGGTGCTGGTCCGGGAGCGTGCCGAACGCCTTGCCGTCGCCGAAAGGGCGTGACGGCATGCCGCCGCGCCTCATCGTCGACCACTCCCATCTCGGGCGGGCCGTCACCGGTCTCGAGCGCATCACCCTCGAGCTGTTCTCCGGCGACGCGCTGGCGCCGCTGACGCTGACGCCGGCCGGTGGCGGCTCGACCCTCAGCATGCTGGCGACGCAGCAGTTCGGACTGTCGGCCCGGCTGGCCGCCGACCGCAGGGCGATCGTCCTCTGCCCCGGCTTTCCGCCATCCATGCCACTGGTGGCGCTGGCCGGCCGCCGCGTGGTGCCTTACGTCCACGACTGCTTCCTGATCACCCGGCCGCGGGACCTCAACTGGCGCGCCCGCCTCTACATGGCGCCGGCCTTCCGCTACGCGGTCGCCCGCCTGCCCTGGCTGATCGCCAATTCCGAGGCGACGGCGCGCGAACTCAGGCGCTTCTGCCGGGCCGACGCCGACATCAGCCTGTGCCGGCCGCCGGTGCGCGACGTATTCGGCGCCGCCGGCCTGCCGATGCGCCAACCACCCGTGCCGGGCGGCCCGCTCCGCCTGATGGCGCTCTCCACCGTCGAGCCGCGCAAGAACCTCATCGCCGCCGCAACGATCGTCGCCGCGCTGCGAGAGGCGCACGGCTTTGACGCCAGCCTCGAAATCGTCGGCCGCGTCGGCTGGGGCGGCGAGGCGAAGCGCCTCGCCGGGCTACCGGGCGTCACGCTGTCGGGCTATCTCGACGAGGCCGGCGTCCGGGCGGCGCTCGGCCGGGCGCACGCGCTGATCTCCACCAGCTTCGACGAGGGCCTCGGCCTGCCGCTGATCGAAACGCAGCACGCCGGCCTGCCGGTCGTCGCCCCTGATGCTCCGGTGTTCCACGAAGTGCTGGCCGGCTCGGGCCTCCACATCGACCCGGCGGCGCCGGGCACCGCCGCGGCGGCGATCGCCGCCCGGCTCACCGCCGAGGACGCCTTCGCCCGCGCCGCCGCGGCGGGGCGGACCAACGTCGCTCGCTGGAACGCACTGGCCGCCGCCGACCGCGCGGCGCTCGTCGAACGCCTCCTGCGCCTCGGCTGAGAGGCGGGAGTGCTGTCCGTGCAAAACAAATCGGCATTTCATTACAATTTGAAGGATCGGATCAATCGGGGCTGAACGGCACCCGGTCTAGGTTGGCTGCCAAGGAGGAGAGCGGCCGTCAGGGACGGCTCTCCACCGACAGTCAATTCGCTGGGAGGCGGGGATGGGACCTTCGTGGTCCATCGCGCGCCTCCGGCGTCGGGATGGCGCGTCACGCGCCGGAAGGTCGCCAATGTCAGGTCTGTTCCACGATCGGCCGGTGCCGGCCGAAGTTCCCGCCCCTGCCGATACCGCCGGTCGCGCCCCCGAGCCGATCGCCGTCATCGACACGGCGCGCGTCAACATCGGCCACCAAGCCGACCTCGTCCACCTCGTCACTTTCGACGCGCTGACCGGGCGCGGCGGCACGGTGTTCACGCTCAATCTCGACCATCTCGTCAAGCTCGAGCGCGATCCGGCCTTCCGCAACGCCTACGACCGCGCCACCTACGTGTCGGCCGACGGCGCGCCGGTGGTGGCGTTGGCCCGGCGGCAGGGGGCCGACATCGTCCGCGTCACCGGCGCCGATCTGGTGCGGCCGCTGTGCGCGGCGGCGGCGCTCGCCCGCCTGCCGGTGCATTTCTTCGGCACCAGCCCGGAAACCCTCGCCGTGACCGAGGTCGTACTCCGCCGCGAGAACCCGCGCCTCGTCATCGCCGGCCTCGAAAGCCCGCCCTTCGGCTTCAGTCCGATCGGCACCGAAGCCCGCGCCGCCGCCGAGCGCATCGCGGCAAGCGGCGCCCGCATCTGCTTCGTGGCCCTCGGCGCCCCCAAGCAGGAGATCTTCGCCGAATTCGCCCGCCGCTGGGCGCCGGGCGTCACCTTCGTCTGCATCGGTGCGGCGCTCGATTTCATCGGCGGCGGCCAAACCCGCGCACCAAGCCTGTTCCAGGCGGCCGGCCTCGAGTGGCTGTGGCGGCTCTTGCACAATCCGCGCCGCCTCGCCGGGCGCTACGCGCTTTCGGCATTGTATCTTATGCGCTACAACGTACGCGAGCTTCTGGACCGGCGGCGGCAGACGCGCCCGACCGCCGACCAGACCGACCAGCCGAGCCAGGAGTGACCCGACCGATGGCCCATCGCATCACCATCCTCCACACGATCGATCCGCGCGGCGGCAAGGTGGGCGGCATCGAGACGCACGTGCGGCTGATGCTGTCGCGCCACCCGGCCGACGTGTCGGTGCTGCTCGTCGGCATGGACGAGCGCGGCGATCTCGAACTTGGCAAAGTGGTGCCGGTCGAGTTCGACGGCCGCCGCGTCGACTTCCTGCCGGTGGTGCACATCCCCGGCGACACCATCCACGCCGCTGCCAAGACGATCGGCCAGTCGGTGACGCTGCGCTTCACGCTCGGGGTGATGCGGCATCTCCTGGCCATCCGCCGCCTTTCGGCCGGCGACACCGCCTCCACCGAGATCGAGCGCTTCGAGCTGGCGATTCCCGCCCGGCTGATCGGCCACCCGGTGGTGCAACTCGTGCACGGCGAGGGCAGCAAGGGCGACAAGATGGACACCATCCTCGCCCGCTATTGGTGGCTCCACCGCCTCAACGAGTGGATCGCCCTCAACCTCGCGACCCGCGTGGTCGGCGTCAATCCCAACATCATCGCCCGCTACGAGCGGGAGATGCCGAGGATCGCCCGGAAGTCGGAGTTCATGACCGTTTCGGTCGACACCGAGCGCTTCCCGGCGGCGCCCTTCCCCGCGACCGACGTGTTCCGCGTGGTGTTCGCCGGCCGGCTCGACGCCTTCAAGGACCCGCCGCTGATGTTCGAGACGCTGAGGCGCCTTCACGGCAAGCTCGGCGGCAAACTCGAATTCCACTATGTCGGCACCTCCGACCCCTATCGCGACAAGGAGTTCGCCGGCGTCGAGGCATTCACCATCCGCCACGGCTTCCAGACCGGCGACGGCGTGTCGGCGATCATGCGCGATTGCCACGCCGGCATCCTCACCTCCTATTTCGAGGGCATGCCCTGCTATCTCCTGGAGGCGCTGTCGAGCGGCCGGCCGGTCGGCGCCATCCGCCTGCCGCAATACGACCCGCTGATCGAGGCCGGCGTCTCCGGTTTTCTGGTCGAGCGGCCGGAGGATCGCGAGGCGGCCGCCGAGCAGATGGCCGAGGGATTCGCCCGTCTGGCCGCCGACATCTTCGCCGGCAAACTGAACCCGGAAACGATCCGCGCCAAGGTAACGCCCTATTCGGTGGCGGTGCAGTTGCCGAAGCTGTTCGAGCGGCACGTCGCGCTCGGACGAACCGGCGCGGCTGCCCGTCAGCCCGGCCCGGCCAGCCCGGCGAACAGCCGCTCCCACTGATCGATGCCGGCCTCGGCCGAGAAGTCGCGCGCCCGGCCGACGCCGGGCGCCGGATCGGGCGGCGCCGCGAGAGCCTTGTCGAGCGCCGCGGCCAGCGCCACGGCGTCGCCGACCGGCACCAGTTCGCCGGCGTAGCCGGCCAGAATCTCCCGTGAGCCGGCGCAATCGCTGGCGACTACCGGGAGGCTGGCCGACAGCGCCTCCACCGTGGTCATGCCAAAGGCCTCGGTACGCGACGGCACGGCGGCGACACGGGCGAGGCCGTAGACCTCGGTCGCCGAGGCGACACGCCCCAGGAATCGCACGCGATCCGCCACGCCGAGTTCGGCCGCCTGCCGCACGAGATTGTCGCGCTCCGGCCCGTCGCCGCCGATGACCAGGCGGGCATCCGGCGTCGTCAGACGGGCGAAGGCGTCGATCAGCACGTCCATGCCCTTTTCGCGCGACAGCCGGCCGACGGCGCCGACCACCGGCGGCCGGGCGGCGATCTCCTCCGTCGTGGCGACGGCAAGCAGCGGCACCGGATTGTAGATGCGTTCCGTGCGGGCCGCCGGCGCGTGCCAGCGGCTGACCAGCGCCTCGACAATGCCGTCGGAGACGCCGACGAAGCGGCTGGTCATGAGGCGCAGCAGCGGCAGGCCGTAGTAGGCGGCGGCCGACAGGCGGCCGGTCTTGTACTCCTCGAAGCCGTGATAGGAGAGGACGAGCGGCGCCCGCGTCGGCGCCAGTGCCTTGGCGAGCGCCAGCTTGACGCAGGAGACCGACACGGCGGCGGCGATGACGTCGAAGCGCCGCCGGCGCATCAGGCCGGCGAGCTTCAGCACGGCGGCGCCGTGACGCGCGCCGACGTCGATCGCCTCGACGGCCGGATCGATCGGGATGCCCGGCATCCTCTCGTCGAAGGCGAAGACGACACGGTGACCGCGCACCGCCAGACCGGCCGCCAGGATCGACCAGACGCGCTCGGCGCCGCCGCCGCCGGAGGCGCGCGTATAAAGAAGGATATCGAGCTTCCGCATCTCATCTCCGGAACCGCTGCAACCGGTGCGAGGTTAGCCTTGCCGCCCTCGCCCGGCCAAGCGGAAAAACGGAAAAGCCGGCGTCCGTCTCGCCAAGGCGCTGCGGATCGGCTATCGAGACACGAGCCTCGCCCCGCCGGAGCCGTTCGTGTCCGCCATCCCTGCCCGCTCCACCGTCGGCCTCGGCATCTTCATGATGTTGCTCGGCGACTTCCTATTCGCCGTCAACGATATCATGGGCAAGTGGCTGGCCGGCGCCTTCCCGGCCGGCGAGATCGTGCTGATTCGCTCGCTCGCCGCCCTCGTCCTGCTGGCGCCGCTTCTCGCCCGGGGCGGCACGCCGACGCTCGTCCGGCTGGAGCGGCCAGGCACGCAGCTGTCGCGCGTCGTGCTGGCCACGGCGGAGCTGGTGTTCTTCTACACGGCGGTCCGCTTCCTGCCGCTCGCCGACGTCATGACCTTCTATCTCGCCGGTCCGATCTACATTGCCGCAGTGTCGCCGTTTCTGCTCGGCGAGCGGGTGGGCGGCCGCCAGTGGCTGGCCATCGCCGTCGGCTTTGCCGGCGTGGTTGTCGTGCTGCGGCCGGGATCGGGCAGCCTCACCTGGGCGTCGCTGATCTCCATCGGCGGCGCGCTCTCCTACGCCATGATGGTGGTGCAGAGCCGCCAGCTGCGCGGCACGCCCGACCGGGTGCTGGTGTTCTGGCAGACGGTGGGGGCGCTGGTCGTCGGCGTGGCGCTCGCCCCCTTCGGCTGGGTGACGCCGGACGCCGCCGATGTCCTGATGCTGGCCGCCCTCGGCATCGTCGCCATGGTGGCGCACCTCTCTATTGCCCGCTCGCTGAAGCTGGCGCCGGCCGCCGTGGTGGCGCCGATCCAGTATTCGCTGCTGCTCTGGGCGATCCTGTTCGGCTGGCTGGTGTTCGGCGACCGGCCGCGTCCATCGATGCTGATCGGCGCGGCGGTGATCATCGTCGCCGGCCTGATGCTGGCGGGCGGGCGACGGGACAAGAGAGCCGGGACGGAAAGCCTCGACTGACACCCTGTCGGCGGCCGGCGAATGCCGCTATGATCCACACCCCTTGGTTTCAGCCCTTCAGGAGATTGTATCGATGCGGTCGTCCGTTTCCATCCTAGCGGTGTTGCTCGCCGGCCTGCCCGCCTTCGCCACGCCCGGCCTCGCCGCCTCCTGCAGCGCCAAGGGCGACGGCTTCGGCGCCTGGCTCGCCGGCTATGCCAAGACGCTGACCGACGCCGGCTTGCCGGCCGACGCGGTACGGTCGTCGCTCTCCGGCGTCGCCTTCGATCCGGCGGTGATCAAGAAGGACCGGGGACAGGGCGTCTTCTCGCAGACCTTCAGCGAATTCGCGGGACGCATGGTCAACAAGAACCGCCTGACGGTGGGGGCACAGAAGATCAAGACCAACGCCAGCCTGTTCTCCCGCATCGAGGCGCAATACGGCGTGCCGGCCGAGGTGATCGTCGCCGTCTGGGGCCTCGAGAGCGACTTCGGCGCCAATACCGGCGACTTCCCGACCATCCAGTCGCTGGCGACGCTCGCCTACGACTGCCGCCGCCCCGCCATGTTCCAGGCCGAACTCGGCGACGCCATCCGGATCGTGGCGCGCGGCGACCTCGCGCCGCCCGAGATGAAGGGCGCCTGGGCGGGCGAACTGGGGCAGACGCAGTTCCTGCCGTCCAACTATCTCCGCTACGCCGTCGACTTCGACGGCGACGGCCGCCGCAACCTGATCAGGAGCGCGCCCGACGTGCTGGCGTCGACCGCCAACTATCTCCAGTCGCTCGGCTGGGCACCCGGCCAGCCGTGGCTGGTCGAGGTCGACATCCCGGCCAACCTGCCTTGGGACCAGGCCGACCTGCCGATCAAGAAGCCGGCCGGCGAATGGCAGGCAATGGGTGTCCGGCCGGCCCATGGCGCCATCCCCAACGGTCTCGCCGCGCTCTACCTGCCGATGGGCCGCTTCGGACCTGCCTTCCTTGCCTATCATAATTTCGACGTGTATCTCGGCTGGAACGAGTCACTGGTCTACGCCACCACTGCCGCCTATTTCGCCACCCGTCTCACCGGCGCGCCGCCGGTCGGTCCCGGCAACGGCAAGGTCGAGGCGCTGGGCGCTTCCGACATCGCCTTCATCCAGGGCGCGCTGGCCGCGCAGGGCTTCGACCCCGGCCCCAAGGACGGCAAGCTCGGCCAGCGGACGCGCGAGGCGGTGCGCGGCTTCCAGCTGAGGGCCGGCCTGCCGGCCGACGGCTGGCCGGATTCGGCGCTGCTCAGGGCGCTGCGTTGACGACAACGCCGGACCGCTTGCCGCCGCTGCCCATCGACGCGCTGCTCGATGACATCAGAGCCTCGCTCGACGCCGACCCGCGCCTGGTGCTGGTCGCCGCGCCGGGCGCCGGCAAGACGACGCGGGTGCCGCTCGCCCTCCTCGATGCTGCCTGGCGGCGGGGCAGGCTGATCGTCGTCGAGCCGCGCCGCATCGCCGCCCGCGCCGCGGCGGCGCGCATGGCCGACAGTCTCGGCGAGGCGGTGGGCGGCACGGTCGGCTACCGCGTCCGCATGGATGCGAAGGTGTCGGCGAAGACGGTGATCGAGGTGGTCACCGAGGGCGTCTTCACGCGCATGGTGGTTGACGATCCCTCGCTCGACGGCGTGTCGGCGGTGCTGTTCGACGAGTTCCACGAGCGTTCGCTCGACGGTGACCTCGGTCTCGCGCTGACCCTCGACGGGGCGGCGCTCCGCGACGATCTGCGCATCCTCGTCATGAGCGCCACGCTCGACGGCGGCCGGGTGGCGGCCCTCCTCGGCAACACGCCGGTGATCGAGAGCGCCGGCCGCGCCTTCCCGGTGGCGACGCGGCACCTCGACCGCGATCCGCTCCTGCGCTTTGAGGACCAGGTGGCCGAGGTGACGCTGCGGGCGCTCCGCGAGGAGGACGGCTCGGCGCTGGTGTTCCTGCCGGGGCAGGCGGAAATCCGCCGCGTCGCCGAGCGGCTCGACGGCCGCCTGCCGGCTGGCGTGCGGCTGGCGCCGCTCTACGGCGCTCTCTCGAACGCTGAGCAGGACCTCGCCATCCGGCCCTGCCGGCCGCCGGAGCGCAAGGTGGTGCTGGCCACCGCCATCGCCGAGACGTCGCTGACCATCGACGGCGTGCGCCTCGTCATCGACGGCGGCCTCGCCCGCGTGCCGAAATACGAGCCGGATACCGGCCTGACCCGGCTCGAGACGGTGCGGGTGTCGCGCGCTTCGGCCGACCAGCGGCGCGGCCGCGCCGGCCGCACCGAGCCGGGCGTCTGCTGGCGCCTGTGGGGTGAAGGGCAGACGGCGGCGCTGCAACCCTATTCGACGCCGGAAATCCTGGAGGCCGACCTCAGCCAGCTCGTCCTCGATCTGGCGGCCGTCGGCATCAAGGACCCCGCCACCCTCGCCTTCCTCGACCCGCCGCCCAAGCCGGCCTGGGACGAGGCGGTCCTCCTCCTCAAGGCGCTCGACGCCCTCGACGACGATGGCCGCATTACCGCCGAGGGCCGGGCGCTCGCCCGGCTGCCGCTGCCGCCGCGCCTTGCCCACATGATCCGCCGGGCGGCCGAACTCGGCGCCGGCCGCACGGCCGCCGACATCGCGGCCATCCTGACCGAGCAGGGCCTCGGCGGCGACGCCACTGACCTCGCCGATCGCCTTGCCCGCTTTCGCGCCGATCGCGGTCCGCGAGCGACCGACGCCCGCGCCATGGCGGCGAAATGGGCGAAGCTGGCGGGCGGCACGGCGGCGGCCGATCCGCTGTCGCCCGGCGCCATCCTGGCACTGGCCTATCCCGACCGCATCGCCGAGGCGCGAGGAACGCCCGGCGCCTTTCGCCTGGCCAGTGGCCGCGGCGGTCTGGTCGAGGACCACGACCGGCTCGCCCGAGAGGACCACATCGTCGTGGCCGATCTGGCCGGCAAGGCCGAGCGGGCGCGCATACGGCTGGCCGCCGCCATCTCCCGCGACGAGATCGAGGCGCTGTTTGCCGGCCACATCGTCGCCGAGACCACGGTGCTCTACGACCCCATGGCCCGCGCCGTGCGCGCCCGCCGCGTCCGCCGGCTGGGCGCCGTCAGGCTCAACGAGGAACCGATCGCCGCTCCCGCCGGACCGGAGACCGTCGCGGCGCTCATTTCCGGCATCCGCAAGACCGGCGTCGACCGGCTCGGCTGGTCGAAAGAGCAGCGGCGGCTCCGCGAGCGCGTCGGCTTCCTCCACCGCACGGTGGGCGAGCCCTGGCCCAACCTGTCCGACGCCGATCTCACGGAGACGCTCGACGACTGGCTCGCCCCGTTCGCCGACGGCCTGACCCGGCTCGACGACATCGACGCGGCGCTGCTCGGCGCCGCCCTCGACCGGCTGGTTCCCTTCGGCCTCCGGCAGGAGATGGACCGGCTGATGCCCAGCCATTTCGAGGCGCCGACCGGCAGCCGCCTGCCCATCGACTACGGCGCCGACGGCGGCCCGGCCGTCGAGATCCGCGTGCAGGAGCTGTTCGGCCTCGACCGCCATCCGGCGATCGCCGGCGGCCGGGTGCCGCTGACGCTGGTGCTGACCTCGCCCGCCCATCGGCCGATCCAGACCACCAAGGATCTCCCCGGCTTCTGGCGCGGCTCATGGAAGGACGTGGCCAAGGACCTCAGGGGCCGCTATCCCAAGCACCCTTGGCCGGATGATCCGATCGCCGCCGAGCCGACGCGACGAGCCAAGCCGCGCGGCACCTGATCAGCGGACGTTCAGCGTGACATCGTAGGTGGTGTAGCTGTACTGCATCTGCGAGGTGTCGATCGGATAGCCGAGGTTGATCGACAGATAGTCGGTACCGCGAAAGCCCTTGGCCGGGGTGTAGGAGATCTTGGTGCCGACGAACTTCCGCCCTTTGCAGTTAGGGCCGTTGGAAATGAAGGTCTCCGGACGGATGATCAACTTGCCGTGCGACGGCTCCTTCAGGACCTTGCTTCGATACTGGCCGACGGAAACGCAGGTATCGGTTGCGAGGTACAGCGTCTCGGACGCCGTCTCACCCGCTCTGATGTCGTAGGTCAGGTCCTCTGCCTGCGCGGCGGTGATCAGCGGCAGCAGTGCCGCCACGGCATAAAAGAAACGCATGAGCCCCCCTTACGCACTTCGTGCGCGATACGCGCATCGGCGATATTTCCAATTGTAACTGTTATCACCGGTTGCGAAGAGTGGCAATGCCCGTCAGGAAATCTCAGCCGGCGAACAGGCCGGCCGCCCGGATCTCCAGCGCGGCGCGGTCACCGATGCGCGGCGGCTCGCGGTCGGCCGGCGTCAGCGCCTCGATCAGCGCATCGCTGCCGTCGGCGCGGAAGCCGATGCGGCGCGACGAGCCGGAGCGGTGCAGCGACACCACCGTCGCCCAGAGGCCCTCGCCGTCGCGGCGGAAGGCGACGTGCTCGGGCCGGACGTAGAGCCTGGCCGGCCCGTCGAACAGCAACGGCGGCAATTTCGGGATCGACACCTGCTGCTGGCCGACGAAGGGCCGGCCCTTGTCGATGCGGATGTCGAGGCGCACCGATTCGCCGATGAAGTCGAAGACGAAGGGCGTCGCCGGCCGGTCGTAGACGTCCTCGGGCGAGCCGACCTGCTCGACCTTGCCGGCGTTCATGACCACCACGCGGTCGGCGAGGTCGAGCGCCTCCTCCTGGTCGTGCGTCACAAACAGCGTGGTGTGGCCGGTGCGGTCGTGGAATTCCCGCAGCCAGAGGCGCAGCTCCTTGCGCACCTTGGCGTCGAGCGCGCCGAACGGCTCATCGAGCAGCAGCACGCGCGGCTCGACGGCCAGCGCCCGGGCGAGCGCCACCCGCTGGCGCTGGCCGCCGGACAACTGGCTGGGGTAGCGGCCGCCGTAGCCGGGCAACTGGATCAGCTCCAGCAGTTCCTCGACCCGCGCCCTGATCGCCGCGTCGGTCGGCCGGCTGCGGCGCGGCCGCACCCGCAGGCCATAGGAGATGTTGTCGGCGATGCTGAGGTGCTTGAACAGCGCATAGTGCTGGAAGACGAAGCCGATCTGCCGCTCCTGCACGCTTTTCAGGCTGGCGTCCTCACCGCCGAACAGGATCTGGCCGGAGGACGGGATTTCGAGGCCGGCGACGCAGCGCAGCAGCGTCGTCTTGCCCGAGCCGGAGGGGCCGAGCAGCGCCAGAAGCTCGCCCGATTCGACCCGGAGGTCGACGCCGTGCAAAGCCGGCGTCGTGCCGAAGGTCTTCACGAGATTGCGGATGTCGAGTTCCATGGAGCTTTCCGTCAGTGGCGATGGCCGGCGGCGAGGTCGCCGGCGTAGCGATGTTCCAGCCAGGACTTGATGCCGAGCGTCACCAGCGCCAGGGCGGCGAGCAGCGAGGCGACGGCGAAGGCGGCGACGAACTGGTATTCGTTGTAGAGGATCTCGATGTGCAGCGGCATGGTGTTGGTGTAGCCGCGGATGTGGCCGGAGACCACCGACACCGCCCCGAACTCGCCCATGGCGCGGGCGTTGCAGAGCAACACGCCGTAGAGCAGCGCCCATTTGACGTTGGGCAGCGTCACCGTCCAGAACATGCGGAAGCCGGAGGCGCCGAGCGTCAGCGCCGCCTCCTCGTCGGCGTTGCCGAGCTCCTCCATCAGCGGGATCAGCTCGCGGGCGATGAACGGGAAGGTGACGAAGATCGTCGCCATGACGAGGCCCGGCAGCGCGAAGATGATCTGAATGCCGGCCCATTGCAGCAGGCCGCCGAACAGGCCGTGGCTGGCGTAGAGCAGTACGTAGACAAGGCCGGCCACCACCGGCGACACCGAGAACGGCAGGTCGATCAGCGTCACCAGGAAGGCCTTGCCGCGGAAGTCGAACTTGGCGACCGCCCAGGCGGCGGCGACGCCGAACACCAGATTGGCCGGCACGGCGATGGCGGCGACCACCAGCGTCAGGATGATGGCGTCGACGGCGGCCGGGTCGGCGAAGGCCTGGAGGAAGGCGCCGGCCCCCTTGCGGAAGGCCTCCATGAACACGGTGACCAGCGGCAGAAGCAGGAACAGGCCGAGGAAGCCGACCGCCAGGCCGATCAACAGGCGCCTGACCCAGGGCGCCTCCTCGGTCGGCAGGCGGCGCGCCGGCGGCCGGGCGTCGACCGCGTCAACAGTCTCGTCCGTCGACACGGCGAAGACGACGGAGCCGTCAGACATGGCCGTACCTCGCGCGCGCCCGGGCCTGGATCAGGTTGATGAGGAGCAGCGTCGCGAAGCTGATGGCCAGCATGATGGCCGCGACGGCGGTGGCGCCGGCATAGTCGAACTCCTCCAGCTTGATGACGATGAGCAGCGGGGCGATCTCCGAGACATAGGGGATGTTGCCGGCGATGAAGATCACCGAGCCGTATTCGCCGACCGCCCGGGCGAAGGCCAGCGCGAAGCCGGTGAGGATGGCCGGGGTGAGAGGCGGCAACACCACCGAGGCGATGGTGCGGAGCCGGCCGGCGCCGAGCGTCGCCGCCGCCTCCTCGAGTTCGCGATCAAGCTCGCCGAGCACCGGCTGCACGGTGCGGACGATGAACGGCAGGCCGACGAACACCAGCGCCAGGAACACGCCGGCCGGCGTGAAGGCGATCTTGAGGCCGGCGAGCGCCGCGATGGAGCCGATCCAGCCCTTCGGCGCATAAAGCGCGGTCAGCGCGATGCCGGCCACCGCCGTCGGCAGGGCGAAAGGCAGATCGATGATGGCGTCGAAGAAGCGGCGACCGGGAAAGTCGTAGCGCACCAGCACCCAGGCGATCAGCAGACCGAAGGGCACGTTGAAGGCGGCGGCGGCAAGGCTGGTCAGGAACGACAGGCGCAGCGCGGCCAGCGTGCGGCTGTCGAGCGCCAGCGCGACGATCTCATGCACCCCCAGCGAAGAAGCCCGGAAGAGCAGGGCGCCAATCGGCAACAGCACGATCAGCGTCAGGTAGAGCAGCGTGAACAGGATCGTCAGCCGGAATCCCGGCAGCACGCTGGGCTTGACGAAGGGGGCGGTCGGGGTCATCGGCCTCTCTTTCGGCAGGCGCCGGCCGGTCGGGATCGCCCGGCCGGCCAGCGTCGAGGTCGCGTTCGGTCAGCGGAAAGAGGAAGCCCGGCGGCGCGGTGGCGATCCACATGGCATCCTCCTCCGTTTCCGTCATTGGGCGGGCTTGTAGATCTGGTCGAATACGCCGCCGTCGCCGAAGTGGTAGGGCTGCGCCTTGGCCCAGCCGCCGAACAGCGGATCGTCGATGCTGACGAGCTTCAGTTCCGGGATGTTCTTCAGCAGCCCAGGATCGACCAGCTTCGGCTCGGACGGCCGGTAGTGGTACCTGGCGGCCAGCGTCTGGCCCTCGGCCGAATAGAGGTATTCGAGATAGGCGCGCGCTTGCCTTTCGGTACCGTTGGCCTTGGCGTTCTCCTCGACCACGGCGACCGGCGGCTCGGCCAGGATCGACTGCGGCGGCACGACGATGTCGAAGTTGTCGGCGCCGAACTCGTCGAGGGCGAGGAAGGCCTCGTTCTCCCAGGCCAGCAGCACGTCGCCAAGCTCGCGCTGGGCGAAGGTAACCGTCGAGCCACGGGCGCCGGTGTCGAGCACCGGCACATGCCGGAACAGGGTGGTGATGTAGTCGCGGATCTTCGCCTCGTCGCCGCCGTACTGGCCGGCCGCCCAGGCCCAGGCGGCGAGGTAGTTCCAGCGGGCGCCGCCCGAGGTCTTAGGGTTGGGGGTGATTACCTCGACGCCGTCCTTCACCAGGTCGCCCCAGTCGTGGATGCCCTTGGGATTGCCCTTGCGCACCAGGAAAACGATGGTCGAGGTGTATGGCGCGGAATTGTGCGGCAGCTTGCCGCGCCAGTCGGCCGGGATCTTGCCAGTCTTCTCGACGATGGCGTTGATGTCGCTTTCGAGCGCCAGCGTCACCACGTCGGCCGGCAGGCCGTCGATGACGGCGCGCGCCTGCTTGCCGGAGCCGCCGTGCGAGGCGCGAATGGTGATGTCCTCGCCGGTCTCGGCCTTCCAGTGGGCGGCGAAAGCCTTGTTGTAGGCCTCGTAGAACTCGCGCGTCGGGTCGTAGGAGACGTTGGTCAGCGTCACCGCCTGGGCGGGCGCGGCAAGGGCGAGCGGCCCGGCGATCAGGGCGGCAGCGATCAGTCCCAGGAGTTTCGAGCGTCTCATGCTTCCGGTCTCCAGCTTCGAGCGATGCCTTGGCATCGCGCCTCTCGGGAGCTAGGTCGCCTCTCGGCCGTCGCAGCGCTTCCCGACAGGCTGAAATCCTAAGTGGACGACTTCAATTAGCAAGAGATAGGATTCCCTCCGGAATGGCCCGATTGTAAAATTTCCTTCCGATACTGTCGCCCATTCGGGCTGCCAAGGCAACATGCTTCCCGGAAGCGGGCCCTTTCCGGTGGGATTTTCCTGTCCGATCAGCGGCGGAGGGCGTCGCGGACGAGGCGGACCGCTCGCGGCAGCAAGGCCCGGAACGATCCTTCCGGCGCCCGCCGCAACAGCGACAGCGACGGAAAGCGGGGCGACCTCTCCCCATCCATTCCCCATATCCAGCCGGCAACCGAGGGCAGCAGCGCGACGCCCGGCCGGTCGAGCGCGCCGGCGAGGCGGAGCGGCAGGCCATCGACGGCGATCACCGCGTCGAGCCGGGCAATCAGCGCGGCGCCGTCGACGCGGGCATCGACGCCCGCCTCGAAATCCGGGCCGGGATGCTCTATGCGCACCGGCGTGCCCGTCACCTCCCAGCCGGACGCCGCCCCCGACGCACGGGCGATCGTCGAGGCCGGCAGCCGTTCGAGGGCGACGAAGCGCAGGTCGTCGAGGCCGGCGAGCGGCGCCAGGTCGGCCGGATCGAGCCCGTTGCCCCAGGTAAGACCGACGACCGGCCTGCCCTTGCCGAGACCGAGCCGGGCGCTCCAGCGGTCGGCGNNGAGCCGGTGCGGCAGGCCGGCCAGCGGTACCGCCGCGGCGGCCGGCGTCTCGTCGGTGACCACGCGGTCGACGCCGGCGAGCGAGGCGGCAAGACGGGCGAAGGGCTTGGGCACGGCGAGCACCAGCTCGGCGACCAGCGAGCGGGCGAGCGGCAGCGCCGACGCCAGAGCAAGGAGATCGAGCGGGTCGGCGCCGGCTACGACGAGCAGCGGGCCGGCAAGCGGCCGGCCATCCCAGGCCGGCAGGCGGGCGGCCCAGGGCGGCAGCGCGGCGCCAGCCAGCGCGTCGAGTTCGGCAAAGCCGCCGGCCATGTCGCCGACGGCGCAGAGGGCGGCGGCCCGGTCGGCGCGCGGGGCGGCATCGCCGAGCCGGCGGAAGGCGGCGATGGCGTCGAGCGGCCGGCCGGCGGCGGCAAGCGCCGAGCCGATGTCGCGGCGGG
>LUYO01000044.1:0-14700 GCA_001603295.1 Rhodobacterales bacterium Alpha_02
CCGGCCGCCGCACCGGCGGCTCCGGCCGCTCCGGCGCGCGCCGCGCCGCCGCCGGAGATGCCGGAACGCAAGAAGTCCGACAGCTATTACGACACCAAGTCGTCGATCTTCTCGGCGCTGATCGAGACCATCGACCTCAGCCAGCTCGCCAAGCTCGACATCGAGACGGCGCGCGAGGAAATCCGCGATATCGTCGGTGACATCATCTCGCTGAAGGCGGTGGTGATGTCGATCGCCGAGCAGGAGGAACTGCTCGACGACATCTGCAACGACGTGCTCGGCTACGGCCCGCTGGAGCCGCTGCTCGCCCGCGACGACATCGCCGACATCATGGTCAACGGCGCCAATGCCACCTTCATCGAAGTGGCCGGCAAGATGGTCAAGACCGGCGTGCGCTTCCGCGACAACGTGCAGCTGATGAACATCTGCCAGCGCATCGTCAGCCAGATCGGCCGCCGCGTCGACGAGGCATCGCCGATCTGCGACGCCCGCCTGCCCGACGGCAGCCGCGTCAACGTCATCGCGCCGCCGCTGGCCATCGACGGGCCGACGCTGACCATCCGCAAGTTCAAGAAGGACAAGCTGACGCTGCCGCAGCTGGTCAAGTTTGGCTCGATCACGCCCGAGGGCGCCACTATCCTGGAGATCATCGGCCGCTGCCGCTGCAACGTGCTGGTCTCCGGCGGCACCGGTTCGGGCAAGACGACGCTGCTCAACTGCCTCACCGCCTATATCGAGCCGACCGAGCGCATCATCACCTGCGAGGACGCCGCCGAACTCCAACTGCAGCAGCCGCATGTCGTCCGCCTCGAAACCCGCCCGCCCAACCTCGAGGGTGAGGGCCAGGTGACCATGCGCGACCTCGTCAAGAACTGCCTGCGCATGCGCCCCGAGCGGATCATCGTCGGCGAAGTGCGCGGCCCCGAGGCCTTCGACCTCTTGCAGGCGATGAACACCGGCCACGACGGCTCGATGGGCACGCTGCACGCCAACTCGCCGCGCGAGGCGATCAGCCGCGTCGAATCGATGATCTCCATGGGCGGCTACACGCTGCCGGCCAAGACGGTGCGCGAGATGATCGTCTCGTCGGTCGACGTCGTCATCCAGGCGGCGCGTCTCCGCGACGGCTCGCGCCGCATCACCCACATCACCGAGGTGGTCGGTCTCGAAGGCGACGTGGTGATCACCCAGGATCTGTTCGTCTACGACATCGTCGGCGAGGAGAGCGACGGCCGGCTGATCGGCCGCCATCGTTCGACTGGCATCGGCCGGCCGAAGTTCTGGGACCGCGCCCGCTACTACGGCGAGGAGCGGCGCCTCGCCGCCGCCCTCGACGCTTCCGAGGCGCCGGCGCCGACCGGCGCCTACGCCTGATCGCACAAGGCCGCCGGCCCGGCGGCGACACCGGAGAGGGAGCATGCTGTTCGGCATAGATATCAGCGTCCTGGCGATGATGGGCCTCGTCGGCTTCTCGATCGCCGCGCTGCTCTACGGCTTCCTCTATGGCCGCATCGAGCGCGATGCGGCGGTCGAGCGGCGGCGCACGCTGGTGGCGGCGCCGGCGGCCGAGGTCGACCGGGCCAAGCCGGTGGTCCCGACCGCCCGTCGCCGCAACGTCCAGGAGACGCTGAAGGACCTGGAGATCAAGCAGAAGCACCGGGCGTCGAAGTCGACCAACCCGCCCCTGCAGCTCCGCCTCCAGCAGGCCGGCCTCAGCCTGCCCATCGGCCGCTTCTATCTCTACAGCGGCCTGACCGGCTTCGTCGTCGCCTTCCTCTGCCTGATCGCCGGCCTGCCGCTGCTCCTGGTGCTCGGCGCCGGCTTCGTCGGCGCCGTCGGCCTGCCGCGCTTCGTCGTCAACTTCAAGCGCAAGCGCCGCCAGGCCGCCTTCGTCGACGAACTCGCCAACGCCGTCGAGGTGATCGTGCGCGGCGTCAAGGCCGGTCTGCCGCTCAACGACTGCCTTCGCACCATCGCCGCCGAGGCCAAGGAACCGGTGAGGAGCGAGTTCCGCGCCGTGGTCGAGGCGATGCAGCTCGGCATGCCGATCGACGAGGCGGTCGGCCGCATGTACGAGCACGTGCCGCTGCCCGAGACCAGCTTCTTCGGCATCGTGCTGTCCATCCAGTCGAAGGCCGGCGGCAACCTCTCCGAAGCGCTCGGCAACCTCGCCAAGGTGCTGCGCGAGCGCAAGAAGATGCGCGCCAAGATCCAGGCGATGAGCATGGAGGCCAAGTCCTCGGCCGGCATCATCGGCTCGCTGCCGTTCATCGTCACCGTGCTCGTCTACATCACCAGCCCCGACTACATCATGGTGCTGTTCACGGCGCCGATCGGACAGATCGTCCTCGGCGTTTCGCTGCTCTGGATGGCCGTCGGCGTCTTCATCATGAAGCGCATGATCGCTTTCGACTTCTGAGGAGCCGTTCATGGGCGCGATCATCGATATCCTGCGCGATCCGGTGGCGCTGATGGCCATCCTGGTGTCGCTGGCCATCTTCGCCACCGTCCTCAGCCTGACCATGCCGCTTTTATCGAGCGACCGCCTGCCGGCCCGCATGAAGGCGGTGGCCGACGAGCGCGAGAAGATCCGCCAGCGCGAGCGCGCCCGGCTCGCCGAGGAGGGGCGCGGCTCGCTGCGCGGCAAGGAATCCAAGGCCTACATGCGCAGCCTCGTCGAGAAGCTGTCGCTCAGGAAGGCGCTGCTCGACGACAAGGGCGAGGAGAAGCTGAAGCAGGCCGGCTACCGCAGCGAGGCGGCCACCACCACCTTCCTGTTCGCCCGCTTCGTGCTGCCCTTCGGCTTCCTGGCCATCGCCATCTTCTACGTCTTCGTGGTGCTGAAGATCGATCGCCCCCTGCCCTTCAAGGTCGGCATCTGTCTGGTGATCGCCTATATCGGCTTCTACCTGCCGGTGATCTTCGTCTCCAACGCGCTGCAGAAGCGCCAGCAGTCGATCAAGCGCGCCTTCCCCGATTCCCTCGACCTGTTGCTGATCTGCGTCGAGAGCGGCATGTCGATCGAGATCGCCTTCCGCCGCGTTTCCGAGGAGATCGGCAGCCAGTCGCTGGCGCTGGCCGAGGAACTGAGCCTCACCACCGCCGAGCTGTCCTTCCTGTCCGACCGCCGGCAGGCCTATGAGAATCTCGCCAACCGCACCGGCCTCGACGGCGTCAAGGCAGTGTGTCTGGCGCTGATCCAGTCGGAACGCTACGGCACGCCGCTCGGCCAGACACTGCGCGTCCTCAGCCAGGAAAATCGCGACATGCGCATGAACGAGGCCGAGAAGAAGGCGGCGGCGCTGCCGCCCAAGCTCACCGTGCCGATGATCGTGTTCTTCCTGCCGGTGCTGTTCGCCGTCATCATGGCGCCGGCGATCATCAAGATCACCTCGATGCACTGAACCGCCTCGAAAACGGCAAAGGCCCCGGCCGGCGGCCGGGGCCTCGTCATGCGTGGCGGAAAGGCATCCTTACTTGGTGCCGTACATGCGGTCGCCGGCATCGCCGAGGCCGGGCACGATATACCCCTTCTCGTTGAGGTGGCTGTCGATGGCCGCCGTGAACACCGGCACGTCCGGATGCGCCTCGGTGAAGTGCTTGATGCCCTCGGGCGCCGCCAGCAGGCAGACGAAGCGGATGTCGCGGGCACCGCGCTCCTTCAGCTTGTCGACGGCGGCGATCGACGAGTTGCCGGTGGCCAGCATCGGGTCGACGACGATGGTCAGCCGGTCGGAGAGGTCGGCCGGCGCCTTGAAGTAGTATTCCACCGGCTGTAGCGTCTCATGGTCGCGGTAGATGCCGATGTGCGACACGCGGGCGGCCGGCACCAGGTCGAGCATCCCCTCGAGGAGGCCGTTTCCGGCCCGGAGCACCGAGGCGAACACCAGCTTCTTGCCTTCGAGCGTCGGCGCCGACATCAGCTGCAGCGGCGTCTCGATCTCCACTTCGGTCAGCGCCAGATCGCGCGTCACCTCATAGCAGAGCAGAGTCGAGATTTCCCTGAGCAGCCGCCGGAAACTCGCCGTCGAGGTTTCCTTTTTACGCATGATGGTCAGCTTGTGCTGCACCAGCGGATGATCGATGACCTTGACGCTCATGGGTTCCTCGCGGGGAGTGGACGTTTTGGCGACCATAGAGGCTCGGGCGCGCCGCCGAAACCGGCAAAAACCCCGATCCCCACCGGAATTCCCAGCCAGAGCAATTCCAGCAAAAGTGGGCACCGGTTTTGCGCCCGGAATTGCGTGAAGCAAAAGCAGGGCGTGTTCGACAACTGAAATTTGCCGGACGCGCCCTAAACCTTGGCGAGGAGGCGCGCCTTGGTGGCCTCGTCGCAGAAGGCATCCTCGATCGCCACGCGGGTGACCGCCGCAAGCTCGGCATCGGAGAGGCCGAAAACGTCGCGCCCGACGCGATACTCGTGGCCGACCGAGGTCCAGAAGAACGGCGGATCGTCGGAGTTAAGCGAGTGCCGCACCCCCGCCGCCCGGAGCTTCAGGAGCGGATGGTCGGCATAGCTGCCGTAGACGCCGAGCGTCACGTTGGACACCGGACATATCTCGAGGTGGATACCCTCGGCGGCGATGCGGCGAACGAGGTCGGCGTTCTCGATCGCCCGGACGCCGTGGCCGATGCGCCTCACCGGCAGCGCGTCGAGCGTCGCCGCCACACCCTCCCACGAGCACCATTCGCCGGCATGGCAGGTCAGCGGCAGTCCGGCCTCGGCGGCCACCTCGAAGGCAGGGCGGAACTCGTGCGGCGCGTAGAGCCGCTCCTCGCCGGCCATGCCGAAGCCGACCACTTCCGGCACAAGGTTGTTGACCGCCGCCCGCGCCGCCTCGACGCCGCGTTCCGGCCCGTAGTGGCGCTCGACCAGCGGGATCAGCCGGCCGACGATGCCGGCCGCCGCCTCGGCCCGCCTCAGCCCCTCGACGATGCCGTCGAGATAGGCGCGGTAGCCGAGGCCGGAGCGGTTGCCGAAGTCGGGCGACACGAAGAACTCGGTGTAGATCGAGCCGGCCGCCGCCGCTTCGAGCTGGTAGGTCTCGGCCAGTTCGGCGAAGTCCTCCGGAGAACGGAACACCGAGGCGGCGAGGTCATAAGCGGTGAGGAAGGCCGAAAAATCGGTCCAGAGATAACGGCCCTCGTCGTCGAACAGCCGCGACACATCCACCCCGTAGCGGGCGGCGTTGCGGCGGACCAGCGCCGGCGCGGCGCCGGCTTCGAGATGGACGTGCAGTTCGGCCTTCGGCACCGAAGGCGCGGCGGTCGGGTCAAGCATGAAGTGTCTTTCGAAAATGTCTGTCAGAGGAGCGAGCGACCGTGCCGGCCCGGCGCGAGGCCGAGCCAGGCGGCGACGCTCTCGGCCATGTCGGCGAAGCTGTCGGGCCGACCGGCCGCGCCAGGCCGGACGCCCTTGCCGAACAGCAACGCCGGCACCCGCTCGCGGGTGTGGTCGCTGCCCGTCCAGGTCGGGTCGCAGCCGTGGTCGGCGGTGATCAGCAACAGGTCGCCGTCGCCCATCGCCGCCTCCACCTCCGGCAGCCGCCGGTCGAAGGCTTCGAGGCAGGCGGCATAGCCGGCAACGTCGCGGCGGTGGCCGTATTCGGTGTCGAAGTCGACGAGGTTGACGAAGACGAGATCGCCGTCGCCGGCCTCAGCGAGCGCGGCGATGCCAAGGTCGAGGTTGCCGTCGTTGGACTTGCCCTTGCGGGTGACGGTGATGTTCTGGTGGGCGAAGATGTCGCCGATCTTGCCGATGCCGAACACCTTGTGCCCGGCCGCCTCGACGCGGGTGAGCAGCGTCGGCTCGGGTGGCGGCACAGCATAGTCGCGCCGGTTGGCGGTGCGCTTGAAGGTGTCGCGGGTTTCGCCGACGAAGGGCCGGGCGATCACCCGGCCGATGCGGTAGGGGTCGACCAGCCGGCGGGCGATCTCGCAGTCGGCGAGCAGCTTGTCGAGGCCGAAATGCGTCTCGTGGGTGGCGATCTGCATCACCGAATCGGCCGAGGTGTAGACGATCGGCTTGCCGGTGCGGATGTGCTCCTCACCGAAGCGGGCGATCACCTCGGTGCCGGAGGCGTGGCAGTTGGCGAGGATGCCGGGCACGCCGGTCTCGCGCACGTATGCCTCGATCAGCTCGGCCGGGAAGCTCGGCGGGTCGGGCGGGAAATAGCCCCACTCGAAGGGCACCGGCACGCCGGCGATCTCCCAGTGGCCGGACGGAGTGTCTTTGCCGCTCGACTGCTCGGCCGGTGCGGCGTAGCGGCCTTCCACCACGTCGCGGCTGAAGCCGGCCGGCCGCGCGCCGGTGGCCAGCTCGGCGGCAAGGCCGAGGCCGAGCCGCTCGAGGTTGGGCAGATGGAGCGGTCCCTGGCGCAGCCCGGCCCGGTCGCCCCGGCCGGCCGCGCATTCGGCGGCGATATGGCCGAGCGTGTCCGATCCCTCGTCGCCGAAGCGGGCGGCGTCCGGCGCGCCGCCGATGCCGAAGCTGTCGAGCACGATGACGATGGCCCGTTTCATGATCCCTCCTCGGCGCCCGTCGGGTGCCTCATCCTGTAGAAAGCCGGGGCGGGCCGCCGTCCGCGTCCGTCCCGGGAAAATGCCTCAGCCGCCCAGACGCTCGATCACCGCCGGGCCGCGTTCGGGCCGGTCGCCCAGCGTATAGGCGGCGACCAGCGCCGCCGCCGCCGCGTCGGCCGCCGATTCGCTTGCCGCGTGCACGAAGCCGAGCGGTCGGTCGGACCCGACGTCGTCACGCAGGCTGGCAAGGCCGGAGAAGCCGACGGCCGGATCGATGGCGTCCTGCGGCCGGGTGCGTCCGCCGCCGAGGCCGACCACCGCGACGCCGATCGCCCGCGCGTCGATGGCCGCCACCGTACCGGCGGCCGGCGGCATCACCGGCCGCACCACCGGCGCCTTGGCGAGATAACCGTCCGCCTTGTCGATGAAGTCGGCCGGGCCGCCGAGCGCCGTCACCATGCGGCCGAAGATTTCCGCCGCCTTGCCGGATGTGAACGCCTCCTCGATGGCGACGCGCGCCTCGGCGACGTCGGGCCGGAGATCGCCGATCACCAGCATTTCGGCGGCCAGCGCCACCGTCACCTCCCACATGCGCGGATCGATGCGCTTGCCGGTCAGGAAATCCACGGCGAGTTGCACTTCCAGCGCGTTGCCGGCCGCCGTGCCGAGCGGCTCGTTCATGTCGGTAATCAGGCCGATGGTCGGCAGGCCGGCACCGTTGGCGACGCTGACGAGGCTGGTCGCCAGCGCCCGCGACTCGTCGAGGGTGGCCATGAAGGCGCCCGAGCCGGTCTTGACGTCGAGCACGAGGCCGGTGAGGCCGGCCGCCAGCTTCTTCGACAGGATCGAGGCGGTGATCAGGTCGATGCTCTCGACCGTGCCCGTCACATCCCGAATGGCGTAAACCCGCTTGTCGGCCGGCGCCAGATCGGCGGTCTGGCCGATGACGGCGCAGCCGACCTCGCGCACCACCTTGCGGAACAGCGCGTTGTCCGGCTGCGTCTTGTAGCCGGGTACGGTGTCGAGCTTGTCGAGCGTGCCGCCGGTGTGGCCGAGGCCGCGGCCGGAGATCATCGGCACGAACCCGCCGCAGGCGGCGACGGCCGGCGCCAGCATCAGCGACACGGTGTCGCCGATGCCGCCGGTCGAATGCTTGTCGAGCGCCGGGCCCGGCAGGTCGGACCAGTCGAGCACCGTGCCGGAATCGCGCATCGCCAGCGTCAGCGCCACCCGCTCGTCGGTGGTCATGCCGCGGAAGAAGGTGGCCATGGCGAAGGCCGCCACCTGCCCCTCGGTGACCGAGCCGGCCGTCAGCCCCTCGACCATGAAGGCGATCTCGTCGCGGCTGAGCACGGCACCGTCGCGCTTCCTTCGGATGATCTCCTGCGGCAGGAAGCTCATGCGGATGCTCCATAGGCGGCGATGACGCGCGGCAGGATGCGGCGCAGCCTCTCGGCTCCCTTGGGCGCCGCCTCCTTCACCTCCTCGTGGCTGAGTTCCTGGTCGGTCAGGCCGGCGGCCGGGTTGGTGACGGTGGAGACGGCGGCCACCTCGAGGCCCATGTAGCGGGCGAGGATCACCTCCGGCACCGTCGACATGCCCACCGCGTCGCCGCCGAGGATCTTGGCGGCGCGGATCTCGGCCGGCGTCTCGAAGGACGGACCGGTGAACCAGACGTAGACGCCGGAGTGCAGCGTAACGCCCTCGGCCGCTGCCGCCTCGCGGAACAGCGCTTGCAAACGCAGGTCATAGGCCTGCGACATGCCGACGAAGCGCTCGTCGCCGAGCGCGCCGACCAGCGGGTTGGAGCCGGTGAAGTTGATGTGGTCGGTGATCAGCATCAGTTCGCCCGGCCCGACTTCCAGATGCAGGCCGCCGGCCGCGTTGGTCAGGATGACGGCGCGGCAGCCGATCAGCTTCAGCACCTCGATCGGCGTCTTCATCACCGCCGCGTCGCCGTGCTCGTAATAGTGGGCGCGGCCGGAGAACACCGCCACCGGCTGGCCGGCCAGCTTGCCGATCACCAGCTCGCCCTTGTGGCTGGAGACGGTGGAGACCGGAAAGCCCGGCAGATCGGCGAAGGAGAAGCGGACGGCATCCTCGACGCTGTCGGCGAACGAGCCGAGGCCGGAGCCGAGCACCATGCCGACGATCGGCTTGAGGTCGGTCTTCTCAGCGATCAGCGCCGCCGCGCGGGCGGCGTTGGAGACTTCAGTCATGATCGTTCACTCCTCCAGAACGAAGCCGGCCGGCAGCAGCTCGGCCATGGTGAAGCGCTGGCTGGCGCCGTCGGGGTCGGCGGCGAACACCTCGGTGTCCGGCCCCGAGAATTCGGCGAGCCGCTGGCGGCAGCCGCCGCAGGGCGTGCAGAAACGGCCGCCGGCGACGGCCGCCTTGTCGATGCGGTCGGCCACCACCACGGCGCGGACGATGCGCCTGGCACCCCCCATCACCAGATGGCCGATGGCCGTCGTCTCGGCGCACCAGCCCTCGGGGAAGGAGGCGTTCTCGACGTTGCAGCCGGCGTAGACCTTGCCGTCGTCGGCGAGGATCGCCGCGCCGACGGCATAGTTGGAATAAGGCGCGTGCGCTCGGGCGCGGGCGGCGCGCGCCGCCGCGAACAGGGTGTCGAAGTCGGCCATCTCAGCGCTCCTTGACATAGGGCACGCCGCCGGCCTTGGGCGGCCGGGCGACGCCGATGAAGCCGGCCAGCAGCACGCAGGTCAGCACGTAGGGCAGCGCCTGGAAGATCTGCACCGGCACCTCGCCGATACCCGGCACGCTCTTGCCCTGCATGAAGTTGGCGAAGGCGTCGAGGAAGCCGAACAGCAGGCAGGCCAGCATCACCGGCACCGGTCGCCACTTGGCGAAGATCAGCGCCGCCAGGGCGATGTAGCCCTTGCCGGCCGACATGTCCTTCACGAAGCCGGCCGACTGGGCGACCGACAGATAGGTGCCGGCGCAGCCGCACAGGATGCCGGCGCAGATGGTCGCCCGGTAGCGCAGGAAGGTGACGGAAACGCCGGCCGTGTCGACGGCGCCGGGATTCTCGCCGACCGCCCGGAGGCGCAGGCCGAAGCGGGTGCGATAGAGCACCCACCAGGAGGCCGGCACGGCCAGGAAGGCGAGATAGGTCAGGATGTTGTGGCCGGAGATGACGTTGGCGTAGAAGCGGCCCAGTAGGCCGGTGTCGCGCAGCTCGGCGGCATAGGGGAAGACGATCTCGGTGAAGCGGGCCGTGGCGGCAAGCGGCGGCGTCCGGCCGCCCTGGCTGAACCAGGCCTGTCCCAGCACCGCGGTGAGGCCGGAGGCCAGGAAGTTGATGGCGACGCCGGAGACGATCTGGTTGCCACGGTTGGTGATCGAGGCGAAGCCGTGGATCAGCGAGATCAGCACCGACACGGTGATGCCGGCGAGAAGGCCGAGCCAGGGCGAGCCGGTCATGAAGGCGGCGACGGCGGCGGCAAAGGCCGAGAACAGCATCTTGCCTTCGAGGCCGATGTCGAACACGCCGGCCCGCTCGGTGAACAGGCCGGCCAGCGCGGTGAAGATCAGCGGGATCGACAGGCGGATGGTCGAGCCGAGGATGGAGATCAGGTCGAGGTTTTCCATGGATCGTCTCCTCAGGCCTTGCCGAGCCGCTGCCAGATCCGGACGATGGCCGGCCGGAACATGTATTCGAGGGCGCCGGCGAACAGGATCACCAGACCCTGGATGACGACGATCATGTCGCGGGTGATCTTCGGCATGTCGAAGCTGAGCGCATCGCCGCCCTGATAGAGCACGCCGAACAGGATGGCGGCGAGCACGATGCCGAGCGGATGCGAACGCCCCATCAGCGATACGGCGATGCCGACGAAGCCGGCACCGCCGACGAACTCCACCTGCAGGCGGGCCGAGGCGCCGAGCACCGGATTGAGCGCCATCATGCCGGCAAGGCCGCCGGAGATCAGCATGGTGATGATCACCGTCTTGACATAGGGGATGCCGGCGTAGACGGCGGCGGTCGGGCTGGCGCCGAGGGTGCGGATCTCGTAGCCGAGCTTGGTCCGCCAGATCAGCAGCCAGACCACGAAGCACATGACCAGCGCGATCAGGAAGGAGACGTTGAACGGCGCCGCCCCGAGCTTGCCGCCGAACAGGGAGATCAGCCAGCCGAGCTTGGGCAACTGGCCGCCTTCCAGGAAGACGCGGGTTTCCGGCGCCATCTTGCCCGGCACGATCAGTACGTGGACCAGCAGATAGACCATCAGCGCCGCGCCGATGAAGTTGAACATGATCGTCGTGATGACGATGTGGCTGCCGCGCTTGGCCTGCAGCCAGGCCGGGATCAGCGCCCAGGCGGCGCCGAAGATGGCGGCGCCGGCCACCGCGAACGGCATGGTCACATACCAGGGCACGTAGTGGTCGAGGGCGAGCGCGGCGAGCGCCGCGCCGAGGCCGCCGACATAGGCCTGACCTTCCGAACCGATGTTGAACAGGCCCGCGTGGTAGGCGACGGCCACGGAGAGGCCGGTGAAGATGAAGTTGGTGGCGTAGTAGAGCGTGAAGCCGATGCCCTCGCCGTTGCCGAGCGCGCCCTGCAACAGCAGCGTCACGGCATCGAGCGGGCTCTCGCCGATGAACCAGACGACGCCGCCGGAGATCAGGAAGGCGACGACCAGGTTGAGGAACGGCATCAGGCCGTAGGTGATCCAGTTGGGAAGCGATACGGACGCGGTGCTCATGATGGCCTCACGCGGCAATGCCGGCCATCATCAGGCCGAGGGTCTGTTCACCGGTATCCGGCGTCTTCTCGCCGACCACATGGCCGGCGAACATCACGAGGATGCGGTCCGATAGCGAGCGGATCTCGTCGAGTTCCACCGATACCAGCAGCACCGCCTTGCCGGCGTCGCGCATGGCGATCAGCCGGCGGTGGATGAATTCGATGGCGCCGATGTCGACGCCGCGCGTCGGCTGGCCGACGACGAGCAGCGACGGGTCGCGCTCGATCTCGCGGGCGACGACGATCTTCTGCTGGTTGCCACCGGAGAAGTTGGCGGTCTTCAGCCGGCAGTTGGGCGGCCGAATGTCGTATTTCTCGATCTTCGCCTTGGCATCGTCGCGGCAGGCATCGAGGTCGAGCAGCAAGCCGCGACCGTAGCGTTCGTCGCGATGATAGCCGAGGATGGAGTTCTCGCTCTCCTCGAAGTTCAGGACGAGGCCCATGTGGTGGCGGTCCTCGGGGATGTGGCCGAGGCCGAGCGCCCTGAGGCGGGCGGCGTCGAAGCCGGCCACCGGCTGACCGTGGATCAGGATCTCGCCCGAGGCCGGCTTGCGGATGCCGGTGATCGCCTCGAGCAGCTCCGACTGGCCGTTGCCGGCGACGCCGGCGATGCCGACCACCTCGCCGGCCCTGACGTCGAAGGAGACGTCGTCGACCATGGTGACGCCGCGGCCGTCCTTGACGGTGAGGTTCCTGACCGACAGCACGACCTCCTTCGGCGCCGCCGGCCCCTTGTCGACGCGCAGGAGCACGCGGCGGCCGACCATCAGCTCGGCCAGCTCCTCCACCGTCGTCTCGGCGGTCTTGCGCGTCGCCACCATCTCGCCGCGCCGCATCACCGACACCGTATCGGTGATCGCCATGATCTCGCGCAGCTTGTGGGTGATCAGCAGGATGGTCTTGCCCTGGTCGCGCAGCACGCCGAGGATGCGGAACAGATGATCGGCCTCGGCCGGCGTCAGCACGCCGGTCGGCTCGTCGAGGATCAGGATCTCGGCGCCGCGATAGAGCGCCTTCAGGATCTCGACGCGCTGCTGCAATCCGACCGGCAGCTCCTCGATGATGGCGTCGGGATCGACCTCGAGGCCGTAGTCGGCTTCGAGCCGCTTCAGCGCCGCGCGCGCACCGGTGACGCCCTTGCCGAGCAGCGCGCCGCCCTCGACGCCGAGGATGACGTTCTCCAGCACCGAGAAGTTCTCGACCAGCATGAAGTGCTGGTGGACCATGCCGATGCCGGCCGAGATCGCCGCCTGACTGTCGTGGATGACGGTGTCCTTGCCGTTGATGCGGATCGATCCGGCGTCGGCATGATAGAAGCCGTAGAGGATCGACATCAGCGTCGACTTGCCGGCGCCGTTCTCGCCGATGATGCCGTGGATCGAGCCCTTGGCGACGGTGAGATTGATGTTCTTGTTGGCGTGGACGGCGCCGAATTTCTTGTCAATGCCATTGAGTTCGATGGCGGGCGTCGGGGATGGGCTCACGGCTTCATGGCTCCGGATACGAAAAAGGGCGCAAGGCGAGCCCGAACACCGGCCAAGCCTTGCGCCCTCGTCAGTGGGGCATCACTTCGGGCAGGAGTTGTCCGTCATGTAGTCGTGCACCTTGACCGCGCCGGAGACGATGTCGGTCTTGGCCTTCTCGACCGCCGCCAGGATCTCCGGGGTGATCAGCGGCTTGTTGTTGTCGTCATAGGCCCAGGAGACGCCGTCTTCCTTAATGCCAAGCGCCTGCACGCCGGGGGTGAACTTGTCGTTCTTGACGTCGGAGAAGGCGTTGTAGACGGCGAGATCGACGCGCTTGACCATCGAGGTCAGCACCGAGCCCGGATGCAGGTAGTTCTGGTTCGAATCGACGCCGATCGAATACTTGCCCTGGTCGGCGGCCGTCTGCAGCACGCCGATGCCGGAGGCGCCGGCCGCCGCGTAGACAACGTCGACGCCCTGGTCGATCTGGCCCTTGGCCAGCTCGCCGCCGCGCACCGGGTCGCTCCAGGCGGCGCCGGTGGTGCCGATCCAGTTCTGCAGCACGTCGGCCTTCGGATTGGCGGCGCGGGCGCCCTGCTCGTAGCCGCACTCGAACTTGCGAATCAGCGGAATGTCCATGCCGCCGACGAAGCCGACCTTGCCCGTCTTGGAGAACAGGCCGGCGACGGTGCCGACCAGGAAAGAGCCTTCCTCTTCCTTGTAGACCACCGAGCGGACGTTCGGCTTGTCGACCACGGCGTCGACGATGACGAACTGGGTGTCGGGGAACTCGGCCGCCACCTTCTCGATGGCCGAGGTCCAGGCGAACGACACGCCGACCACCGGGTTGAAGCCCTTGGAGGCGAAGTTGCGGATGGCTTGCTCGCCCTGGGTATCGCCGGTCGGCTCGAAGTCGCGGTATTCGATGCCGGTCTCGGCCTTGAACTTCTCGGCGCCGGTGTAGGCCGCCTCGTTGAACGACTTGTCGAACCTGCCACCGGTTCCGTAGACGAGCGCCGGCTTGATGTCGGCCGCCATGGCCGTGCTGGACAGCGCGGCTGCGAAGAAGGTAGCGCCGATCAGTTTGTTGATCATCGTGTTCCTCACCCCTTTTGGAAGGAGCCCCCGTTCGGGCTGGTCGGCGGAGGAAATTCGATCAAAGAGACCCCTCCCCCGAGTGGCGCATACTAAGCACGCTTTCCGCCGGTTTGCATCGCCTTTCTTCAGTTTTTGACCAAATGGACAATATTGTCGAATGCTGCTTTCGGCTATGTCGGGCCGCACCGGACAATGCGCTGGCAAACGCGGAATCGCGCCCTCGGAGCGCTGCGGTCGAGCGCTGCGCAAGTTCGCCGGCGGCCAGGGGGAACCACCCCTTACGTATTTGCCCCGATCGGGACGGCATTCCGGCGACCCTCGCCGCGCCGGCGGTCGAAATTTCCGAGGAGCGCGCAGCAAAACCGATACCGTTTCAGGGGGAAAGGCGCTAAGAGCGTGCCGATCGAGTTCCAGTCGTCAAGGATGCGATGCCCGTACGCACCGATACCGCCGCAGCCGCCGTCCCGGCCATCGCGCTCGTCGCCCATGATGCCAAGAAGGACGAGATGGTCGCCTTCGCCCGTGCCCACGAGGCGCGGCTCGCCGCCTTCCGCCTGTTCGCCACCGGCACCACCGGCAGCCGTATCCGCGGCGCCTGCCCGACGCTCGACGTCACCTGCCTGAAGAGCGGCCCGCTCGGCGGCGACCAGCAGATCGGCGCCATGATCGCCGAGGGCCGGCTCGGCGGCCTCATCTTCTTCATCGATCCGCTGTCGCCCATGCCGCACGACGTCGACGTCAAGGCGCTGACCCGCCTGTCGGTGGTCTACAACATCCCGATGGCTCTCAACCGTTCGACGGCGGAGTTCCTGATCCGCGCCGGCGGTTTTGCCCACCCCGCCCCCG
>LUYO01000045.1:0-21824 GCA_001603295.1 Rhodobacterales bacterium Alpha_02
GAGGCCCGCGCCTTCTTCGAGGCGCATTTCCAGCCGTTCCGCGTCGAACCGGCTTCGGGTGACGGCTTCGTCACCGGTTTCTACGAGCCGGAGGTCGAGGCGCGGCGCACGCCGTCGCTGGCCTTTCCGGTGCCGATCCTGGCGCCGCCCGCCGGCCTGCGCGAACTGACCGACGCCGACAACCGCCGCAACCTCGATCCGGCGCTGACCTGGGCCATCGACGACGACGGCCGCCTTCTGCCCTGCCCGGAGCGCGGCGCGGTGATGGCCGGCGCCCTCGACGGCCGGGCGCGGCCGATCGCCCATGTCGCCAGCGCCGTCGACGCCTTCTTCATCCACGTGCAGGGGGCGGCCCGGCTGAAGCTGCCGGACGGCGAGGTGCTGCGCGTGACCTTCGCCGCCAAGAGCGGCCATCCCTATTTTCCGGTGGCGCGGCTGATGCTGGAGCGCGGCGTGGCGGCGAGCCCGACTGAAGCCACCGCCGACGCATTGCGCGCCTGGCTCGTCGGCCTGTCGCCGCAGGAGCGGCGGGCGGCGCTGTCGCGCAACCGCTCCTACATCTTCTTCCGCGAGGCGCCGGTGCCCGATCCGGCGCTGGGGCCGGTGGCCGCCGCCGGCGTGCCGCTGACGCCCGGCCGGTCGCTGGCCGTCGACCGCGCGTTGATCACCTTCCACGCGCCGGTCTACGTCGAGGCCAATCTCGAGGGCGGCCCCTTCCGGCGGCTGATGGTGGCGCAGGATACCGGTTCGGCCATCCTCGGCCCGGCGCGCGGCGACATCTTCTTCGGTTCGGGCGAAGTCGCCTTCGCGGCGGCGGCGCGGGTGCGAGATGCCGCCCGCTTCACCCTTCTCCTGCCGCGGGAGGGCTGAGCCCATGTCCCGCCGCAAGGGCCGGCCGCTCGCCCCCGAGGAGGAGGAACTCTGGCGGGCAGTGAAAAAGACCGTGACACCGCTCCGACCGGAGAAGGTGACGCCGCCGCCGGTGCTCGCCGCCGCCGCGCCGGACCCCGAGCGGCCGCTCGTCCGCCTGCCGCCGGCCACCGCCGCCGCTTCGCCGCAGAAGCCGGCGCTGCCCAAGCTGCATCCGTTCGGCAAGCGCGAGCGGCAGGCGGTCAACCGCGGCCGCACGGCGATCGACGGCCGGCTCGACCTGCACGGCTTCCGCCAGGACGAGGCGCACGCCCGCCTGTCCGGCTTTCTCCATTATGCCCAGGCCGCCGGCTGGAAAGTGGTGCTGGTGATCACCGGCAAGGGCCGGCCGGGCGGCGACTTCCAGAGCCTGCACGACCACGAGCGCGGCGTGCTCAGGCGCGTCGTGCCGATGTGGCTGAGCCTGCCGGACTTCCGCTCCGTGGTGCTCGGCTACGAGGACGCCGGACCGGTGCATGGCGGCGGCGGCGCGCTCTACATCCGCATCCGCAAGAGGAAATGACCAAAGACCGGCTCCGGCAGGCCGGGACCCGCGTGGGAGGTGAAGGATGACCCCGTTCGGCGCCCGGCTGCGCGACCTCCGTCAGGCGCGCGGCATGACCATGAAGGCGATGGCGGCGGCGATCGGCGTGTCGCCGGCCTATCTGTCGGCGCTCGAGCACGGCAAGCGCGGCCGGCCGAGCTGGGACCTCCTGCAGCGGATCATCGGCCACCTCAACATCATCTGGGACGAGGCCGAGGAGCTGGAACGGCTGGCCGGCCTGTCGCATCCACGTGTCGTGGTCGACACCGAGGGCCTCGGCCCCAAAGCGACCGAGCTTGCCAACCGCCTCGCCAGGAGCATCGGCCGCCTGGACGAGGCAACGCTCGACCGGCTGCTCGACATCCTCGGCAAGGGCTAAACCCCCGAAGCTCAGCCGCCCACCGCCCGGAGCGGCAGCGTCAAGAGATAGGCCGGCAGCGTCACCACCGCGCCGGCGGTGCTGCCGACCAGATCGCCGAGCCCCTGGCCGACGCCGCGCGCCGTATCCGAGAAGCTGTCGCGGCCGGTGGCCAGCCGGTCGCCGTGCCTCAGGCGCTCGCTGAGACGGGTGACGAACTCGGGCAGGGCGACGGCGAACTTGTTGTGGGCGAACGAATCGGTGGCCGCGGTGGCCGAGAGGTCGATGACGATCACCCCGAGGTCGGCGATGGCCGCCTTGTCGGCGGTATAGGCGCCGAGGCGCGGCTTCTCGCCGGCGATCAGCCCCGACAGCCACAGCGCCTGATCGTCGGAGGAGGAAAACAGCAGGAAGGGATATTTCGGCCGGCCGATCACCCGCATCTCCGCCTTGAACACGTCGACGTCGATGTCGGGAGCGGCCAGCACCACGGTGCGCAGCTTGCCGCCGAAATCGCCGTGGCCGGCGATCCTGGCCTGCCGCAGCGCCTCGATGGTCGCCCAGTTGCCCATGGAATGGGCGAAGACGTAGAGGTTCTCGACGCCGCTGTCGGCGGCAAGGCTCAGGAGTTGTTCCAGGCCGTCGCGGGCCAGCGTGGCGCTGTCGCGGTCATAGACGTAGTCGAACAGCGAGCCGCGCGACGCCCAGGTGAACAGCACCGGTACGCCGTCGAAGCCGGTGTCGTGGACGATCTGGGTGGCGCGGAATACCGCCTCGTCGAAATCGGTGTTGAAGCCGTGGACGATCACCGCCACCGAACGCCGGCCCTTCGGCAGGGCGGCCAGCCGGGCCGACAGCCGCGCCTTGAAGGCGGCGGCGCCGTCGACATAGGCGAGCGACCGCGCCACGAACTGCCTCTGCGGATCGCCGGGCAGCGGCGACGGCCATTCGATGTTGCCGGTCTTGTGGCCAGGCGGCACGGAGATCTGGAGGTCGGCGAAATCGAGCTGGCCGGCCCGCTCGCCGTTGAACATCGCCGGCCCCGTCGCCACCCGCTCGCGCGTCGCCGCCACCAAGAGCGCGTGCTCGGTGGCCTCCGGCGCCGCCGCCGTCACGACCTCGAGGGCGCCGCCGTTGGGGCGCGAGCCGGCGCAGGCGGCAAGCAGCAGGAGGACGGGCAGAAGGACGTAAAACGGGAAACGCATGACGATCCATAACCGGTGGTGGCGGCACTCTAGCCGACAACCGGCGGCAGGGCCAAGCCGCATTCTCCCGGCCCCCTTGGCTTTATGCGCCTCTGGATGCATTTCGGACACGATTTGCCGCGAAATGCCGCCCGGCGCCGCGCCGGACGCCGCGTGCCGCGGCTTCGGTCGACGGCCTGCACTGGACAATCGTCGTCGGGAAGTGCCATGACGTCGGAGATTTTCCGTCGTTCGCGCTGTTTCCGGGGTCGTCAACCATGCCCGCCGTCAAGATCGCCGACGTCACTGAAGCCGAGGCTTTCCTCGCCGCCCATCCCGACGTCGTCCAGTTCGAGTGCTTGCTGACCGACTGCTCCGGCGTGCAGCGCGGCAAGCTGTTGCGCCGCGCCGAACTGCCCGGCGCCTACCGGGCGGGGCAGCCACTGCCCTGCTCAGTGCTGTCGCTCGACATCAAGGGCGCCGACGTCGAGGAGACCGGCCTTCTCTGGGAGGAAGGCGACGCCGACCGCATCTGCCGGCCGGTGACCGGCACGCTGGTCCGCTCGCCGTGGCGGACGACGCCGACCGGCCAGTTCATCCTCACCTCCTTCGAGAACGACGGCATGGGCTCGGCCAGCGATCCGCGCCACGCGCTGGCTCGCGTCGTCGAGAACGCCCGTGCCCTCGGCTTCCATCCGGCCGCCGCCGTCGAGCTGGAGTTCTACCTCCTCGACGGCAAGGCGGCGGCCGACGGCCGCCTGACGCCGCCCACAGCTCCCAACGGCTTCCGCCAGACCGACCTCCAGGCCTGCCTGGTGCAGGACCTCTCCGACTTCTCGGACCTTCTCGAAGCGATCTATGCCGCCGCCGAGACGGCCGGCCTGCCGGCCCGCACGCTGATCTCGGAATATTCGCCCGGCCAGTTCGAGATCGTGCTGGAACACCGCGCCGATCCGCTCAGAGCCGCCGACGACGCCATCCTCTGGAAGCGCCTGGTCAAGGGCGTCGCCGAGCGCCATGGCTACGTCGCCACCTTCATGGCCAAGCCTTATGCCGACTTCGCCGGCTCGGGCGCCCATTTCCACGTCAGCCTCTGCGACGATGCCGGCCGCAACCTGTTCGCCGGCGACGAGCCCGAGGGCAATCCGCTGTTGCGGCAAGCGATCGCCGGCCTCGAGACGACCATGGCCGAGAGCATGGCCATCCTCGCCCCCAACGCCAACAGCTTCAGGCGCTTCAAGCCTAACTCCTACGCGCCGCTCGGCCCGGCCTGGGCCATCGACAACCGCTCGGTGCCGATCCGCGTCACCGGCGGCCCGCCCGAGACGCGCCATCTCGAACAGCGCGTCGCCGGCGCCGACGTCAACCCTTACGTCGGGCTGGCCGTGGTGATCGCCGGCATGATCGAGGGCATCGAGCGGCGGCTCAACCCGTCGCCGCCGATCGTCGGCAACGGCTACGCGCAGGTGCCACCGTCGCTGCCGCGCTTCTGGCCGGAGGCGCTCCGCCGGGCGCGCGCCTCGGACTTCCTGAAGCGGCGCCTCGGGGAACGCTTCACCGACATCTACCTGACCATCAAGGAAGCCGAGTGCGACCGCTTCTTCGCAGAGGTCAGTGACCGCGACATCCACTGGTACCTGCGGCTGGCCTGACCACCGTCAGCCCTTGTCCTTGATCTTCAGGAACTTCGGGCCCTTGCCGAGGATCTTGTCGTCGATCTCGCCGATGGCGGCGAGGTTCTTGCGGGCGTAGTCGAGCTGACCGAGCAGGTAGCGGATAGCGTTGAGCCGCGCCCGCTTCTTGTCGTTGGAGCGGACGACGATCCACGGGCTGAGGTCGGAGTGGCTGGCCTTCAGCATGCGGTCGCGGGCCGCGGTATACTCGTCCCACATGCCGAGCGCCTTGAGGTCGACCGGCGACAGCTTCCAGATGCGCAAGGGATCGTGGCGGCGATCGTGAAAGCGCTTCAGCTGCATCTCGCGGCCGATGTCGAGCCAGATCTTGATCAGCACGATGCCGTCGTTGATCAGCATCTTCTCGAAGCTCGGCACCTCCTCAAGGAACAGGTTCGCCTCTTCCGGCGTGCAGAAGCCCATCACCGGCTCGACGACGGCGCGGTTGTACCAGGACCGGTCGAAGAAGACGATCTCGCCGCGCGTCGGCAGTTCCCGGACGTAGCGCTGGAAATACCACTGGCCGCGCTCGACGTCGGACGGCTTGGACAGCGCCACGTGGCGGGCCGAACGGGGGTTCATGTATTCGAGGAAGGTGGAAATGGTACCGCCCTTGCCGGCGGCGTCGCGCCCCTCGAACAAGAGGACGATGCGCTGGCCGGTGTCATTGGCCCATTTCTGCAGCTTGACCAGCTCGATCTGCAGAACGCGCAGCTCCTCGATATAGGCCTTTTCCTTGATCGCCTCCTTGTAGGGGTAGCCGCCGGAGCCGAGCGCCTCCATCTCGATCTCCTCGGGGAGATAGGGATTGTCGAGGTCGAAGGTCACCTTGCCGAGGGTGATCGGCGGCGCGTCAGGCGCCTGCGTCGCCAGCACGGCGGCGCCCTCGCGGGCGGCGATCAGTTCGGCGTTCGATATGAAGCGACGCGACAGCCCGCCCGTCGATTTGTCTTTCTTTCCCATCGGCTTTCCCCCAGACTCCGGTCGCCACCGCCATGCAACGAGTGTCACAAAAGACGATTATCAATGTGACAGGATCCGAGTTTCCGCTCAAGGACGCGTGAATGCAATGAGCCTGCCGCCGGATATGCCGGAGAGAAACGACACCCCGCCGGAGGGACGCGGCCGTCTGGCCGAAGCGCTGGCCGAGGGGCGCCTCAAGGCGGTGCTGGCGGCGGCCGTCGTGTTCTGGCTGGTGCTGTTCCTCGCCGCCGACCTTCGGCCGTACGTGGCGCTGCTCGGCCTCCTCGCCACCGCCGGCGCTGCCCTCGCCGTACTGCCGGCCGGCGGCACGGCGGCGCGGCCGCAGCCGCTCGACCGCTATCCGGCCCGCCGCTGGCCGGATACCGGCATGAAGCTGTTGCTCGACGGCATGGAGGAGCCGGCCTTCCTTACCGACGCCGACGGCACGCTGCGCTACCAGAACGCCGCCGCCGCCGCCGAGTTCGGCCCGGCACGCGTCGGCGATCCCCTGGCCTTCAAGCTGCGCGTGCCGGACATCCTCGAGGCGGTCAACCGCGCCGGCCAGGGCGAAAGCGTGCCGCCGGTGCGCTTCACCGAGCGCGGCCCGGCCGAACGGCATTTCGTCGTCCGCTGTTCGCCGCTGCGCCTGCCACGCCCCGAGCCGCGCCGGCGGCCGGACTTCGTGCTGGTGCGCCTCAGGGACGAGAGCGAGGCCGTCCACCTCGACCGCATGCGCACCGACTTCATCGCCAACGCCAGCCACGAACTCAGGACGCCGCTCGCCTCGCTGACCGGCTTCGTCGAAACGCTGCTCGGCCCGGCCCGTCGCGACGAGGCCAACCGCGAGCGTTTCCTGGCCATCATGCTGGAACAGGCCCGCCGCATGGGCCGGCTGATCGACGACCTGATGTCGCTGTCGCGCCTGGAGATGAAGGCGCACGTCCGGCCGACTGGCGCCGTCGACCTCGCCGAGGTGCTGCCGGCGGTGGCCGACATGATGACGCCGGTGGCGGCCGGCCGCCAGGCGACGATCAGCGTGGCCGCAAGCCCGGCGGCGCCGGTCAGCGGCGACCGCGACGAACTGACGCAGGTGTTCGCCAATCTCGTCGAGAACGCCGTCAAATACGGCCGCGACGGCGGCCGCATCGCCCTGTCCCTCACCGGCGAGACCGGCGACGACGGCCGGCCCGGCTTCCGCGCCAGCGTGACCGACGACGGACCGGGCATTCCCGCCGAGCACCTGCCGCGCCTCACCGAGCGCTTCTACCGGGTGGACGCGGCAAGGAGCCGCGAGCAGCGCGGCACCGGCCTCGGCCTTGCCATCGTCAAGCACATCGTCAACCGCCACCACGGCCGCCTTGCCATCCGCTCGGAGGTCGGCGTCGGTACCACGGTGAGCGTCTGGCTGCCGCGGCGGCCGGGGCCGGCGGCCGAGATGACAAAAGTCGCCGAGGAAGTGGTGACCGAAATCGGAACGAGCTGAATTACTATTTCATATCAATATATTGCATTGTCACAATCTTGTAGCGGATCCGTCATAGAAGGGTAGTGTCCGATCGCTAGGGTCCGTGGGCGTGACGGGTTGGGCACAGCTGCCGGGCTTTCCGGGCTCCCGCCGTCGCGATCCTAAACCGTTAGGAGTGCACCCGTGAAATTCTCCACCGCTGCCGGCGCCCTCGTGCTCGGCCTCTCCGCCACCGGTACCGCCGCCCTCGCGGCCGAGCAGATTCACATCGCCGGCTCGTCCACCGTCCTGCCTTACGCCACCATCGTGGCCGAGGCCTTCGCCGAGGCCAACCCGAACTTTAAGGCGCCGATCGTCGAAGGCGGCGGCACCGGCGCCGGCCTCAAGGAGTTCTGCAAGGGCGTCGGCGATGCCACCATCGACATCGCCGACGCCTCCCGGCCGATCAAGGCCGAGGAGCTGGACGCCTGCAAGGCGGCCGGCGTCACCGAGGTGCAGGAAATCCGCATCGGCTACGACGGCATCGTCTTCGCCTCCGACATCAAGGGTCCGGACTTCGCCTACGAGCCGGCCGACTGGTTCAACGCCATCGGCGCCCAAGTGCTGAAGGACGGCCAGCTCGTCGACAACCCCAACGCCAAGTGGTCGGACGTCAAGGCCGGCTTCCCGGACTGGGACATCGCCGCCTACATCCCCGGCGAGAAGCACGGCACGCGCGAAGTGTTCGAGGAGAAGCTGCTGCTGGCCGGCTGCAAGGCCACCAAGGCCTATGACGCCTTCGTCGCCTCCGGCCTCGCCGCCGCCGACGCCCAGAAGGCCTGCGTCAAGGTGCGCAAGGACGGAAAGGCGATCGACATCGACGGCGAGTACAACGAGACGCTCGCCCGCATCGATTCCAACAAGACCGGCATCGGCGTGTTCGGCCTCGACTTCTACCAGAACAACAAGGACAAGCTGAAGGTCGCCACCGTCTCCGGCATTGCTCCGACGGTCGACACCATCGCCAAGGGCGAGTATCCGGTGTCGCGGCCGCTGTTCTTCTACGTCAAGAAGGCGCATCTCGGCGTCGTCCCGGGCCTCAAGGACTATGTCGAGTTCTTCCTGGCCGACCAGATGATCGGCCCGCGTTCGCCGACCGTCGCCAAGGGCCTGGTGCCGGCGCCGAAGGAAGAGCGGCAGAAGGCGCTCGCCGACTTCCAGGCCGGCAAGACGCTCTGAGCGGCTTGAACCATAACCCACGGAAGGGCCTCCGCCGGAGGCCCTTCCTGCTTGCGCCGCCCGCCGGGGCGGACGACAGAAACGGGGAGGCCGAATGGGTCCGCTCTGGCTGCTCGCGCTGATCGCGGGCCTTTCCTTCTTCGGCTACGTACTGGGCCGCTGGAAGTCCGTCGTGCTCTCCGGCAAGGGGGCGCTGGCCGCCCGGCCCGGCTATTACGGCGCCTACGTGCTGGTGTGGACGGCGATGCCGGCCCTGGCCATCCTGATCCTCCTGTCGCTGGCTAAGCCGCTGATCGTCGATCGCACGGTGCGCGCCAATCTGCCCGAAACGGTGCTCTCTGATACGACGCAGCTGTCGCTGCAGATTTCCGGCGTCGAACAGGTGGCGGCCGGTCTGAAGCTCGCCACGCCCGACGAACTCCAGAACATCCGCATCGGCGTGGTGACGGCGCGCTCGGTGTTCGCCCGCCACGGCCTGCCGCTCGGCGAAGACGTCAAGCCCTACCAGCTGGTTGCCGCCGGCGCGCTCAACGTCGTCTCGGACGGCCTCGACACCGCCATCGACGCGGCGGTGGTGGCTGCCCTCGCCTTCGGGCTGATCTTCGCCTTCGTGCGGGTGCGCCCACGCCTCCGGGCGCGCAATCTCGTCGAGAACACCGTTCTCGCCCTGCTGATCGCCGCCTCGTCGGTGGCCATCCTGACCACCGTCGGCATCGTGCTCAGCCTGCTGTTCCAGGCCCTGCAGTTCTTCTCGATGGTGTCGCCGATCAACTTCTACTTCGGCACCGTCTGGGACCCGCGCTTCGCCGCCGCCGGCTCGACGGAAAGCGGCCAGTTCGGCTTCCTGCCGCTGTTCTGGGGCACCATCTACATCTCGTTCTTCGCCATGCTGGTGGCGGTGCCGGTCGGTCTGTTCTCGGCCGTCTACATGGCCGAATACGCCGGCTCCAAGGTGCGCTCGATCGCCAAGCCGCTGATCGAGATCCTGGCCGGCATCCCGACCATCGTCTACGGCTTCTTCGCGCTGACCACCGTCGGGCCGTTCATCCGCGACTGGCTGGCCGTGCCGCTCGGCCTCGGCACCTCGGGCAACAACGTGCTGACCGCCGGCGTGGTGATGGGCATCATGATCATCCCCTACGTCTCCTCGCTCAGCGACGACATCATCACCGCCGTGCCGCGCTCCCTGCGCGACGGCTCGCTGGCGCTCGGCGCCACCCGCTCGGAGACCATGCGGCAGGTGATCCTGCCGGCGGCGCTGCCCGGCGTGGTCGGCGCGGTGCTGCTCGCCGTCTCCCGCGCCATCGGCGAGACGATGATCGTCGTGCTGGCGGCCGGCGTCGCGGCCCGCGCCTCGCTCAACCCCTTCGCCGAGATGACCACCATCACCGTGAAGATCGTCAACCAGCTGACCGGCGACCTCGAGTTCACCAGCCCGCAGACGCTGGTGGCCTTCGCGCTGGGCATCACGCTGTTCGTCATCACGCTCGGTCTCAACGTGCTGGCGCTGACCATCGTCCGCAAGTATCGGGAGCAGTACGAATGACCGATCGCGCCCTTCCGCTCCCGCCCTCGCAGCTTTCCGGCCCCGACATCCGCGAGATCTCCAGGATCGACATCGGCCTCAAGCGCCGCTATGCCGCCGAGCGGCGCTTCCGCACCTTCGGCCTCATGGCCGTGGCGCTCGCCCTCACCTTCCTGGCGCTGCTGTTCGGCTCGATCGTCTTGCGGGGCTACACCGCCTTCCAGCAGACGCGCATCACCATGATCGTCGACTTCGACCCGGGCGTCATCGCCCCGGACGGCGACCGCTCGCCGGCGGCGATCATGTCGGGCAATTCCTTCCGCTTCGATGATCTGATCGCCGCGGCGCTCGCCCGGACTCTGGAACTCGACCCCAACGACGAGGACGGCCTCTACAACGGGCTCGATCTGTTGTCCAAAGGCTCGGGGCCGATGCTGAGGTCGCTGATCGCCGCCGACCCCACGCTGATCGGCACCAAGAAGGCGGTCGATTTCTACGCCACCGGCGACGTCGATTCCTTCGTCAAGGGAACGATCCCCGCCGACGTTCCGGAAAGCCAGCGCCTCGTCAAGGACCGGCACATCGCGCTGATCGACAAGCTCGAGGCGGACGGCGCCCTGCGTCTCGCCTTCAACACGGCTCTCTTCACCAACGGCGCCTCGACGCGGCCGGAGATGGCCGGCGTCGGCGTGGCGCTGGTCGGCTCGCTCTACATGATGGCGGTGGTGCTGGTGCTGTCGCTGCCGCTCGGCGTCGCCGGCTCGATCTATCTCGAGGAATTCGCGCCGAAGAACCGCTGGACCGATCTGATCGAGGTCAACATCAACAATCTCGCCGCCGTGCCGTCGATCGTCTACGGCCTCCTGGGCCTCGCGGTGTTCATCAACTTTGCCCACTTGCCGCGCTCGGCCAGCCTGGTCGGCGGCCTGGTGCTGACGCTGACCACGCTGCCGACCATCATCATCGCCACCCGCGCCGCGCTGAAGGCGGTGCCGCCGTCGATCCGCGAGGCCGGCCTCGGTATCGGTGCCTCGAAGATGCAGACGGTGTTCCACCACGTGCTGCCGCTGGCCATGCCGGGCGTGCTGACCGGCACCATCATCGGCCTCGCCCACGCGCTCGGCGAGACGGCGCCGCTCCTGATGATCGGCATGAAGGCGTTCATCGTCGAATACCCGTCGACGCCGCTCGACCCGGCGACGGCGCTGCCGACCCAGATCTACATGTGGGCAACCGAGCCGGAGCGTGCCTTCACCGAGCGCACCTCGGCAGCGATCATCGTGCTGCTCGCCTTCCTGCTCGCCATGAACAGCATTGCCATCCTGCTCCGCCGCGCCTTCGAGCGCCGCTGGTGATTTCCGGAGTTCCCGCCATGTCCGCAGTCCAGGCCACCGTGCCCTTCGAGACCGTCCGCACCCCCGATGCGGCGGGCCGGCCGATCAAGATCCACACCCGCAACGTCAAGGTGACCTACGGCCAGAAGCAGGCGCTGCACGGCGTCTCCATCGACATTGCCGAGAAGGCGGTCACCGCCTTCATCGGTCCGTCGGGCTGCGGCAAGTCGACTTTCCTGCGCTGCATCAACCGCATGAACGACACCATCGCCGGCGCCCGCGTCGAGGGCACCATCACCCTCGACGACCAGGACGTCTACGATCCCGATCTCGACGTGGTCGAACTCAGGGCGCGCGTCGGCATGGTGTTCCAGAAGCCCAATCCGTTCCCGAAGTCGATCTTCGACAATGTCGCCTACGGGCCGCGCATCCACGGTCTCGCCCGGTCCAAGGCCGACCTCGAGGAGATCGTCGTCACCTCGCTGCAGAAGGCCTCGCTCTACAACGAGGTGAAGGATCGCCTGACCGAGCCGGGCACCGGCCTGTCCGGCGGCCAGCAGCAGCGCCTCTGCATCGCCCGCGCCATCGCCGTGTCGCCGGAGGTGATCCTGATGGATGAGCCCTGCTCGGCTCTCGACCCGATCGCCACCGCCAAGATCGAGGAGCTGATCGACGAGCTGCGCGCCAACTTCACCATCGTCATCGTCACGCATTCGATGCAGCAGGCGGCGCGCGTGTCGCAGCGCACCGCCTTCTTCCACCTTGGACACCTGATCGAGGAAGGCCCCACCGACCACGTCTTTACCAATCCGCTGGAGCAGCGGACGCTGGACTACATCACGGGCCGCTTCGGTTGACCGGAAACGGCAGGAGATTTCGCATGGAACATACTGTTTCCGCCTATGACGACGACCTCAAGGCCATCGCCCGCATGGTCACCGAGATCGGCGGCCTCGCCGAGCGCGCCGTCGGCGATTCGGTGACGGCGCTGACCCGCCTCGACATCGATCTCGCCCGGCGGGTGATCGCCGGCGACCGCGAACTCGACCGGCTGCAGCGCGACATCGAGGACAAGGCGATCCTGGTGATCGCCCGCCGCCAGCCGATGGCCAGCGATCTCCGGGAGATCGTCGGCGCCATGCGCATCGCCAACGACATCGAGCGGGTGGGCGACCTTGCCAAGAACATCGCCAAGCGCGCCGTCGCCATCAACGGCGTGTTCCCGCACAAGCAGCTGATCAACGGCGTCGAGCATCTCTGCGAGATCGCCCTCCACCAGCTCAAGATGGTGCTCGACGCCTATGCCAGCCACGACGACCAGGCGGCCGGCGCCGTCCGCCAGCGCGACGACGAGATCGACGCGCTCTACACCTCGCTGTTCCGCGAACTCCTCACCTACATGATGGAGGATCCGCGCAACCTCACCTTCTGCATCCACCTGCTGTTCTGCGCCAAGAACATCGAGCGGATCGGCGACCACGCCACCAACATCGCCGAATCGGTGCACTATGTGGTGACGGGCCGCTCCTACGAGGACGAACGGCCGAAGGCCGACGCCTCGATCGCCAGCACCATCGCCGGAACCTGATCAACCGGGAGCGGAACACGACCATGGCCAAGGTGATGATCGTCGAGGACGAGGAGGCCGTGTCGCTGATGCTGCGCTACAATCTCGAGGCCGAGGGCTTCGAGGTGGAGCAGGCCTTCCGCGGCGACGAAGCCGACATCCGGCTGAAGGAAATCACGCCCGATCTCCTGCTGCTCGACTGGATGCTGCCGGGCATTTCCGGCATCGAGCTGTGCCGCCGCCTCCGGGCGCGGCCGGAGACCGAGCGGCTGCCGGTGATCATGCTGACGGCGCGCGGCGAGGAAGCGGAGCGGGTGCGCGGCCTTGCCACCGGCGCTGACGACTATGTGGTGAAGCCCTTCTCGATCCCCGAGCTGATCGCCCGCGTCAAGGCGATGCTGCGACGCGCCAAGCCGGAGACGGTGTCGAGCCTCTTGACGGCCGGCGACATCGAGCTGGACCGGGAGACGCGGCGCGTCCGCCGCTCGGCGCGCGAGGTGCATCTCGGGCCGACCGAGTTCCGCTTGCTGGAATTCCTGATGCAGTCGCCGGGGCGGGTATTCTCGCGCGAGCAACTGCTGAACGGTGTCTGGGGCCATGACGTCTATGTCGACGAGCGCACCGTCGACGTCCACGTCGGCCGCCTGCGCAAGTCGATCAATCGCGGCCGCGCCCGCGACCCGATCCGCACGGTACGCGGCTCCGGCTATTCCTTCGACGAGAAATTCGCCGTGGGTTGAAGAGGGGTGTTGCTGCTTACCTTCGGCGTCGTGATGGTCTAGGTTCCCTCGACCATTCAAGAGGGGCCGGACATGCTCACGGGCAAGCGCATCCTGATCGTCATCGGCGGCGGCATCGCCGCCTACAAGGTGCTGGAGGTGATCCGGCGCCTCAAGGAGCGCGGCGCCGAGGTTCGGGTGATCCTGACGCGGGCGGGCAAGGAATTCGTGACGCCGATGACCGTCGGCGCGCTGTCCGGCCAGAAGGTGTTCAGCGACCTGTTCGACCCCACCGAGGAGCAGGACATCGGCCACATCGTGCTGTCGCGCGATACCGACCTGATCCTGGTGGCGCCGGCCACCGCCAACCTGATTGCCCGTATGGCCAACGGCATCGCCGACGAATTGGCCACCGCCAGCCTGCTCGCCGCAGCCGCGCCGATCATCGCCTGCCCGGCCATGAACCAGCGCATGTGGGCGCATCCGGCGACGCAGCGCAACGCCGCCCGGCTCCTCGCCGACGGCGTCCGCTTCATCGGTCCGGCCGAGGGCCGGATGGCCGAGCGCGGCGAGGCCGGCGTCGGCCGCCTCAGCGAGCCGATGGACATCGTCGCCGGCGTCGAGGCGTTCTTCGCCGAGAGCACCGCGCCAAAGCCGCTGGCTGGCCGGCACGTGCTGGTCACCTCCGGCCCGACCATCGAGCCGATCGATCCGGTGCGCTTCATCACCAACCGCTCCTCGGGCAAGCAGGGCCACGCGGTGGCCGCCGCCGCCGCCCGGGCCGGCGCTCGCGTGACGCTGATCTCCGGCCCGGTTGCCATCGCCGATCCCCAGGGTGTCGAGGTCGTCCGCGTTGAGACGGCGCGTCAGATGCTCGACGCGGTGTTCGCGGCGCTGCCGGCCGACGCGGCGGTGATGGCCGCCGCCGTCTCCGACTGGCGACCGGCCGAGGTGGCGCGCGAGAAGATCAAGAAGGCGGCCGGCGATCCGTCGCCGCTCGCCTTCGTCGAGAACCCCGACATTCTCGCGACGCTCGGGCACAACGACCGCCGGCCGAAGGTTGTCATCGGATTCGCCGCCGAGACGACCGACGTCGAAGCCAATGCCGCCCGCAAGCTGAACACCAAGGGCGCCGACTGCATCGTCGCCAACGACGTGTCGCCGGACAGCGGCGTGTTCGGCGGCGACCGCAACAGCGTGCGCGTCATCTCGGCGGCCGGCGTCGACGTCTGGCCGACGCTGTCCAAGGACGAGGTGGCCGAGCGGCTGGTGGCGCTGATCGCCGACCGTCTCGCCTGAAACCGCCTTCGATTCACTTCCGTAACATTCTTGAGATCCCGAGGATTATCCATGGTCGATGTCGCCGTTCTCCGCCTGCCGCATGCCGAGGGCCTGCCGCTGCCGGCCTACCAGAGCGACGGGGCGGCCGGCCTCGATCTCCTCGCCGCCGTCGAGACGCCATTGACGCTGCCGCCGCTCGGCCGGGCGCTGGTGCCGACCGGCCTCGCCTTGGCGCTGCCCGAAGGCTACGAGGCGCAGGTGCGGCCGCGCTCCGGCCTCGCCGCCAAGCACGGCGTCACCGTGCTCAACTCGCCCGGCACCGTCGATGCCGATTACCGCGGCGAGGTAAAGGTGATCCTGGTCAATCTCTCGGACACGCCGTTTGCCATCGCCCGCGGCGAGCGCATCGCCCAGATGGTGATCGCCCCGGTCACCCGCGCCCGGCTGGTCGAGGCAACGGAACTCGACGACACCGCCCGCGGCGCCGGCGGCTTCGGATCGACGGGCCGTTCCTGACGACGGAGAAATCCGTTCTCCAGATCGGCCTGTATATGGGATCATTTTCCAATCGAACCGCCTGATGCGGCCTTGGTTGACTGGTGGCGTTCTCCGGTCGCCGGTAGAATGGCGTCAACTTCCCGGACAGACCCCATCACCGACGAGGACATCATGAGCGATCTTTCCCGCCGCGGCCGCGGCAAGGTCTACGCCTCCATTACCGACACCATCGGCGACACGCCGCTCGTCCGCTTCGACAAGCTGGCGGCCGAGAATGGCGTCAAGGCGACGATCCTCGGCAAGCTGGAGTTCTTCAACCCGATCGCCTCGGTCAAGGACCGCATCGGCGTGGCGTTGATCGAGGCGCTGGAAGCGCAGGGCAAGATCAAGCCCGGCGAATCGACGCTGATCGAGCCGACCTCGGGCAACACCGGCATCGCGCTGGCCTTCGTCGCCGCCGCCAAGGGCTACCGGCTGATCCTGGTGATGCCGGAATCGATGTCCATCGAGCGGCGCAAGATGCTGAAGCTGCTCGGCGCCGAACTGGAGCTGACCGAGGCCGCCAAGGGCATGAAGGGCGCCATCGCCCGGGCCGGCGAGCTGGCTGCCAGCATTCCCGGCGCCGTCATTCCGCAGCAGTTCGAGAACCCGGCCAACCCGGAGGTGCATCGCGTCAGCACCGCCGAGGAGATCTGGAACGACACCGATGGCGAAGTCGACATCGTGGTGTCCGGCATCGGTACCGGCGGCACCATCACCGGCGTCGGCCAGGTGCTGAAGGCGCGCAAGGACAGCGTGAAGATCGTGGCGGTGGAGCCGAGCGAAAGTCCGGTGCTGTCGGGCGGCACGCCCGGCCCGCACAAGATCCAGGGCATCGGCGCCGGCTTCGTGCCGACAGTGCTCGACACCAGGATTTACGACGAGATCGTACCGGTGCCCTCCGAAGAGGCGCTGGCCACTGCCCGTCAGGTAGCGAGGCTCGAAGGCGTGCCGGTCGGCATCTCCTCGGGCGCCGCGCTCAGGGCGGCGATTAAGGTCGGCCAGCGGCCGGAGAATGCCGGCAAGACCATCGTGGTGATCGTGCCGTCGTTCGCCGAGCGCTACTTGTCGACGGCGCTGTTCGAGGGGCTCGCCTGATCCTCCGCCGTCCTGGCAGACGCGGCTTTCGGGGCGGCCGGTGCCTTCAGGGTGCCGGCCGCCTTCTTCTTGGCGAGATCGACGAAGAAGGCGAGGATCAGGTCGCCGACGCCGGCATCCGACACCAGCGCCGCCGCGTCGACCGGGTTGAAGAAGCGCACCTCGCGCTGGCCCTTTTCCTGCCAGTCGTCGAGCTGCCGCTCGATGGCCATCGGGAACACCTCAACCAGCACCTTCTCCTGGCGCTTGGGGAATTGCTTGACGTAGGTGAAGCTGCCGCAGGGCTTTTCCGCGGCACTACCGATCAGCCCGGCTTCCTCCATCGCCTCGGTCTCGGCGGCTTCGTGGCGCTTCAAGCCCTTGATCGGCCAACCCTTGGGCAATATCCAGCGGCCGCTGTCGCGGGTGGTGATCATCACCACCTCGTAGCCGTGCCCGGTCAGCCGATAGGGCAGGGCGGCGACCTGCCGGAATTTCTCAACGGGCGCCTTGGTCACGGAGCTTTCCTTCGCAGACTGGATCGTGGCGTCCCGACGGGCAAGCCGGGCCGGGGAACGCGTCGACGCGCTCTATGGCATAATTCGCCGGCTAATCATAGCGTAGCGGCCGCGCCCGGCAATCAAGCGGTTTCCGCCTGCTCGTCGGCCTCGAGATAGGCGTTCCACAGCGCCTTGTCGCCGATGGCGGCGATGAACGCGGCGTGCGTCTCGGCCTCCGTGGCGGTGAGGCGCGGCGGCAGCGGCTCGGGGCGCTGCCGCACCACCGCCCGGCCGCCGGCCGCTCCGCCCGACGCCGATTGCACCGTCACGCTGAGGTCGAGGCCGGCCTGACGGCCACCGGTCAGCTCCAGATAGACCTCGGCCAGCAGTTCGGCATCGAGCAAGGCGCCGTGCTTGACGCGGCGGGAACGATCGATGCCGTAGCGGCTGCACAACGCGTCGAGGCTGGCCGGGGCGCCGGGATGCTTGCGGCGGGCCATCATCAGCGTGTCGATGACGCGCTCGTTGCCGAAAGCGAGGCGACCGGACGCCTTCAGCTCGAAATTGATGAAGCCCATGTCGAAGCTGGCGTTGTGGGCTACCAGTTGCGCGTCGCCGACGAAGGCGACGAAGGCGTCGGCGATGTCGTCGAAGCGCGGCTTGTCGGCCAGGAACTCGTCCGAGAGGCCGTGGACATCGAAGGCCTCCTTCGGCACCGACCGGCCTGGATTGATGTAGGCGTGGAAGTTGCGGCCGGTCGGAAAGCGGTTGACCACCTCGACGCAACCGATCTCGACGAGACGATCGCCGCTCTTCGGATCGAGGCCGGTGGTTTCGGTGTCGAAGACAATTTCACGCATGGCCGAATCCTGCCCGCCGGCGATGGCAAATTCAAGGAAGCTCGGCCGGTCTATCCCCCGCCAATTCCGCGAGGAAGGCTTCGACCGACGCCCGCGCCGCCGGGATGCCATCGCCCGTGGGCACCACCCAGTCGGCGCGTGCCCGCTTTTCAGCGTCGGGCGTCTGGCGGGCAAGGAGGGCCTCGAACCTCTGCTCGGTCATGCCCGGCCGGGCGAGCACGCGGCGGCGTTGTACCTCGGCCGGCGCCGACACCACCACCACCTTGTCGACGTCGCGGTCGCGGCCGGTCTCGAAGAGCAAGGGAATATCGAGCACCACCGCCGAGGCGCCGGCGGCGCGGGCGGCGGCCAGGAAGTCCGTCTCCGCCCGCCGCACCGCCGGATGGACGATGGCTTCCAGCCGCCGGAAGGCCTTGGGACTGCCGGCGAGCTGCGCCGAGAGGCGGGCGCGATCGACGCGGCCGTCCACTGTCGAACCGGGGAAAGCCGCCTCGATATCGGCGGCGAGCGGTCCGCCATAGAGGGCGTGCACGGTGGCGTCGGCGTCGAATACCGGCAGACCCTTCTCCCGGAACAGATCGGCGGTGGTGGTCTTGCCCATGCCGATCGAGCCGGTGAGGCCGATGACGATCACAGGTCGGCCTCGATCAAGGCACGCAGTTCCGGGGTCACCGTCGGCCGGCGGCCGAACCAGCGTTCGAAGCCCGGCACCGCCTGATGCAGCAGCATGCCCAAGCCATCGACGGCGCGGAGGCCGCGCGTCCGGGCGGCGGAGAGGAAGGGCGTTTCGAGCGGCACGTAGACGATGTCGGTGACCACCGCATCGGCCGGCAGGCCCGTCATGTCCAAGTCGATGGCGCCGTCGCCCTTCATGCCGAGCGAGGTGGTGTTGACGACGAAGCCGGCCGTCGCCGCGTATCGGTTCGCCGCCGAAAGGATGTCGGCGGTGGCCTTGCCGGGATAGCGGCCGGCCAGCGTCTCGGCCCGCGCCAGCGTGCGGTTGACGATCCGCACCGTGAAGCCGCGCGTTACCAGGGCGTCGACGATCGCCACCGCGGCGCCGCCGGCCCCCAGCACCAGCGCCTCGCCGGGATCGGCGTCCCAGCCGGGCGCCCGCTCGTCGAGATTGACAAGGAAGCCGACGCCATCGGTGTTGTCGGCCGAAAGCATGCCATCCTCGAGCCACAGCGTGTTGGCGGCGCCGATGCGCTCAACCACCGGCGTGCGATACGCAGCCGCACGCGCCGCCGTCTCCTTGTGGGGAATAGTGACGTTGCCGCCGGCCAGGCCGCTGGCGGCGAAATCGGCGAAGAAGGCTTCGGCCTGTTCGGGCGCGACGGCCAGCCGGCCGTAGTCGCCGTCGATGCCGAATTGCCTCAGCCAATGGCCGTGAATGAGCGGCGAGCGCGACTGGCCGACAGGCCAGCCGATGACGGCGGCGCGGATCATCGTTCGATCACCCCTTCCTCGCGCAGGAACTCAAGGAGCGGCAGCAGCGGCAGGCCGAGAATGGTGAAATGGTTGCCGTCGACGGCTGAGAACAGTTGCACGCCGTAGCCTTCAAGCTGGTAGGCGCCGACCGAGCCGACAGCGGCCTCGCCGACCACCGCCAGATAGTGGCTGATGAAGCGGGCCGACAGCGGCCGCATGGTCAGCCGGGCCGAATCGACGGCCCGATGGAGCACCTCGCCGTCGCGGGCCAGCGACAGCGCCGAATGCAGTTCGTGGCTGCGGCCGGACAGGCGGGTCAGCTGCCGGCCGGCTTCCTCGCGGTCACGCGGCTTGTGAAAGCGCTCGTCGCCGAGCGCCAGCGTCTGGTCGGCGCCGATGACGAGGTCGCCCGGCCGACGCATCGATACCTCCACCGCCTTGACGTCGGCCAGCGCCTGGGCGACGTCGGCGGCGCCGAGGCCGCCGAGATCCTCCTCGACCAGGCGTTCGTCGACGTCGGCCGGCACGCGCTTGAAGATCAGACCGGCGCCGGTGAGCAGGGCGGCGCGGGCGGGGCTGGCCGAGGCGAGAATGAGGCTCATGGTTCACCCGGCACGCTGTCGGAGAAGGAATCGAGCGCCTTGCCGTAGCGATGCTGATCCCAGAGGGCGAGGATGGCGGCGGCGGTTTCCTCGATGGAGCGGCGCGTCACGTCGATCATCGGCCAGCCGTGCTCGGCGCAGAGGCGCTTGGAATAGAGAATTTCCTGGGCGATCGACGCCTTGTCGACATAGGGCGAATTCTGGCTGCGGTCGGCGAGCGCCAGGAGACGGTTCTGGCGGACATGCATGATCCGCTCGGCGGTGGCGATCAGGCAGACCACCAGCGGCCGTTTCGCGGCGATCACCTTGTCGGCGACGGCAATGCCCGGTACCAGCGGCACGTTGGCGGTGCGGATGCCGCGATTGGCGAGATAGATGGAGGTCGGCGTCTTGGAGGTGCGGCTGATGCCGATCAGGATAACGTCGGTTTCCTCGATATCGTCGGGCAGGGCGCCGTCGTCATGGGCCAGTGTGAAGTTCAGCGCGTCGATGCGCTTGAAATAGTCGGCGTCCATGGCGTGCTGGGCGCCGGCCTTGCCGATCGCCTGCACGTTGAAGAAGGAACGGAAGACGTCGAACACCGGCCGCAGCACGTCGATGCAGGGAATGGCCGCCGCCTGACAGGCCTCCTCGAGCTTCGCGGCAAGGTCCTGCTGCACCAGCGTGTAGAGCACGATGCCCGGTGCCGCCTCGATGTCGGCGATCACCCGCTCGATATGCCGCACCGAGCGCACCAGCGGATAGATGTGTTCGATCGCCACCATGGATTCGTACTGGGCGGTGGCTGCCCGGCCGACGGCGAGCAGCGTCTCGCCGGTGGAATCGGAGACGAGGTGGATGTGGAAATAGGTCTGGCCCCGCTTCATGGCCGGCGTGCTCCGAAAGGACGGCGCAGAGCATCTCAGAAGGCGCCCTCGTTGGCGAGTTCTTTTTTATGACGTCCGATCAATGGCTTGGCCTGCTTCCGTCCAACGACGATCCACAGGTGCCCGCCGCGCCTCGGGACAGGGGTGGATAAAAGCCGCCCTCGGCAACGCCCCGGCCGGGGGCTGTGGAGAGACCAGAAAACCATCAACAATCGAGGCCGATGGGCATGATCCTAACGCCGCCTGTGGGCGCTGTGCAAAAGCGACGCGCCTCCTTAACCGTTCATTAACTCTTCGGCGATCATCCCCATTAACCTTTCGTTAAGACTTGCGGCATTCCGCCATTCGTTAAAGTTTTCCACAAAAGCCACAGGCTTGGCCTGCCGACGGCACCGTCGGCATCGACCCTCGGCGCCCGTCACGGTTCGGATTGTGGAGAGGCGACAATCCCTGCTATCCCTCGCCAATAAGAAAAAGAAAATCTCTTCAAAAGGATTCTTGACTTGGAAACCACGGACGGCGCGACGCCTCAGAACACGGACGACGGGACGGCGAAGCGACGCCTCCTCAGGGTCATCGACGGCGAGCGGCTGTGGCCGCCGCCGGTCTGGATGATGCGGCAGGCCGGCCGCTATCTGCCGGAGTATCGGCAGGTGAGGGCGAAGGCCGGTTCCTTCCTCGATCTCTGCTACACGCCAGACCTCGCCACCGAGGTGACGTTGCAGCCAATCCGCCGCTTCGGCTTCGATGCGGCCATCCTGTTTTCCGACATTCTCGTCGTGCCGCAGGCGCTCGGCCAGCAGGTATGGTTCGTCGACGGCGAGGGACCGCGCCTCTCGCCGATCGACCTCGCCCGTCCGGACCTTCAGCCGGAGCGGCTGGTCGAGCGGCTGGCGCCGGTCTTCGAGGCAGTCGGCCACATCCGCGCCACGTTGCCACTTGAGACGACGCTGCTCGGCTTCTGCGGCGCGCCCTGGACGCTTCTCACCTACATGATCGCCGGCCGCGGCACGCCCGACCAGTTGCCCGCCCGCAAGGCGGCGCTGCTCGACCCCGTCGGCGTCGACCTGTTGATCGATGTGCTGGTCGACGCGTCCGTCCGTTATCTCGCCGCCCAGCTGCGGGCCGGCGCCGACGCGGTGCAGATCTTCGACACCTGGGCCGGCGGGCTCGACGATGCCGGCTTCCAGCGGCTGGTGATCGAGCCGACC
>LUYO01000046.1:0-64198 GCA_001603295.1 Rhodobacterales bacterium Alpha_02
CGATGGACACGGCTGCTCATATTGGATAGAAGGTGCCGATGTTAGCCATGGCTGGCCGCTCGACCATGTGCATCAGAGTCAGGGAAGCGACCTTATGCAATCGACTACCAAAGCCTACCGGCTATATACATGGAAGGAAAAGCTGCGCTTGGCCCCCTTGGCCAATCAGCTCAAGGCATATCGCAACGCCTTGATAAGCGGGTATTTTAGCCGGAAGCTTCCCCCAGACTATCCGGTATTTATGGACCGGCTCGGAGATTTGCGCGAGACGAGCTTGCTTGTTTCTATAGCCTTCAATCTTCCTTGGGCTATCGATCTGCTGATCCGCTCCGTGCACAAGCACATGCCCGAATGGACACTGATCATCGTCGATAATTCCAGCAAGCCAGCGGCTCGCGAAGAGATCCGTGCCATTTGCGAGCAACGAGGCGTTGCTTATATCGGACTGCCGCCGAACCCGGAATGGAGTCCCAACCGGTCTCATGGCATTTCGCTGAATTGGGTATGGCGCAATGTCATCCGTCCCAAGCAGCCACGTTATTTCGGCTTCATCGATCACGATTGCTTCCCTTTCAGAACGACAGGGGAATATGAGCGGATTCGCCACCGTCCCTTTGACGGGTTTCGAATCGATCCTCGCTTTGTAGTGGGAGCGTGGAATTTATGGGCGGGCTACATGTTCTTCAATTCATCGATGATCAGCGGCCGGCAGCTCGACTTCAACCATGATCAACACCTCCGGCTCGATACCGGTGGCCTCAACTGGAGGCGGCTTTATCGGCATTTTGATACGACTGGAATGGAGTTCGTTTCTGGCAAGATCAAGCAGGTGCCTTCTGTCAATGGAAGTCGCTCTTGGGGGATAAGCTGCCTTGGCGATTCACTGTTGCATGTCGGCGGGGCGTCCTACCGCTCAAGCGACGAATCGGGACAGGCTCAAGAGGCTGCTGTTGCATTTATCGAAAGGAGTCTCGGCAATACGTAGGCGCTGGCAAGATATGGAAACTCGGGCTTACAGTCCCGATGGCGCTATTGACGGTTCGCCAGACGCCGCAGCCGCAATATTCAGAGAATAAACATGAAGCAGCAAGTATTTATCATTGCCGAGGCAGGCGTCAATCACAATGGTCGAATGGACTTGGCATTCGAGCTGATCGATGCTGCTGCTCGTGCCGGGGCTGATGCAGTCAAGTTTCAGACTTTCGAGCCCGAGCGTCTCGTTACGAGATCGGCAAGAAAAGCAGCCTATCAGGCAGTCAATACGAACGATGCCGGTTCTCAACTCGACATGCTACGGCAACTGGCACTCGGTGCCGATCAGTTCCGCATGCTTTCAGATCATTGCCGAACCAGATCAATCACTTTCCTCTCCACAGCCTTCGATCTCGCTAGCCTGGACCTGCTGGCCCGTCTCGACATGCCGGCGATCAAGATCCCCTCGGGTGATATTGACTACGCCCCCATGCTGCTCGCCGCAGCCCGGCTTGGCCGGAAACTGATTATCTCGACCGGCATGGCAACGCTGGGCGAAATAGAAGCCGCACTCGGCGTCGTCGCCTTCGCTCTGACCAACGCGGACGAGCCGAGAGGAGCGGCCAACTTTCAGGCCGCATATCTGGACCCGAGAGGGCAAGCAGCATTACGCGAGCAAGTCACCCTGCTCCACTGTGTCAGCGACTATCCAGCACCGCCAGCCACAATCAATTTGCGGGCAATGGACACTATGGCAACGGCTTTTGGTCTGCCCGTCGGTTATTCCGACCATAGCGCCGGCATAGAGATCGCGCTGGCCGCCGTAGCGCGCGGCGCAACGATTATCGAGAAGCACTTCACCCTCGATCGTACTCTTCCGGGCCCCGACCACAAGGCATCGCTAGAGCCTGATGAGCTGACCCAGATGGTCGCAGGCATTCGCAATATCGAGGCGGCGCTCGGCGTTGCCACAAAGCTGCCGGGAGAAAGGGAGATCGCCAACCGTGCGATCGTGCGTCGGAGTTTGGTAGCCACAAGACGGATTCACGCAGGCGAAGTCTTCTCCGCATCCGATTTTGAGTGCAAGCGGCCGGCTGGCGGTCTTCCGCCAATCGAGCTTTGGGATCTGATTGGTCGTACTTCATCTCGCGACTATGAAATAGACGATCCAATACAACCATGAGCAAGCCCATCATCATCATAGGCTCAGGGGGGCATGCTCGGGTTTTGGCGGACACCGCAGAAGCGGCCGGCATCGAGATAATTGGCTTTACCGACGCCGATCCGAATCTCCACGGTGGGAAGATGTTCGGCTACCCGATTTTGGGTAACGACATCGTGCTCGAGCGGTATGACCACAGCAAGATTCACCTGGTCAATGGCTTAGGATCGGTCAGCGCTGCAACGCGACAGTTACGCCGTCAGGTGCAAGAAGCGCTTGAGGCGCGAGGTTGGGCCTTCGCTTCTGTCATTCATCCCATGGCGACGGTATCACGTCACGCGACACTCGGCCCCGCGGTACAGATTTCTGCCGGAGCGATCATTCAGCCCTGTTCCGTGATCGGAAAAGGAACAATCGTAAATACCTCGGCCGTTATCGAGCACGACGCCAAAATCGGTCCATGGTGCCATTTGGCGCCGGGAGTTGTGGTGTGCGGCGATACCGAGATCGGCGAGGAGGGTCTAATCGGCACGGGCGCTGTCTTGCGACACGGGTTGAGACTGGGCCCTCGAGTGACGGTGGGAGCAGGCGCGGCCGTCATATCGGATTTTGCGGCTGATGAGATAGTTATCGGCGTACCGGCACGACCGAAGGAGCAAAGCCGATGAAGGATTGGCAACAGGTGCTGGTTGAGGGGAGTTGCACACTCCTCGAAGTCCTTAATACGATCAACCGTGCCGGAGGCCAGATCGCACTCGTAGTCGACGGCGAGCGGCGACTGCTCGGTACGGTCAGCGATGGTGATGTGCGCCGGGGACTTCTGAACGGGTTGGCGCTTTCATCTCCCGTTGCCGCGGTGATGTGCACCAAGCCGACCTGTGCCCACGCCAACGAGAGTCGCAGCGATTATCTGGCGATCATGCGCCGCGCGGGACTGCATCAACTGCCGTTGCTGAACGCTGAGGGCCAAGTGGTCGGTCTCGAGATGATCGACACGTTTGTCATGGCGCCAATACGCTCACAATGGATAGTCGTCATGGCAGGAGGGTTGGGCTCTCGGCTTAACGAACTGACCCGTGAACTGCCAAAGCCGATGCTGAAGGTCGGTTCGAGACCACTGCTCGAAACCATCGTTCGTTCTTTCGCCGATCAAGGGTTCCGCAATTTTTATCTGGCAGTCAATTACAAGGCCGAAGTAATAGAAGATCATTTTGGCAACGGTGCGGACTTCGGAATCAATATCAGATACTTACGCGAGCAGCGGCGCCTAGGCACCGCCGGAGCGCTTGGGCTTCTGCCGGATATCCCGGACGAGCCGATCATCGTGTCGAACGCCGATCTGCTCTCGAAGACCGACTACGGCTATATGCTCGACCAGCATCTTGCTCATGCATCCGACGCGACAATGGGGGTACGCGATTACGAATATCAAGTGCCCTTCGGCGTCGTAAATATAGCCAACGGGCATGTTGAATCGATCGAGGAGAAACCCGTCAAGCGTTCCTTGATCAGCGCGGGTATAAACGTGCTATCTCCGAAGATGCTGGAGCTGGTTCCGCGCGGCGAATTCCTGGATATGCCGACCTTGTTCGAGCTTGCCTTGGAGAGGCGCCTGATCGTGCGGCCGCATCACATTACCGGCTATTGGCTCGATATCGGAAATCCGCCAGACTACGAGAAGGCCAATATCGATTTCTCCGATGTCTTTCAATGAACGGAATAATGATGGACGCGACTGGCGAAGCCGAGATCGTCAGGGTTCTCGTTGTCGGTTTAGGGTCGATCGGGATGCGCCATGCGCGCCTTCTCCAGGAGCTTGGCTGCGATGTGGCGGCCGTTACCGCACGCCGCGATATAACCTTACCTGTCTTTTCCGAACTGGCCTCGGCACTTGCGGCCCATCGCCCGTCAATTGTCGTCATAGCCAACACGACGAACCTACACTATTCTACCCTGCAGGAGCTGTCGGCACTCGGCTTTACCGGGCGGGTGCTGGTCGAGAAGCCGCTGTTCGATCAGCCGCGAGATTTGCCGGCGTCATCTTTCGCCAGTCTGCATGTCGGCTACAATTTGCGCTTCCATCCGGTGATACAGCGGGTGCGCGACCTCATCCGAACCGAGAGAGTGCTGATGGCCCAGGCGTATGTAGGCCAATACCTGCCGGAGTGGCGGCCCGGCACGAACTATAACGTCTCCTATTCTGCCGATGCCGAGCGCGGCGGCGGAGTGTTGCGCGATCTCAGCCACGAACTTGACTTTCTCACCACTTTCTTCGGGAAGTGGACGGCGATCGCAGCGATTGGTGGACATTTCGGCTCGCTCGATATCACCAGTGATGATGCCCAGTCTTTGTTAATTCGTATGGAAAACTGCCCTGCAGTAGCTATTCAGATGAACTATCTTGATAGAATGGGACGTAGATTTATTCTTATCAATACAGACACCCGCACGATCAAGGCGGACCTCGTCTCTGGAACAATTACCATTGATCGCCATGTGGAGAAGTTGACGGTCGCAGGTGACACATCCTATCTCGCAATGCACCGGGCGCTGATCGAGGGAACTTTCAGGGAACTGTGCTCGGCTGACGAAGGTCTTGCCACGCTTGGGCTGATTGAGGCAGTTGAAAAGGCGGAGCGTTTGGAGAAATGGATCTTTCGATGAAGCGCCTATGCACAATCTGTGCCCGCGGCGGCTCCAAGGGCGTCAAGAACAAGAATATCCGTCTGCTGGCAAATCGCCCGCTCATCGCCCATTCCATCGAACAGGCAAAGGCGTCAGGGCTCTTTGAACTGGTCGCCGTATCAAGCGACTCATCCGAGATACTTACCGCCGCGCGGACAGCGGGGGCGGACCTGCTGATCGAACGTCCGGCGGAACTTGCTACCGATACGGCCGCCAAGTTGCCCGTGATCCGTCACGCCGTCGCTGAAGCCGAGCGGATCACCGGACAATGGTTCGACACGCTGGTCGATCTCGACGCGACCTCGCCCTTGCGTCTGCCTCAGGATATCATTGCCAGCGTTCGTATCGTTGAGGAGCAAGGCGCCGCCATCGTCCTGACGGCAATGCCGGCGCGGCGCTCTCCCTATTTCAACATGGTGGAGATCGCGGCTGACGGCTCCGTGCACCTCGTCAAGCCCCTTCCTGATAGCATAACCCGACGTCAAGATGCTCCGAAGTGCTACGATATGAATGCCTCGATTTATGTTTGGAGCCATGACGCGCTTTATGAGCGGGATACGTTATTCCAGCCTGACACCCGGCTCTATGTCATGCCGGAAGAACGCTCCATCGATATCGATAATGAAATCGACTTTCTGCTGGTCGAAATGTTGATGGAACGCAGGAAGTGCGGGGCGTCATGATGGCATTAAGGGAGTTCCTCGCCCGTCTGAAGTTCTGGTCGCAAGCCGATCGGATCGGCCCGGATATTCCAACTACGCATTGGAGGCTATACTTCAAACCGACAATGCGAAGATTATGCGAGGCGAAATTTTCCCGTTTCGGCACCGATGCCGAATTTCGCCCAGGCGCCTATGCTGTAGCTTGCTCGAAGATTATGCTCGGGGACCGGGTGATAATCCGTCCTGGATCCATGTTGTTCGCCGACCCATCTCCAGGAGGAGCAGGAATAATCATTGAAAACGATGTGATGCTCGGATCAGGCGTTCATATTTATGTGCACAACCATAGATTCGATGATCTGGCAACACCGATCAGCGCGCAGGGGCACTATCCTTCTCGGCCGGTTGTGCTGGAACATGGTTCTTGGGTTGGCGCCAATGCCATCCTGCTGCCGGGTATAAGAATTGGTCGAAACGCCGTGGTCGGCGCCGGCTCGGTGGTAACCCGCGACGTGCCGCAAGGAACGGTGGCGGCAGGAAACCCGGCCCGTGTCTTGCGCACCATTGCCCCGGAGACCGTCATCCCCTAGCCGGGCGAAACCGTTCGCTACACCTTTTCAGTTCACTTTTCGCCGGAGTGTGTTGTCGCGACAGGCTCTTTGCCCGTATGGTGACCGCCAATCCCGCTTGAGAAACTCCACTCTGCACAATCCTGCGCTAATGGCCCATAAATGAAACTCTCTCGCAAGAAAATCCTGGTAACCGGCGCTGATGGTTTCATCGGGTCGCATCTGACGGAATACCTTGTCCGGCAGGGATTCGATGTGCGCGCATTCGTTTACTACAACAGTTTCAATTCATGGGGCTGGCTTGATCAGGCCGGCATGGAAGTGAAACGTTCCATCGAAGTCTTCTCCGGCGACATACGAGACCCAAACGGAGTAAGAACCGCCATGAAAGGCTGCGACGTGGTTATGCACCTCGCAGCTCTTATAGCCATTCCCTACTCTTATCATTCTCCGGATACTTATGTAGAGACCAACATTCGTGGCACACTAAATATCTTGCAGGCAGCGCGTGATCTTGAGATCCAGCGGGTAGTTCATACCTCGACAAGCGAAGTCTATGGCACCGCCCTTTTCGTACCGATTACGGAGAAGCATCCTATACGCGGGCAGTCTCCTTATTCGGCGAGCAAGATCGGCGCGGATCAGATCGCCCTTAGCTACCATCTTTCATTTGGCACACCGGTAGCGACAATTCGGCCTTTCAATACCTACGGTCCCCGTCAGTCGGCACGCGCCGTGATTCCGACCATCATAACCCAGATCGCCTCGGGAGCTTCGGAAATCAAGCTGGGGGCGCTGACCCCGACGCGCGACTTCAACTACGTGCTCGACACGGTACGCGGTTTTCTGGCGGTAGCCGAATGCGATGCCGCCATTGGGCAAACGATCAATATTGGATCGAACTACGAAATCTCGATAGGCGATACGGCCCACCTGATCGCCGATATCATGGGACGTAGCGTCACCTTCGTGAGCGATGAGCATCGGTTGCGGCCGGCCGGCTCGGAAGTGGAGCGACTCTGGGCGGACAATGCGCTGGCGCGCGAACTGACCGGCTGGTCCCCGGCGTATTCCGGCCGTGAGGGACTGCACCGCGGCCTAACGGAAACCATCCAGTGGTTCGGCGATGCCGCCAATCTGTCTCATTACAAGGCCGGCGTATACAATATTTGAAGGCTTCTCAGATGACTCTTGCTCGTTCCATCGCCCAGCGCATTCGCGCCGTCACCGGGATGGACAAGGTTCCGCTGCATGAACCCGATCTGACAGGAAACGAGTTGGCATATGTCTCCGACTGCATCCAGACCGGTTGGGTGTCGTCGGTTGGCGGCTACGTTGATCGTTTCGAGCGCGAACTCGCGGCCTTTACCGGGGCCGGACACGCCGTGGTGGTCAGCAACGGCACCTCGGGGCTCCAGGTGGCGCTGCGACTCGTTGGCGTGACCACCGGCGACGAGGTCCTGATCCCGGCCCTGACGTTTATCGCAACCGCGAATGCGGTGAGTCATTGCGGTGCGACGCCTCACTTCGTCGATTCCGGCCGCTTGACTTTAGGCATGGATCCGGAGGCCTTGGCCTCTTGGCTGACGAACGTCGCCGAGCGCCGATCGAGCGGTTCGTTCAACCGACGGACCGGACGACGTCTTGCCGCCATCGTGCCGATGCATACCTTCGGTCATCCTGTCGACATGCCGTCTCTTTTGACAATCGCCGCAGCATGGGGAATCCCGGTCGTCGAGGATGCCGCGGAGTCCTTGGGCTCGATGCTCGAAGGACGCCATGTAGGCACCTTCGGGCGGTGCGCAGTCCTGAGCTTCAATGGCAACAAGATTCTCACTACCGGAGGTGGAGGAGCCATATTGACCAACGACCCGGATCTGGCCCGCCGCGCCAAGCATCTGACGACGACGGCCAAGATTCCGCATCCTTGGGCTTTCTGGCACGACGAAATTGGCTTCAATTATCGGATGCCGAACATCAATGCGGCAATTGGCTGCGCCCAGTTGGAACGAATGGATGAGTTCATTGCATGCAAACGGGCGTTAACCGAGCGCTATCTTGAGGCATTCCGAGATCTGTTGGAGGTAGAGGTTTTTGTCGAGCGCCACGGCACGCGCTCCAACTACTGGCTTCAGACCCTCATCCTCGCACCCAGTGTCGCCGATCAGCGCGACGATATTCTGAAGGAGACCAACGCGGCTGGCCAGATGACGCGACCGGTGTGGGAGCCCATATCGGCCCTTCCGATTTATGCACACGCCGAGCGGGCGCCTCTGCCGGTGACGGAAGATCTGGCCCGACGCATCATCAACATTCCATCCAGTCCAAAGCTCGCGATGGCCATGTGATGGAAAAGCCGCGCCGCATAGCAGTCGTCACCGCCACGCGCGCCGAATATGGGCTTCTCAGTTGCCTGCTCAGAGAGCTGAAGGCCGCCCCGGACGTTGAGTTGCAACTAATCGTCACCGGTGCACACCTTTCGGTTCATCACGGGCAGACCGAAAATCAGATCCTTGCCGACGGTTTTGCAATCGATGCGCGCATTCCAATTCCCTTGGAAGAGGACACGCCACGAGCAATTACCAAGTCGCTCGGTCTGGCCACCATAGGTTTCGCAGACACACTGGCCAAGCTCGCTCCAGATATCCTCGTCCTGCTGGGCGACCGCTGGGAGACGCTCGCCGCCGCCGAGGCGGCATTGATTGCACGAGTGCCCGTCGCCCATATTCATGGCGGCGAGAGTACGGAAGGAGCAATCGATGAGGCTATCCGTCACTCTATCACCAAGATGGCACATCTTCATTTTGTGGCTGCCCGGCCCTATCGCGACCGAGTAATCCAGCTCGGCGAGGCGCCTGATCGCGTATGGGTAGTCGGCGCCGTCGGACTGGATCTGATCTTTGGTTTGGCACCGCTTGATCGAGATTCTCTCGAGGCATCGCTGGGCATACGCTTCGGCAAGCCGAGTTTCCTCGTTACCTATCACCCTGAAACTCTAAATGGCGACGACGATGCACGAAAAATGAGGACCATTCTCGAGGTGCTCGACGAGACCGGTGGTACGGTGATTGTCACGGGCGTCAATGCCGATCCCAATGGCAGCTTGTTACGTGCCGAGGCTGAACGCTTTGTCGCCAAGCACCACGACCGATTCGCGATATTCACCTCGCTCGGCAGCGAGCGTTATTTGTCGGTCATGCGTCAAGTCGATGCGGTAGTCGGCAACTCTTCAAGCGGGTTGCTAGAGGCTCCGGCAATTGGAGTGCCCACGGTCAATATCGGCAATCGGCAGCGCGGGCGTCTTTCCGCCCCGTCGGTGCTCGATTGTGACGCGACCAAACCCTCACTGCGTGCAACCATAGGGATTGCGCTGTCTTCGGCTCACAAGGCAGTGTCGGCACGGTGTGATACGCCCTATGGTACCCGCGGAGCAGCGCAACGAATAGCCTCGATTCTACGCAGTTATAATCTCAGCAATCTTCTGATGAAGAAATTCTATGATATCCCTAAAAACAACAACATAGATATGTAGATCGAGCCAGATGATGATCGACATGGGATATACGGAAAGACGCACGATGTTGGCTGAGTGTTTGGGGATTAACAACCAGAATCGTTTTGCCAAGCGAACAGAAACTACCTATTCTGCCATCCAGTAAATTGATCCAGCTTTTTGAAGGTGACACGCTTATGCCAAGGGTAAAACATCGGCCCAACATCGTAATCCTGGTTGACAATAAGAAGCGCGATCTCCTCGGCAGTGCCTTTCTTTCTTACCATTTGGATAAACTTGGAATAGACTGTCACCTTGAACCGCTGGAGGCAACTTTTGCCTCATTGGCAGCATATGAGCCGGATTTGATCGTTTTCAACCATCTTTCTGCCGCCCACCTTTCCGCCTATACGCAGAAACTGAAAGAGCTTGGGGTAATCGTAGCGCTCCTTCCAAACGAGGGATTGGGCTACACGAAGACTTCGCAGGATCTAGTCACGCTGAAGGCGCACGTCGACTCTCATGTCGACGTTTATTTCTGCTGGAACGAGTCTTTGGCGGAAGCCGTGCGCCGGAATGCCCGCGACAATATTAGGCGCGTCGAGGTGGTTGGGGTTCCTCGCTTCGATTTCTATTTCGAACCTTGGAGCAGACTCTTCACGCAGGAAGGTGCCGCAGCGCGCAAAACACGTCCCGTGCTGCTCGTATGCACGAACTATGTCTTCGCGGACTATATTGATCGTCCGGAGGCTGCCCAGGCCCTGTTTGGCAATTGGGCATCCTATGTTCCGGGGCTGGCGGACTACAAGACCGCCATCGAGATCAATTATCGCAATCGTAGCCGATTGATGGAATTCCTTGAGCCGTTGCTAGCCTCGAACCGTTATGATCTTGTCTTGCGCCCCCACCCGGCCGAGAACATCGCCGTCTATGCTCGCATGATCGAATCTCTGGAGCCGGCGCTTCGAGCCAACATCCGCTTGTCGCAGGAGAAGAGCATTACACCGTCGATCCTTGCCAGCGACCTTGAAATCTCGATGGATAGTTGCACCACAGCGCTGGAAAGCTGGCTTGCCGGTAAGCCTACACTTGAAATCGATCTCGAACATCATCCGATTTTAACGCAAGATCTGTTGAAGCCATTGAATGTGCAATGTTCGCGCCCCGAGGATATTCTTCGGCAGGTTGAGGAGGCTCTCGCCGACCCGACCCAGCCGGTACAAAGGCCTCTGCGGGCCACCCACATCGACAAATGGTGCCACAACCCGACAGGCATGGCGACATTCAAGGTCGCTGAGGCAATTCGGGATGCCATTGAGCGACGCGGCCCCCTCCCCCCCTTGTCGAAGAAACTCGGTTCCCAAGACAAGCGCCGTGCCTTGAAGCTCAAAATGCTGCGTTTTATAGATCGTCCCTACAACTGGCAGCCACAAATGGTTTTTCGGCGGTTATGGGACCAAGAAGGTTCCTACATTCGGTGGAAAGATCAAGACAAGGCAATCCGCCCAAGCGATGTTGCCGAAATAGGCCGCCGCCTCGCGCGAGCTTACGACAGCAAATGACTGTTTTCCCCGAACGGGCTCCAACGATTTCCGATTGCGATCGTCGATGCCCGTTGTCATGCACGGGGCCAATGGCCAACGTACGTCTATCGGAGTGCTGCTGATGAGTGGACGTGAGGGATCGCCCGTTTTCGCCGAAGCCCCAAAGCGGGTAGTGCTTATCACTGGTGCCGCCGGTATCCTCGGCAATCGTTTCGCTGCCGCCTTCGCCGCCGAGGGCGCGAACCTCATATTGGTCGATATCGACGAGGCTCGGGTAATCGAGTTGGCCGCACGTCTCACCGCCGATATCGGTATCGAAGCAATCGGCCTTGCCTGCGACATCACCAACCCGGAAGCCATCGATCGGATGATTGGGGCCGCCATCATCCGTTTCGGCCACATCGATGTGCTGGTGAACAATGCGGCCACCAAAGGGCGCGACGTGCGCGCTTTTTTCACGCCATTCGAGGACTACTCCCTCGACATCTGGCGCGAGATCATGTCGGTCAATATTGATGGCATGTTTCTCATGTCGCAGCGGGTCGGGCGAGAGATGGTGGCCCGCGGCAAGGGAGGAGCGATCATCCAGATGTCATCGATCTACGGTATCGTTGCACCCGACCAGCGAATCTATGAGGGGTCCGACTATCTCGGCGGCCCAATCAATACCCCAGCCGTCTATTCGACCTCGAAGGCAGCAGTGATAGGTTTGACCAAATACTTGGCAACCTATTGGGGACATGCTGGCATCCGGGTGAACTGCATTGCGCCTGGCGGTGTCTCCAGCGGACAAAATACGGTCTTTTCCAATAGATATTCATCCCGCGTCCCCCTCGGCCGCATGGCCGGCGGCGATGAAATCGCCTCGGCGGCGGTCTATCTGGCGTCGCCGGCGGCATCTTATGTTACAGGCCAGGTTTTGGCGGTCGATGGCGGTCTCTCGGCATGGTGAGTTTCGGGCCCGCAAGACGAGAAATGACGGTGCAGACGGCCATCGATGGCATTACCATGCCTGACAGGGCGATGGCATCATCCGGAATGAAAGACGCTCGCGGGCTCAAGAATCGAAACGGTTCCGCCTAGCGGCGGTCGCGATCCCCAACCGGAAAAGTTCAAGAGCACCAGTGATTCCAAAAATTGTGCGCAAGCGTTGCCGGGCGGCGCCGATAACCGGCGGCATCCTGGCCCAGACCGTCGGCAGTTGTAGCAAGATGTTCGCTAGACCCTCTACATCGGCTGGATTGAACAGTAGTTCCGGCTCGTCGAGTACCCGCTCGATCACCCCGGTCCGCGAGGAGACCAGCAAACGGCCGGCCGCCAGAGCCTCGAGCGCGGCCATGCCGAAGGTCTCGCGGCGGGAGGGATTGATGACGAGATCGTAGCCGGCGAGGCGAGCCGCGAAGTCGTCCGTATGATCGAGAAAGCGGCAGAGCGACAGGTCGAACCGCTCGAGCCCGAGGTGGGCCCGCTCGGCGTCGGTCGGTATCGCCGTGAAATCGAGGCGCAGGCGACGTGCCGGCGCCTCAGCCGGCAGACGACCGAGCGCCAGCATGAGGTCGCCCCAGCCCTTGTCGGAATGAGGTGTGCCCAGCACCAGGGCGCGTTCGGGAAAAGCCGGCGAAAGCGGGGCCGCTGCGACGAAGTCCTCGTCGGCGAGCCCGTCGAAGAGTGGTAGCGCCCGTTTGCCGCCCGGAAAGGCGTGGACGCGGTTGAGGAAATTCTCGCCTATGGCGAAGACGACGTCATGGCGGGCGCAGCCGTATTTCGCAAAATCGCGCGCTATCATCCCCGACGAGCGCAGGATGACGCCGCTCGGCACGCCGAGCGCCTCGGCGAGCGACCGCGTGAGCAGCGATTCTTGATGGTCGTTGCCCACGACGAGGGCTGGCGCTTGACCGAGTTGCCTAAGCCGTGCCGCCAGCCGCCGCGCCCAGAGACGTCTGCCCCAGAGTCTCCCGGCGAGCGACCGCGACGAGGGAAACGGGAGCGTCTCCACCGGGATGTCGGCACCGAGGCAGGCTTCGGTCAGCCAGCCCGGCGCCGCGGTCACCACCATCGGCCGGCCGCCATCAGCCCGATCGGCGCGGGCGAGCCGGAACAGGCAGGTCTGGGCACCGGCCCGCCCGGCCCGGCGCTGCAGGAACAGTACGAAATACTCGCCGGCCACTTCGCCCTCCCTCACACCTTCCGTCCACCCGGCCGCCGCTCGGCGGGCTAAGGCATCCCCGATAAGCCCGGTTACGATCGCACGATGGCGCATGAACGGTTCCGCAGCCCTCTCGGCGGCAGCTTCTCCCGACATGCATAAAGACATCTGGCCTGAATTGTCGCAGACATCGGAACGATTCCAAGAGGGATGCGACAGAGGTGAGCCAGCAGGTCCACCAGACACGCTGAACTATCTTCCTGGGGACGGGGCTGTCAATCGCGGCGGCCATTGCCACCCTGCTGTTCTCTTTGTCTCTATCTGTATCCCTATGGTTTCCAGATACGATCTGGGATATCCTCACCGTGCTGAACGACCCTCGGGGCTTGGTCGGGCTGTCCGGCATATTGTTCCATTGTCGTCACTGCCGCAGCGATCGGCCACTCGGCCCGATTGCCGTAATATTCTTGGTGTGGGTGGTGGAATTGACGGCAATTCGGAAGCGCGAAAGCTCATTTGCGAAATTGCTCGCGAGGTATTTCGGGTACAGGTTCGCCATTCGCAACTGGCGTCGGCTGCTCGAACTGCCGGCCGCCAACGAAATCCTCAAGACCATGAGGGACACCCGCGTCATCAAGCCGATCGTCAGCGAACCGCCGAGCGGGAAGATCGTCGTCCTCGCTCCACACCCCGACGATGAGGCCATCGGTCCTGGCGGCACGCTGCTGCGCGTTGCTGCCAGCGGCAGCGCCAGCCTGTCGTTCCTCCTGCTGACCGCCGGCCTGCCGGCCGACCGGATGATGCGAAGTCTCGAAAGCGAAACCACCGCCCGGACGCTTGGGGGATCGCTCCGCAGCCTCGATCTCGCCGATGGCGATATTCCCGTCGATGACGCCACCGTGGCGCGCTTCGCCGCGGAGATCGACATGCTCGCGCCGGACGTGCTGATGCTTCCGTTCGCGCTCGACGATCACGACGACCACCGGCGCGCCAACGAACTGCTCGTTCGGGCAGCCGATCGTCTCGCCTGCCGCCCCGAGATCTGGGCCTATCAGGTCTACGGCGGCGTACTATGCAATGTCGTCATCGACATCACCGAGGTGGCCGAAGCCAAGCGCGACCTGATCCGTTCCTACTCCTCGCAGATGATCGCTCGCGATTGGGCCAACTTCTCGCTCGGTCTCGCCGCTTGGAATTCCCGCTTCCTGCCACGGCGCGACACTTCCTTCGCCGAGATGTTCCTGGTGCTGCCGCTCCTTGACTATGTCGCACTGGTGCGCAACTTGTTTCAAGGGGGAATAGCTTATAGATCCAAGCGCTATCAGGCAAAATGACCGGGACGGCGTAAGGTCCTCATATGAGTATGACCTTCGTTACTGCGGACATCACGTTCGCCGCCGGCACCAGCCGCGTCAGGCGCATCGACAAAAGCGGCAATTCGATCTCCTCGCTCAAATCGATGACAAAGCTGGCAATCGATATGGCACGGATATTCTCGAATTTGGAATTACCAGCCGTCAAGCTGCTGGTGCTTCAGCGGAAGCTACTGGAGAAAGCGTCTGCATGGATGGAAACATCAAACCGGCTGGCACTTCCCCGCTATGCCTAGTGGAACTGATGTCGGACCGCGAAATACGACGTGACATCGGCGTGACGGGACTCTTTTTCGATTTCCTGGTGGCGTCGCGGTAAACTTGGGAACCTTGGGGCGGTACCATGTGGAATATCGAGCCTTTGCAGGATATAGGGGCTTTCCTGTCGGCCGTCGACGCAGCGCGCGCGGCAGCGCCGGCCCGCCACGCCAACCTCCGCTATTTCTCGCATCCGGAATGGACGCGCATCGTCTGGACGGCGCGCGAGGCCGGGCGCGGCAGCCGCTTCCTCGGGCTCGTCGCCCGCAATCCAGCTGGCGAAACGATCGGTTGGTGGCCGCTCGTGCTCTCTAAGCGCAGCCTCGGCTGGCGCTTGCAGAACATCGGCCAGGAAATCTGCGACTATGCCGAGCCGCATGTCGCGGCGGACGTCGACGCACCGCCGCTGGTGTCGGCGATGCTGAAAACAGTCGAAAGACTGGCGCCGCGCTACACCTTCGCCCAGTTCGCCAACTTCCGACCGTCCGCCGGCCTTGCCCTTGCCGACCGGCCGATGACGGAAGCGCTCGCGGGTCTTGGCGGCGGCTGGCGCGTCGGTCCGGCCCGCGGCGACCTGCGCCTTGACGCCGGACGCTACGGGCACGACTGGCAGGTTTTCCTGAAAGAACGCATCTCGGCACGCCAGCGCAAGAACATGCGCCACGAGTGGAACGTGCTCTGCCGCCGCGGCGCCATCGACATCGAGCATCCCGACCGCACCGCGCTCGCCGCGCTGAAGCCCGCCTATCTCGACTGGTACCGCTATGGCCATGACGATGCGGCACGACGGCAGAAGCTCGACATCTGGTGGTCGGTGTTCCTCTCGGTCGAGGACGAGATGATCGCTCCCTCGGTGCTGCGCATCGACGGCCAGCCCGCTAGCATCATCGTCGCTTTCCGCCGGCGGCGCGACCTCGACCTATTCGGCATGGTATTCGACCCACACTACGCCGAAGAGAGCGTCGGCAAGCTGCACCTGCAACGTGTCATCCGCGATTGGATGGAGGCAGGTGGTGGCAGCTTCCATTTCCTCGTCGGCTCAGAGGACTACAAGACCCACCTCGCGACCGACACACAGAAGCTGCGCAGCCTCTACTTCTATCATCGCCGCAACATTCCGGGGCTGCTCCGCGCACTGAAGCCGCGCGGCGAGCCGCTCGACGCTATCCTCGAAGAGAGGTGACGAAACGACTGAGCTATACAGCCTGCCATTGAAGGGAGAAACAAGCATGCAAGCGAAGCCAGTCTCCGTACCCGGCTCGGTAGGCGACTTCGATCGCAAGACGCTTTTCGGTCATGAACAAGCCGCCATTAATGCCGCCTTCGCCGAGATCGGGCGCAAAACTGAAGCCCGCGTGCTCGACATGGGATGCGGCCGAGGCCGCACGACCGCTATTCTGGTCGATGAGTATCGGGCAGATGTCCGCGCCTTCGACATTGATCCGACGATCATTGCCGATGCGAGGCGCATCCGCCCCGACATCCAGTTTAGGGTCGATGATGCGACAAGGCTGGAAGGCTACGACAACGCATCATTTGACTTGGTACTTTTTCCGTTCAACGGGATCGATTACATCCCGACACGTTCTGCGCGCTTGGCCTGCTATGCTGCAGTGGCTCGGGTGCTGCGGCCAGGCGGTGTCTTCGTCTACTCGTCGCACAATCGGAGCGCCCTGTTGGCCAACAAGGATGCCCGCCGCATCTTTCGCCATAATCTCTGGCGCCTGCTGACCGGTGCCGACATGCTATACGAACCGGGCCGAATGTGGAAACTGGCGCTCTGGCATGGCACGCCAAAGGCTGAATCCGCCATGCTGGCCGGAGCAGGTCTGGAACGGATAGCGGTGTGGTCGCGTCGGCGCGGTGCTCCCACGGACGACCTCGCCGCTACGCACGGCGAGCATTGGCCATACTATATTGCCGTGAAACGCTGACTTCTCCTGCCTGCGATTTTCCAGCCGGCTCCCGATGAACCGACCAAAACGTCAGCCTTCCTTTCGGAACTGTAGCGCATAGAGATGTGCATAGAGCCCGCCCCCGGCCAACAGTTCGTCGTGCGTACCCTTCTGCACCACCTCGCCCTTGTCCATGACGTAGATGATATCGGCCTCGCGCACGGTGGCGAGACGGTGGGCGATGACGAAGGTGGTGCGACCCTTCATCAGGCGTGCCAATGCCTCCTGGATGTCGCGTTCGGCCTGAGCGTCGAGCGCCGAGGTCGCCTCGTCGAGCAGCAGGATCGGCGCCTGCCTGAGGATGGCGCGGGCGATGGCGATACGCTGGCGCTGACCGCCGGAGAGGTTGCCGCCACCCTCGCCCACCCGCGCCTCGAAGCCTTCGGGCATGGCCATGATGAAGTCGTAGGCGTTGGCGTCGCGCGCCGCCGCCTCGATCTCGGCGCGGCTGGCGCCCGGCCGGCCGTCGGCGATGTTGGCGGCCACCGTGCCGTCGAACAGGAAGGTGTCCTGCGTCACCAGCGCCACATGCCGGCGCAGCGAGTCGACGGTGAAGCGGCGGATGTCGGTACCGTTGATCAGCACGGCGCCGCCCGTCGGGTCGTAGAAACGCTCGACCAGCGAGAACACCGTCGACTTGCCCGCCCCCGACGGCCCGACCAGCGCCACCACCGAGTTCTCCGGCGCCGTCAGGCTGAGGCCGCGCAGCACCGGCGCCTCGCCATAGGCGAAATCGACGCGGTCGAGCGTCACGGTGGCGCTGTCGAACCTGGCTTCCACTGCGTCGGGCGCCGATTGCAGCGCCGGCGTGAGGTCGAGCACCTCGTACATCATGCGCACGCCGACCAGCGACTTCTCAAGATCGAGATTGAAGCGGGCGAGGCGCTTGGCCGGCTCGTAAGCCAGGAGCAGCGCGGTGATGAAGGAGAAGAAGGCGCCGGGGTCGGCATTGTAGTGGACGATCTGGTAGCCGCCGAACATCACCACGAAGGCGATGGCGAAGCCGCCGAGCGTCTCCATCAGCGGGCTTGAACGGGCGCTCAGCGTGGCGATGCGGTTGGAGAGTTGCTCGACGTTGATCGTCGCCGCCTCGAAGCTCCGACGCAGCCGGTCCTCCAGGCCGAAGGACTTGACGACGCGGATGCCCTGTACGCTTTCCTGCACGATGGTGATGATCTGGGCGAGCGTCACCACCTCCTTGCGCGCCGCCGTCCGCACCTTGCCGAGCAGATGAGTGATTCCGTAGATGGCGACCGGCGCAATCACCAGCGACAACAGCGACATCAGCGGGTTCTGCACCACCATGACGGCGACCAGCGACACCAGCGTAAAAAGGTCGCGGCCGAGGCTCATCACGATCAGGTCGATCGCCGACCGTGCCGCCGCCGCGTTCTGCGAGATGCGCACCACGATGTCGCCGAGAGCATGAGTCTGGAAGAAGGAGATGTCCTGCTTCAGCACGGCGTCGTAGAGCTGCCGCTGCAGCCGGGCGACCATGCTGTTGCCGATCTTGGTCAGCGTCACCGACGAGAAATAGGTGGCGAAGCCCTTGACGAGATAGATGAGAACGATGACGCCGGCGATGGTGAAGACCAGCCCCTCGCTCTTCTGAATGAAGATCTTGTTGATGATCTCCCGGATGATGTAGGCGCTTGCCGCCGTCGCCAGCGCGGCGATCACCATCATCACCACCGCGAAGGCATAGCGCCGCGCATAGGGTCGGAAGTTGGCGCGGAAAAGCCGCACCAGCGGCCCGAGCTTCTGCTCCGGTCCGGTGAAGCCGTCGAGCCGGCCCTTCAGGAAATCCAAGTCGAAACTCCACGTCTGGCCGGCGATCGGCACCGGGTCGGCCGGGAAATGCTACGCCCGGCGGCGCCTGTCAACAGCGCGGGCCCCGCCTACACCACCACCGGCTCGTTCTTGATCTGCCGGAGCGTCAGGCTGGTCCGGACCTGGCCGACGTTGGGCGTTGCCGTCAGTTGCTCGATGACGAAGTTCTGGCACGTCTTGAGGTCGGGAGCGACACACTTCAGGATGAAGTCGATCTCGCCCGACTGCATCCAGCTCTCGCGTACCAGCGGCCAGTTCTTCACCCGCGCCTCGAAGGCAACGATCTCCGCCTCCGACTGCGAAGCGAGGGAGATGAAGGCGAACAGCGTCACGTCGAAGCCGAGCGTCTTCTCGTCGATCAGCGCCCGGTAGCCCTGGATGACGCCGGCCTCCTCGAGCGCCCGCACGCGCCTCAGGCAGGGCGGCGCCGAGATGCCGACGCGGCTCGCCAGCTCGACATTGGTCATGCGGCCGTCGGCTTGCAGCTCGCGCAGGATCTTCCAGTCGATGGCATCGAGTCGGGCCTTCATGTCGTGCCTCCACGGACCGGCAGGATCCACGCACCTGCCGGCCGGGAACATACCGTTCCGGTCGTCCGGACGAAAGCATCTTTCGGCTGCACGAACACTTATTAAAGTGTGGGCTTCCCCCCGCCGCCTTGAAACCGGGGAGCCGGGCCCCTACCATCCACTTGACCGGGGCGCCGGCCGCCTTGATGGCGGAGCCGGCGCCCGGATTTCGAGAAACGAGACGAGCATGACGCACACCCACGCCAAGGTCCTGATCATCGGCTCCGGCCCGGCCGGCTACACCGCCGCCATCTACGCCGCCCGCGCCATGCTTGAGCCCGTGCTGATCGCCGGCCTGCAACAGGGCGGCCAGCTCACCATCACCACCGACGTCGAGAACTATCCCGGCTTTGCCGAGGCCATCCAGGGGCCGTGGCTGATGGAGCAGATGCGCGCCCAGGCCGAGCACATGGGCACCCGCCTCGTCACCGACATCGTCACCTCGGTCGACCTGTCGCGCCGGCCGTTCGCGCTGGCCTGCGATTCGGGCGACACCTATTCGGCCGATACCATCGTCATCGCCACCGGCGCCCAGGCGCGCTGGCTCGGCCTGCCGTCGGAGCAGAAGTACCAGGGCTTCGGCGTCTCGGCCTGCGCCACCTGCGACGGCTTCTTCTACCGCGGCAAGCATGTGGTGGTGGTCGGCGGCGGCAACACCGCCGTCGAGGAGGCGCTCTACCTTACCCACCACGCCGACAAGGTGACGCTGGTGCACCGTCGCGAGGCTTTCCGCGCCGAGCGGGTGATGCAGCAGCGGCTGTTCACCAACCCGAAGGTCGAGGTGATCTGGAACAGCGTCGTCGACGAGGTGCTCGGCACCGAGGGCTTCCCGCCGTCGGTGACCGGCGTCCGCCTGAGGAGCACGCTGACCGGCGAAACGCGCGACGTCGCCGCGGACGGCCTGTTCGTCGCCATCGGCCACGCGCCGGCCGTGTCGCTGTTCGCCGGGCAGGTTCAGCTGAAGCCGTCCGGCTACATCTGGACGGCGCCCGATTCGACGGCTACGTCGGTGCCCGGCGTGTTCGCGGCCGGCGACGTCACTGACGAGCACTTCCGCCAGGCGGTGACGGCGGCGGGAATGGGCTGCATGGCGGCGCTGGAGGCCGAGCGCTATCTTACCGTCGTCGAGACTGATACAAAGGTTGCGTAACCAACTGGCGCAACGCGCGATTCAAGACTTGCGCCGGAGCGTGGAAGCGTCGAACCTAGAGCACCCGCCCGAAAAGCGTTTCACGTTTCGGCCATGCGGATGCGGCAGATAAGAAACCGGCATCCGTCCGAAAGGTGCTTCACGTTTCGGACATGCGGATACCGTGAGAAGCAGGCGGCGCGCCGGACGGGCGGCCACCGGCAACGACGGGGGCGGCAAAGGGGATAGCGATGGATTGGGACAAGCTCAGAATATTCCATGCCGCCGCCCACGCCGGGAGCTTCACCCACGCCGGCGACAGCCTGAACATGAGCCAGTCCGCCGTCAGCCGCCAGGTCAGCGCCCTGGAGCAGGACCTTGGCGTACCGCTGTTCCACCGCCATGCCCGCGGCCTGATCCTCACCGAGCAGGGCGAGTTGCTCTACCGCGCCGCCCATGACGTCATGCTGAAGCTCGAGGACGTGCAGGGCCGGCTGACCGACAGCCGCGAGCGGCCGTCCGGCTCGCTGCGCGTCACCACCACCGTCGGCATCGGCTCGACCTGGCTGACCTCGCGCGTTGACGAGTTCGTCGACCTCTACCCCGACGTCCAGCTCCAGTTGATCCTCAACGACGACGAACTCGACCTCGCCATGCGCCAGGCCGACGTCGCCATCCGCCTGCGCCAGCCGACGCAGCCCGACCTCATCCAGCGCAAGCTGTTCACGGTGCATTTCCACCTGTTCGCCTCGCCGGCCTATATCAAGCGCTTCGGCAGCCCGAAGACCATCGAGGAGCTGGACCAGCACCGCATCATCACCTTCGGCGTCGCCGCGCCCAACTACCTCAGGGACATGAACTGGCTGGAGTCGGTCGGCCGGCCCTACGACAATCCGCGCCTGCCGGCGCTGCGCGTCAACAATCTCGTCGCCATCAAGCATTCGGTGCAGCGCGGCGTCGGCATCGCGCTGCTACCCGACTATCTGGTCGAGGAGGATTCCGGCCTGCAACAGCTGATCCCCGAGGTCGACCTGCTGTCCTACGACACCTACTTCGTCTATCCCGACGAACTCAGGAACTCGGCACGCGTGCACGCCTTCCGCGATTTCCTGGTGTCCAAGGCGCAACGCTGGTCCTATTGAGAGACCGCTTTCAATTCGCCATCGGCAGCGATCTGGCGCCGCTCACGGGACGCGAATTCCGGGACGATCTCTGAGCCGGCAAAGCATCGGCCGATGTTTTTACCAAGACTGCGTTTTCCCGTAGCGGAAAACACCGATGAATCGTCAACGCTTCACGGTGATGTTACGGTTTGGGCAATTTAACCGGGATATTGCATAGCAGATTTGCACATTGCCTTCTTGTTTTGCACCGACCCCGGGTGCATATAGACCTTAGCTGATGTGTTGGTTCCCTCGCCATCCTCCCGGCGAAAGCGAATCTTCAGCTGTTCCCCTCTGGAAGGTGCGGTATCGTCCCTGCGATCCGCATTCCAAAACTGACAGCCGGGCCTAGTGCCCGGCTTTTTTTGTCTTCCGCCAAGGCCATTTGCAGACTAGGGAAAGCCGGAGCGCTGGCCGTTTCCCCGGAGCCCGGCAAGAAGACCAGTTCGGAACTGCGGAACCATTGTCATGACGTCTGAACCGGGTGCCTTGCTGCTGATCGGCACGTCGCATGTCGGCAAATCGACCTGCGCGAGTAACGTCGGCTCGGCCCTCGGCCGGCCGGTCGTTTCGACCGACGCGCTGGGACGCCATCCGGGTCGTCCGTGGACCGGCGTGCCCGATGCGGTGCTGGAATTCTATCACCGCCTGTCGGATGACGCGGTTCACTGGTTCCTGAAGGTGCACCACGAGAACATGCGCCCGCTGATCGGCGCGAGAATAACGGCCCTGCGCGAGGCGGGCCGGGGCTTCGTCCTGGAGGGCGCCGCCCTCAGGCCCGAATATCTTGCCGACTGGCCGGTCGGCGATGCCTTGGCCGTCTGCCTTCACGTCGAAACCGATGTGCTGCGCGCCAGAATCCGGCAGAGCAGCGACTACGACCGGCAAGGCGAGTCGATGAGGCTTGCCATCGACAAGTTCACCGAACGCTCGCTGCGCGAGAACGATGCCCTCGCCGAGGCGGCCGTCAGGCTCAATGTGCCCGTCGTCGATGTCAGCGACCTCCGGGAAGCCGACAGACTGGCCGGACAGTTGGCGTCGCGCCTCGCCGGCTGGTCCGAGCCCTGAGCGGCAGCCGATTCCGTCTCCGCATGGCCGTAGCGCACACGCGACATGCGGTTTGACCTTGCGTGTGGCCGCGCGCCGCAATAGAGCAGGAACGTCGTATTTAAACCGATACGATCGACCCCTCCCAGCGTTCGGAGACGCCATTCATGTCTTTCCTTGCCCAGTCGCTTGCCCGCGTGAAGCCGTCCGCCACCATCGCCGTCACCAACAAGGCCCGCGAGCTCAAGGCCGCCGGTCGTGACGTCATCGGCCTCGGGGCCGGCGAGCCGGATTTCGATACGCCGGACAACATCAAGGAAGCGGCGATAAAGGCGATCCGTGACGGCAAGACGAAATACACGGCGGTCGACGGCATTCCCGAGCTGAAGGCGGCGATCGTCGACAAGTTCAAGCGCGAGAACGGCCTTGTCTACAAGCCGGCCGAGATCACCGTCGGCACCGGCGGCAAGCAGGTGCTGTACAACGCGCTGATGGCGACTCTGAACCCCGGCGACGAAGTGCTGATTCCCGCTCCCTACTGGGTGAGCTACCCGGACATGGTGCTGCTGGCCGGCGGCACCCCGACCTTCGTCGAGGCGACGATCGAGACCAATTTCAAGCTCACCGCCGAGGCGCTGGAGAAGGCGATCACCCCGAAGACGAAGTGGTTCATCTTCAACTCGCCGTCCAACCCGTCGGGCGCCGCCTATACCCGTGACGAGCTGAAGGCGCTGACCGACGTGCTGGTCCGCCACCCGCACGTCTGGATCATGACCGACGACATGTATGAGCACCTCGTCTACGACGACTTCGTGTTCACCACGCCGGCTCAGATCGAGCCGTCGCTGATGTCGCGCACGCTGACCGTCAACGGCGTCTCCAAGGCCTATTGCATGACCGGCTGGCGCATCGGCTACGCCGGCGGCCCGGCCGAACTGATCAAGGCCATCGCCACCATCCAGTCGCAGTCGACCTCCAACCCCTCGTCGATCTCGCAGTATGCGGCGCTGGAGGCCCTGACCGGCCCGCAGCATTTCATCGCCGAGAACAACAAGGTGTTCAAGGAGCGCCGCGACCTCGTGGTGTCCATGCTGAACCAGGCGCGTGGCATCGCCTGCCCGACGCCGGAAGGCGCCTTCTACGTCTATCCGTCCTGCGCCGGGCTGATCGGCAAGAAGACGGCCGCCGGCAAGGTGATCGCCTCCGACGACGACTTCGTCACCGAGCTGCTGGAATCGGAAGGCGTCGCGGTGGTGCAGGGCTCGGCCTTCGGCCTTGGCCCCAACTTCCGCATCTCCTACGCCACCGCCACCAAGGATCTCGAGGAAGCCTGCGTGCGCATCCAGCGCTTCGCCACTTCCCTCGTCTGAGCGGCGGCAAGTCATTCCCACAAGGGGACCGGAGGCAACTCCGGTCCCTTTTTTCATGGGGCGAAGCCGAAAATGCCGCCGCCGCCGTTTACACGGCGTTAACCGAACCGTCGCATCGGCACCCGCCAAGCCGTTGAGGCAACGGAGAATTCCGGATGCCACCGGTTTCTCCACCATCGCTCCACCGGGGAAGTGTTAACCGCGCCACGAAATCGCCACGACATCTCCCGTCACCCACCTCAATCCCGGCATCGGCACGGCCCATTCGCTCGGCATATCTCAGCCCATCGGATGCCGCCGGCCGGACGACCGGCGCGGCGCCGAAACGGCAAGGACGAGAGCGATGACGGACAGGATCGACGACACCCCCTTCGACACCAGGATCGGACGCAACCACGAGCTGTCGGTCGGCGCCGGCGCCTCGATCGTCATCGTCGTCGCCGCCACGCTGGCCCTGGCGGTGACGCTGCTGTTCGCCAGCCTGACGCCGACACGAGCCGCCGAGATTACCCCCGCCGCCTTCTCGGTCGAGACGGTCCAGCCGGCAGGCAAGGCCCACACCTTCATCGCCGCGCCGCCGCGCGACACCAGCTACTTCATCGAGCCGCCGGCCGGGGCATCCGGCAGCCTGTCGGCGATCGTCGTCATGGCGGTGCTGGCCGGCTGGCTCGCGGTGTCGGCCGACCTCTGGCGCGCCCTGTTCAATCGGGTTAAAAGCTGGGATCGCTCGCGCTCGTAACCCCGGTATCCCATGTCCCCCTTGCGTTTCCTCGGTCTGGTGCTCGCGGCCCTTGCGGGGGCGTTCCTGCTCCTGGTGCTCGCGTTCAATACCTACGGCCGGGAGGAGAGCTGGGAAGCGGTGTTCGGCTCTCCCGATCTCGGACCCTATGATTTCGCCATGCCCTCGCGCACCGGCAAGCTGAACGACACCCTCGCCTGCCCGGCCAACGACTGCCAGAAGGGCATCCCCGATATCGAGACGCGCCGTTACGACCTGCCGCCGGCCGCCCTGTTCGCGGTGGTCGAAAAGGTGGTGAAGCATCTGCCGGACAAGGTGCAGGTGGTGGGCGCCAACCCGGTGAGCACTCGCCTCCGGGCGATCGTCTTCTCGCCGGTGCTGCGCACGCCCTCGACGCTGTCGGTGATGGTAGCACCGGCCCGCGGCGGCGGCTCGTTGCTCTACGTCTACTCGCGCAGCCAGATCGGCTATTACGACATGGGCCGCAACACCGCCAACATCGTGGCGCTGATCGCCGGCATCGACGCCGAACTGGTGGCGGCGGCCGCCGCCCCGGCCGCCCGATGAAGAAACGCCCGCCGGCGGCGGCCGGGGCGGTTCTTTCCCTCAAGCGACAAGACGGCCGGTGCTCACTCGTCTTCCGGCACCAGATCCATGATCTTCTTGTCGGGCTCGCCGGCGCACTGGTCGGCGATCTGCTTCACGTTGGCGACGAGTTGGTCCATGTCGATCACCGTGTTGCCGCTCTGGTGGCTGAGATAACCGTCGATCCAGACGACGGTCGGCAGGATGCCGTCCTCGTCGGCCAGGAACTGCTGGCAGGTGAGTTCGGCCATGTCGACCTTTTCACCGGCGGCGGCCAGCGTCGGCACGCCGACAAGCAGCGCGCCGATGCCGGCGGCAACCCATGCTGATGTCATGATTTTCCCCTCCGGACGCGCCGGCATCGGGCGATCGCGCCCGCCGTCATCGCCCTGCTTCTGCATATCACGAAACAATCGCTACGTAATATACCCTAGCAACCTCCACGCCTCGATCAGCCGGCCGGCGGCTTGCCGGTGTAGACCGCCAGCTGTGCCGCGAAAGCCCGCTGGTAGGCGGGCCGCGCCTCGCCGCGGCCGACATAGGCCGTGAGGTTGGGATAGCCGTCCAGAAGGCCCGACGACTTCAGCCTGAGCAGCACCGAGACCATCATCAGGTCGCCGGCGCTGAAGGCGCCGTCGAGCCAGTCGGCGTCGCCGAGACGGGCGGAGAGCCGAACCAGCCGGTCGCGGACGCGGTCCTCGACCAGCGGCAGCCGCGCCTCGTACCAGCTCCTGCCGCTCTCCAGAAGCCTGACGGTTTCATACTCGAGGATCGGCGGCTCCACCGTGTTGACCGCCGCAAATATCCAGGCGGTCGCCCGCGCACGGGCATTGGCGTCGTCCGGCAGCAGGCCCGCATGACGCCCGGCGACATGCAGCACGATCGCCCCGGTCTCGAACAGGGCGAGGTCACCCTCCTCGTAGGTCGGAATCTGCCCGAAGGGATGCAGCGCGAGATGCGCCGGCTCCTTCATCGCCGCGAACGACAGGAGACGAACCGCATAAGGCTGGCCCACTTCCTCGAGCGCCCAGCGAACGCGCGTGTCGCGCGCCAGTCCCTTGCCGCCATCGGGCGACCGCTCGAAGGCGGTGATGGTGATGGTCATTGCAAGTCTCCTTTCCCGGCTGCAGCGGCCGGTCGCACGGCGGGCGGCCCGAATGCCTGACGGTCCGAGATCAGCGAGGCAGCCGATAGACGGAAACGTGCGAACGCGACCCGGCGGTGAACGGCGTGCCGATCCAGTCCGCCGACCTCTCCTCAAGCTCGAAGCCGGCCAGTTGCCCCATCAGGTCCAGTTCCGCCGGCCAGATATAGCGATGGGACGAGCGCGTCAGGGCCGCCTGTCCGTCATCGTCGAAGCGGAAGTGATGCGACACGACGCGCTGATTCAGCACGTCGTAGGTGTCCAGGCCGACATATCCGGGCTCGGTCTGCCAGACGACGGCATCCTGGCCGGGCGGCAGCTTGCGCAGTTCGGGAACCCACAGCTCGATCACGAACCGTCCGCCGGGTTCCAGATGTCGCGCCGCGTTGTGGAAGCAGGCGACCTGCTCTGCCTGCGTCAGAAGGTTCGATATGGTGTTGTAGACGAGATAGACCAGCGCGAAGCGACCGGGCGCCCGCACCGTCGCCATGTCGCCGATGACGACCGGAATCCGCGCCTCGTCGGCCTTGGTGCGCAACTGATCGACCATCGCCGTCGACAGCTCTATCCCCACGACGGAAACGCCCTTGCGGCCGAGCGGAACGGCGACCCGCCCGGTTCCGATGGCGAATTCCAGCGCGCGGCCGCCGCCGGCCAGAGCGGCGAGCCGATCGACCGTCGGCCCCAACACGTCCGGCGCGAACATGCCGGTACCCGGCGTGTCGTAGCTCCTGGCGGTTTCGTCGTCCCAACAATCGTGATGGCTCATGCGCGGCCTCCTCCCGGCGGCATGTTCGCCGCATCCGGGGATGGAAGCCAGAGCCCCGGCAACGGCCGCAGGCACCGGATCGGTGACACGCGGCCTAGATTTCCTGATAGACCGCGACCGCCCGGCCGATCACCTCGATCGCCTGCATATCAAAGTAGGCTTCAAAGCCTGGGATGACCGAGGACGGGACAAAACGGTCCGGTTTGTCCTCGTACATCCTCAGCACGATCCGGCCTTTCCTGACGGAAACAGCATAGACCCCGCGCCGCTCCAGCGTCATCTGCGACATGTCGATGAGGACGACGCTGCCCTTGGGAATCAGATGACTCATGGAGTGATCGGTGAGCCGTGTCGCGATGAGGCTCCCCTTCGGAGCGGGGATCTGCACACTATGCGCGACGTTGGCAGCTCCGCTCTTGCCGGCCAGAATCTCCTGACGCCGATCCCGCAGTTCCTCGATGCCGAACAGCGGAATGCGGTCGCCGGAACGCTCCTGCGGCAAGTCGCTTTCCCCCAGGAGCCACGCCTTCGAGGTCTTGAGGACAGGCGCCAAAGCTTCAACGGTGCGTATGTTGACGCCAGCATCTATCCCTTGCAGCTTCGCCCGTCTAATATTTCTAATCGCATCTTTGCTCAAACCAGCCGCCAGCGAGGCGGCGGAAGCAGAAATTCCTACGTCTTTAAGTCTTTTTTCTATTCTATCCAAAATATCTACCATAGTCGCAATTTATATAACATCAGTAGACTGCACAAAAGCGGTTTTAATACCGGGCATAAGTTGCGCATCCCCGACATTACATCAAATTAAATCCAACCGCAGACACAATCTCTATTGAAATACGGGGTCCGCTCATAAATCAAAAAGCACGATTCCCCCATTGAATGGCACAACAAAAGCGGTTATTTTACCTCATCATCGAGCAGTTTCGAACTCAACACATAGGGGACGGTGATGGAGTTCCTGTCAGCGATTTATTTATATGCCATAATAAGCGGCGTCCTCATTTCAATCTATTTTGGAGTCTTTTTGTTCATATTGAATTTGCTAATTATATTCAGTCTATGCCTGACCTTCTGTGGGGCCAGTAGTTATGGATTTTTGAATTCAATACTGTTTACATTTGCAGCCCTGGTTTCAAATCAGGTCAGTTTCATGTGCGGCATAGTCTATAAGTTCTCCAGGAACTCTCTGTCTGGCAAACACCCGGCAAAGAATAAGAATCTCTTTCTCGTCGAAGAACCGGAGAACAAGTCGGTTCGCTGAGTCTTCCGGGGCCGATGGACGCCCGAATCCGTTCGTCAGAGGGCAGGCGCGGCCGCAGGGAAGCCCCTGCCGGGCGGCGCGTTCGCCGCGCCCCCTGAGATCGAATCCGAGGAAGTCGGCACGCAAGACGCTTGGCAGAAGAAGAACATGCGAACCCCGCCGCGCTGCCGCGCGACGGGGCGATGATCGATCGGAACGGCGGCCGGTCACTCGGCGGCGGCGACCTTCGGCTTCACCTCGTCGAGATAGGCGTGCATCAAGAGTTCGCTGATCGCCGCCGGCTTGAAGCGATGCTCGCCGATCTCGGAGATCGGCGTCACCTCGGCGGCGGTGCCGACCAGGAAGGCCTCGGTGAAGGTCGAAAGCTCCTCCGGCAGGATGTGGCGGCGGTTGACCTTGATGCCGTGACGGGCGGCGATCGCCTCCACCGACTGGCGGGTGATGCTGTCGAGGAAGCAGTCCGGCTCCGGCGTGTAGAGTTCGCCGTCGCGGACGAAGACGATGTTGGCACCGGTCGATTCCGCCACATAGCCGCGATAGTCGAGCATCAGCGCGTCGGTGTAGCCCTCGGCCTCGGCGGCATGCTTGGACAGCGTGCAGATCATGTAGAGGCCGGCCGCCTTCGACTTGCAGGGGATGGTCAGCGGGTCGGGCCGGCGGTAGCGCGCCCAGGTCAGGCGGATACCCTTCAGCTTCTCGGCCGGGCTGAAGTAGCTCGGCCACTCCCAGACGGCGATCGCCATGTGGATGGTGTTGTTGGGTGCCGACACGCCCATCGCCTCAGAGCCGCGCCAGGCGACCGGCCGGACGTAGGCGTCGGCGAGGCCGGAGCGGGCCAGCGTTTCCCTGGTCGCCGCCTCGATCTCCTCGAGGCTGTAGGGCAGCTTGAAGCCGAGGATCTCGGCCGAGTCGATCAGCCGCTGGCTGTGCTCTCTCAGCTTGTAGACCTCACCGCCATAGGCGCGCTCGCCCTCGAAGACGGCGCTGCCGTAATGGAGCGCGTGGGTCAGAACATGCACCTTGGCGTCCTTCCAGTCGACGAACTTGCCGTCGTACCAGATCACACCGTCGCGGCTGTCAAACGGGACATTGGCCATTTTGAACTCCCAGACCTCTTCTTCTCTTTTGCTGCCCGTCACCCTCGGGCAATGGCGCGGCGTGCACCGGCGAAGCGTTTTGCCTCGGCGTCGACAAGCGGCTATGCTTGCGAACCGATGGTCCCGGCGGCGCCGGAGGTCCGTCGCGGCCGCGTCGTGCGAACGATCGTTTCGTCGTGACGGGAGTTCAAGTAACAAATGAATCGAAGTATGTCAACATGGCTGCCATAAATTTCCCGCGCGACGCCGCGCGTCCGTCCGCCGATTCCGCGGTGAGTCGGCCCGACGGCGACGGCGGCGACGGGCTCGACCTCGAGCTGATCGAGCTTTTGTTCTTTGCCTACCGGGACTTCGTCGGCGAGGCGGACCATATTCTGGAGGCGATCGGCTACGGCCGCGCCCATCACCGAGTCGTCTATTTCGTGACGCGCCATCCCGGTCTGCGCGTCTCCGATCTCCTCGACATCCTGCAGATCACCAAGCAGAGCCTCGGCCGCGTGCTGAAGCAACTGGTCGACGACGGCTACATCGAGCAGCGTCCCGGCCCGGTCGACCGGCGCGAGCGGTTGCTCTACGCCTCCGAGAAGGGAGAACGCCTCGCCTACGACCTGTCGGCCCGCCAGCATGCCCGCATCGAGCGGGCGCTGGCCACGCTGCCGTCCGGCGCCCGTGCCGTGGTGCGCGACTTTCTCGGCAACATGATCGACGCCCGCGCCCCCGGCGCGCCGGCCGATCGGGAAGGCTGAACGATGTCCATCCTGCCGCCCGCCGACGGCGCCAGCCACGTCCTCGTCGTCGACGACGACAGCCGCATCCGCCAGTTGCTCGCCAAGTATCTCGGCGGCAACGGCTATCGCGTCACCGCCGCCGCCGACGCAGCCGAGGCGCGGCGCAAGATCTCGGCCATCGAGTTCGACCTGCTCGTCGTCGACGTGATGATGCCGGGCGAGGACGGCCTGTCGCTCACCCGGGCGCTCAGCGCGGCGCAGGACGTGCCCATCCTGCTGCTGACGGCCAAGTCCGACGGCGCCGACCGCATCCGCGGCCTCGAAGCCGGCGCCGACGACTATCTCACCAAGCCCTTCGAGCCGCGCGAGCTGCTCTTGCGCCTCAACAACCTCCTCAAGCGCCGGCCGCTGCCGGAGGCGCCACTCACCCGCGAGGAAATCCGCTTCGGCCGCTTCGTGTTCGACGCCAGGCGCGAGGAGCTGTGCGACGGCGAGACGACCGTGCGCCTCACCGACCGCGAGCGGCAGCTGCTCGCCCAGTTCGCCGCCAGCCCGGACGGCACGCTGTCGCGCGAGGCCCTGGCCGGCGAGCCGGGCGAGGTCGGCGAGCGCACCATCGACGTGCAGATCAACCGCCTGCGCCGCAAGATCGAGGACGATCCCGGCAATCCCCTGTTCCTCCAGACGGTGCGCGGCGTCGGCTATCGCCTGCGCTTCGAGTGAGCGGCCGATGAGCGGAGATCGGAAAAGCGACGCGCTCGTGCCCGAACCCGTCGAGCGGCGCGGCCGCTTCGCCGCCGGCCTCGACCGGATCGACGGCCTGATCCGCCACCTCAGGCATCTCATCGCCCGCTACAGCCCGCGACCATTGCGTCGCGCCTGGATGCGCATCGGTCACGCCGTCAACCAGTCGCTGCCCAAGGGACTTCTCGGCCGCTCGCTGCTGATCGTCGTGGTGCCGATGCTGATCCTGCTCGGCGTGCTGACCGGCGTGTTCATGGATCGCCACTGGATGCTGGTCACCCAGCGCCTGTCGGATGCCGTCGCCGGCTCCATCGTCGGCCTCGCCAACATCTCCGACGCCGCGCTGCCCGACGATCGGCGCGCCGACATCGTCCGCTCGGCCGGCCAGGCGATGGGCCTGACGGCGGAGATCCTGCCGCCGAGCGAGGTCGGCCGCACGCGCCGGGCATCCGGCGACATCGTCCACCAGATGCTGGCGAACGGCATCGTCAAGCGGACGCGCATGCCCTTCTCCATCCGCGACATCGACGGCGGCGACCGCGTCGAGGTGCGCATCGTGGTTCATGCCGGCGTCCTCAGGGCGGACTTCCCCCGCAGCCTCGCCTATGCCGCCAACTGGCACTTCTTCCTGGTGTGGATGGCCGCCACCGCCCTGTTCCTGGTGACGGTATCGCTGATCTTCCTGCGCAACCAGATCAAGCCGATCGAACGGCTGGCCGCCGCCGCCGAAGCCTTCGGCCGCGGCCGGCCGGTGGAAGGCTTCGCGCCGACCGGCGCCCGCGAGGTACGGCAGGCGGCGCACGCCTTCATCGGCATGCGGCGGCGCATCGAGCGCCAGATCGAGCAGCGCACCACCATGCTGGCCGGCGTCGGCCATGACCTGAAGACCATCCTCACCCGCTTCCGCCTCGGCCTCGCCCTGTTGCCCGAGAGCGAGGAGACGGCGGCGCTCGGCGCCGACGTCGCCGAAATGGAAGCCATGCTGGAAGCCTACGTCGATTTCGCCCGCGGCGACGCCGACGAGGCGCCGCAACCGCTCGACGTCGAGGCGGTGCTTGCCGACTGCCTGCGCCAGGCGGCCGGTCCGGCCGGCCGAACGACCCATTTCGCCTTCACTGGCGATAGCGGCGTGACGCTGCGCCCCTCCGCCTTCCGCCGGCTGATCGCCAACCTCGTCGGCAACGCCGTCCGCTACGGCCGCTCCGCGGTGTGGGTGACGGCCGAGCGGCGCGAGGGCTGGCTGTCGGTGATCGTCGAGGACGACGGCCCCGGCATCCCCGAGGACGAGATGGAGGCGGTGTTCCGGCCCTTCTACCGGCTCGACGCGGCGCGCAACCAGGACGTCCCCGGCACCGGCCTCGGCCTCGCCATCGCCCGCGACGTCGCCCGCAGCCACGGCGGCGACATCGCGCTCGATCCGAGCCCGTGCGGCGGCCTCAGGGCGACGGTGCGCCTGCCGGCCTGAGGCTGGCGATCCCATGACGGACGGCGTCGCAGCCGTCGCCAAAGCCGGTCCGGAGGCCCTTTCGTCGAAGGAGGGTGAGACCATGGAAAAGACCGAAACGCCCCGCGAGCCCAGCCCGATGTCGCGCCGCATGGCCATTGCCTATGCGGTCGGCCTGCCGCTGGCGTTGCTTCTGCTGATCTTCCTGCCGGCCGGCACGATCGCCTGGTGGCCCGGCTGGATATTCATCGCCGTGCTGAGCGCCGGCTTCGGCGTCTCGGCCCTGGTGCTGGCCCGAGTCAACCCGATCATCTATCGGGCGCGCAGCCGGTTTCAGGCCGGCACCAAGGCGTGGGATAAGGCGCTGCTCTCGGTCATCCTGCCGGCGACGGCGGCGATCCTGCCGGTGGCGGCACTTGACGCCGGGCGGTTCCATTGGTCGCCCCTGCCGCTCTGGGTGGTACTCGCGGGCTATGCCGGCCTGCTGCTGGGCATCGCGGCGACCGCTTGGGCGCAGGCGGTCAATCCGTTCTTCGAGCCGGGCGTCCGCATCCAGACCGAGCGGCATCAGCGGGTGATCGACAGCGGTCCCTACCGCTTCGTCCGTCACCCCGGCTATGTCGCCGCCGTCGTGCTATTCTTCGGCATGGCGCTGGCGCTCGGCTCGGTCTGGGCCCTGCTGCCGGCCACATTGGCCTCGGCGCTGCTCGTCCTGCGCACCGCCTGGGAGGATCGGCTGCTGCGGGCCGAGCTTCCCGGCTATGACGCCTATGCCCGCCGGGTGCGATGGAGACTGGTTCCCGGTCTCTGGTGAGTTTGTCATGCAAAACGCCCCGGCGCGGTCGGCACCGGGGCGTCGTCAAGCCGTTCGCTTGCGGTTTCGTCAGGCGGCGCGCTTCTGCGGCGGCGGCATGCGCAGGTTGGCCACCGGCTCCCAGACGGCGCGGTCGATCTCCCGCTCGGCCGTCTCGCGGCAGAAGCCGATATCGTCGAGCAGATAGGGATCCTCGACCAGCCGCTGCAGATCCTGGCGCAGCACGCGGCGTTTGCGCCACTGCCGGTAGATCTGGCCCGGATTGAAGGTCGTGCCGAACCACTGACGGAGAGGCATCGAGAAGATCATGATAGAACTCCGTGGGTCTTCATCTGAAGTCTATATGGCCGCCGCCGGCCGGCCCTTCAAACGCCTTTTTCGCCCGCTTGACGTTCCAAAAACTCAACTGTAAACAAATCCTTGCCAAGGGCGGGCCGCGACCGCTTCAACGGCCCGCCGCCTTGCGGGGTAGTGCGTAGACGAGCGCCATAATTCCGACAAAACAGGCCTTTGGCGGCAGTTGGCCTACGGGTTTTATGGGAGGATGGCGCCCACTGATACCTTGGTCGAGGCGGGCTTGCCGCGTGGCTCGGCGATGGTTGTCCGTGCGTGAAAATCAACCAGGAACGGGATAGAGGAGCCGATCGTGGCCGTCCACCGCCTGCCCAGCCTCAACGCCCTCAAGGCCTTCGAGAGCGTCGCCCGCCTCGGCGCGCTCAACCGCGCCGCCGAGGAGCTGAACGTCACCGAGAGCGCCGTCAGCCGGCAGATACGCGCCCTGGAGGACGACCTGCGCGTCGAGCTGTTCCGCCGCGTCCACCGCGGCGTCCGCCTGTCGCCGGAGGGCGAGCAGCTGGCGCTGTCGCTCGGCACCGCCTTCGAGGCGATTCGCCGCGGCGTCGAGCAGATCCGCGCCCGGCCGGGCGTCATCCGCGTCCGCACGCCGCCGACCTTCGGCGCCCGCTGGCTACTGCCGCGCCTCCGCAGCTTCGAGACGGCCAACCCCGATCTCACGGTGCGCGTGTCGGTGCTGTGGGAGAACATGGAGCCGAGCGACGTCGAGAACGACGTCGGCATCCTCTACGAATCGCGTCTGTGGCAACCGGAGGAGCTGGTGCCCTTCCTGATGGAACGGCTGACGCCGGTCTGCTCGCCAGCCTATTACCAGACCATCGCCCATCTCGAGCCGATCGACCAACTGCGCCGGGGGCAGATCCTGCATTCGGCCGGCTTCGGCGACTGGAAGCGCTGGGTGGCCCGCGCCTTCGGCGACAACGCGCTCGACGTCGAGCATGGCGAAATCTTCGACACCATGGACACCGCCCTGCGCGCCGCCGAGGCGGGGCGGGGCTTTGCCATCGCCGACCTCTCGATGATCGACGACGACCTGACGCTCGGCCGCCTGGTGGCACCGTTCCGCGTCGTCGCCGCCGGCGCCGACAATTTCTACCTCGTCCGCCGCGACCGCCTCCGGCCGAAGCCGGAGGTGACGCGCTTCGTCGAATGGCTCTATGCCCAGGTCGAGGAGATGAACGAGGCCCGCTAACCCAACCTAATAGAGACGGCCGCCGACCACCGAGTCCTTGTCGGGCGCCACCAGCACGACACGGCCGGCGGCGTCGGGCACGCCGAGCGTCAGCACCTCCGAACGCATCGGCCCGATCTGCTTGGGCGGGAAGTTGACGACGCCGAGCACCAGCCGGCCGACCAGCTCCGCCACCGTATAGTTCTCGGTGATCTGCGCCGACGACCGCCGCTCGCCGATCTCCGGCCCGAAGTCGATGACGAGCTTGTAGGCCGGCCGCCGCGCTTCCTTGAACACCTCGGCCGCCACGATGCGGCCGACGCGTACGTCGACCTTCAGGAAGTCGTCATAGCCGATGAGATCGGTCATGGCTCAGCCTGCCAGCTCGCGCGAGCGGCGGACGGCGGCGGCGACCGCCTCGTCGATCAGCCCCTGCCAGCCGGTCTCGCCCATCAATACGGCTAGTGCGGCGGCCGTGGTGCCGCCCGGCGAGGTGACGTTCTTCCTTAGCGTCGCGGCATCGGTCGGCACGCCGCCCATCAGCGCGCCGGCGCCGACGACGGTCTGGCGGGCCAAGAGCATGGCGAGGTCGCGGGGAAGGCCGGCCTTCTCGCCGGCGGCGGCCATTGCCTCGACCATCAGGAAGACATAGGCCGGCCCGCTGCCCGACAGGCCGGTGACCGCGTCGATCAGCGCCTCGTCGTCGATCCAGGCCGACTTGCCGACGGCGTCGAGCAGGCCGGTCACCAGGCGCCGGTGCGTCGGGGTGACGGCGGCGTTGCCGACCGCCACCGACATGCCCTGCCCTACCTGGGCCGGCGTGTTGGGCATGACGCGGATGATCGGTCCGTCGCCGAGCGCCGCCGCCAGCGTGGACAGCGTCGTGCCGGCGGCGATCGACACCACCAGCGTCGTCGGTCCCACCACGCGCCTCAGTGCCGGCAGCGCCTCGCCCATCTGTTGCGGCTTGACGGCCAGCACCACCACGTCGGCCGGCTCGGTGATGTCGGCGGCATCCTTGTGATGGGCGATGGAATACTCGATCAGCATCGAGAAGGCTTCGGAGCCGATATGCGGATCGACGATCGCCACCGCCCTGGGGCTCATTCCCTTCCTGAGCCAGCCGTGCAGCATGGCCCCACCCATCTTGCCGGCTCCGACGAGCACGAGCGAACCGATATCCGAAAGCGGCATGACGATCTCCCCGTCCGGCCCGGCCGCCCCGGCGTGGGGCGCGGCGGTCCGTCGTCCCGGTCTGCCACAAATCGGCCGGGCAGGAAAGCCGTGGCAACCGGCGGTCGGTCCGCCGCCGTCTCCGATTCGGCGAGGGCATCCGCGCGGCACCCACGACGCGGCGGCGGCCTCATTTATGGTTAATCGAATGTGATCAGAAATCGCGAAATCGTGATAATATTCATTTGTATTAAATTTCGATTGCCCCGGCGTTTCAGATCAATAACCATACTGTTGCATCAATACATCATCCAGAGACCGCCGTCCGCTTGCCTATTTTTCGCCAAATTCTCGCATGGACGTCGCCTCATTTGGACATCATCTTCTCCTCATCGAACAGCCGGACAGCGATTGCTTACGGCCCTGATGATGGATGTGCGAAGGCGCACGAAGGCGCCCCGCACCGGATGTAAGGAGTGAAGAATGAGCAAGCTGCTTCTTGGCGCCGTCGCCGGTACAGCCCTTCTCCTGTCGGCCCCGGTTTTCGCCGCCGACCTCAACGAGCCGATCCCCCAGGCTCCCTACGCTCCGCCGGTCACTTCCAGCGCCTTCGACTGGACGGGCGCCTATGTCGGCGCCAACGTCGGCTACAGCTGGGCCAACCAGGCCGAGTCGGGCGGCAAGGGTCATGACGCGGTGGTGGGCGGCGTGTTCGCCGGCTACAACTATCAGATGCCGAACAACTTTGTCGTCGGCGGCGAGGGCGAGGTCGCCTATGGCGGCTCCGACCCGCTGGCCACCTGGACGGGCGCCGTGCGCGGCCGCGCCGGCTACGCCTTCGACAATCTCCTGGTCTACGGAACGGTCGGCGGCCTGGTCGGCCAGGGCGAGATGAAGAACGGCGGCACCTCCGTCACCCGCACCCACGTCGGCTATCAGGTCGGCGCCGGCCTCGAGGCGGCCCTGACGACCAACGTCACGGCCCGTGCCGAGTATCTCTACACCGGCACCAACGACCGCGACTATGGTGCGGCCGGCGGCCAGGGCGACCTCAGCGGCAATACCGTCCGCGTCGGCATCGGCTACAAGTTCTGATCCTTCACAAGGGTCAGGCTGACAAAGGCCCCGGAAGCGCTGCTTCCGGGGCCTTTTCGCATTGATCGTCAGCGCGGCGCGGTGGCGTCGAAGCCCGGACAGCGGCCGGCGAAACGCTGGAACCAGCCGGCGAGGCGCGGCCGGCCGGCCCGCCAGTCGTCGCCGAGGCGGAAATCGATGAAGCCGAGGCCGCAGGCGACGGCGATCTCGCCGACCAGGATGTCGCTTTCCGACGGCGGCGCGGCGTCGAGGAGGTCGAGGGCGCGACTCATCTTGCCGGCCTGATGGGCGAGCCAGCGCTCCGAGCGCTGCGGCGCCTCGCGGAACAGCGTCTCCAGACGCCTGAGCACGCCGGCGTCGAGGATGCCGTCGCCGATCGCCTGCAGCTTCAGCGCCGCGAATCGCGCCGCCGGCTCGGCGGGAATGAGGCGGCCGCCGCCGGCGAGATGGTCGAAATATTCAAGGATGACGCGGCTGTCGTAGAGCGCCGTGCCGTCGGCGAGCAACAGCGTCGGCACCTTGCCGAGCGGATTCTGCATCCTGAGGCTGTCGGTCTCATCGAAGTAGTCGGCAGACACCACCTCGATCCGCTCGGTAAGGCCAAGCACGGCAGCGGCAAGACGCGGCTTGCGCCCGAAAGGCGAAGTCGGCGAGGTACGCAGGATCATCTCGGCCATGGCGGTCCTTCCGGTGGCTCAGCGCGGCGGATAGACGTCCTTCCAGTCGGTCGCGCCGGCGCCGCAGGCCGTGCCGGCCGACAGGGCGTCGAGGCGGAAAGCGGTGTCGGCGAAGGTCCAGCGTCCCCGGAACGGACAGCCGTGATCGTCGGCGCCCCTGCCCTCCAGTCGGCGGCTCTGGGGATCGTAGGCAACGTCGAACAGCACGTCGACGCCATACCAGCCGAGCCGGTCAGAGAATCCGGCGAAGACGAGCGGTGTCATGCCGCCGATCTCGCCGCTTTCGATCAGGTAAAGGCGGGAGGCGAGGCCCTGCGCACTGCGGAAGCAGGGGAGAGCGTAGAGCGTCGCCGTCTCGGACAGCGCGCCGACCAGCGGCTTCGCGTCGGCGATATCGGCGGCGTCGGGCGTCTCGCAGGCGGCGGAGGCGAGGTGCAGTTCCAGCAGGCGCGGCGGCACGCCGGCCGCCACCAGGTGGGCGGCGACGTCGACGTCCGGCGCCTCCGGCAGGCCGACCGGCGGCCCGGCCCGGCGGTCGCCGGGAATGCGGCCCTGCTGGCGGTCGATCTCGTTGAGGGCCGGCGCCAGGCCGTCGAGCGGGAAGCGGTCGGAATGCGGCGCGCCGGCGATGTCGATAAAGGAGAAGCGCAGCATGTGGCCGCGCTGCACCTGCAGCATCAGCCGGTCGAGCGCCGTCGGCGACACGATGTAATAGTCAGACGGGTTGACGAAGGGCGCATAGTCCGACACCGGCCGCAGCGTGATGTCGACGCCGTTGTCGACGGAGAGCGCCACGGGACGGTCGCGGTCGGCCAAAACGCCGAGCGTCGAGATCGACGCCGTCCAACGCGCCCGGCTCTCCGGCGCCCGCGACAGCACGAAGACGCTGGCCTTGTCGGGGTTGACCGCCTGCACCGTGGCCGCGCAGTGCAGACTGTCGTCGCAGACCACGGAGAAACCGCCGAAGCGCTTGGCGACCTGCGCCGAGGCATCCGCCGCCATGACCAAGGCGATCGCCACAAGCGCCAAACCCAACACCGACCGCCGCGACATGTCTCCCCCGATCGTCTTATCTCAATGGCGGCAGCACCACCCGGTCGGCGCGGCAGCCTCGTCTGTCGACCTCCTCGCAGGCGCGAAAGCCGAGGCCGCGCGTCAGGCAGATGCGCACCTCCCGGAGGCGGCGCCCGTCGCAGGTGACGGCGATGCCGCTCGGCCGGAGGCCGGGATTGGCGGCAAGGAAGGCCGCTTCCACCCCGGCGGGAGAAACCATGACATACTTGTCGAGCCGCTGGAAGGCGGCGGGAATGCGAACCGCCTCGCGCGCCGCCCGGATCGTCCGGAGATAGTCGGCCGGCGACAGGCCCGAGCAGGCGCCGTGCCGCCGCCATTCGTGGCGGACGAGGCCGCGCGCCGGCATCAGGTCGGCGAGCGCCCGCACATCGGCCTCGCGCGGCGCGACATCGGTGGGGCAATCCTCGGGAAAACCGCGCTCGTGTTGCGGCCAGAGGCCGTGCACCAGGAAGCCGAAGCGGCGGCCGCTCTCGCATTGCGCGTCGCCGCGCGGTCCGCCCTCCGCCTCGCAATAGCTCGGCGACCAGGTGAGCGACAGCACGTAGAAATCGAACGGCGCCGACCAGGCGGCAGCCGGCCAGACCGCCACGAGCAGCACCAGCAGGCGGACGAATCGACCCGTCACTTCAGGACCTGGCAGTCGGCGCCGTAGACGCGATAGGGATCGTGGCCGGACAGGCAGAACTCGACGTTCCAGCCGGAACCGGCAAAGCCCTCGTTCGCCGACACCACGTAGTAGAGTCTCGTCGGCAGCGCGCCGGTGAGCGCGGCGCGGGCCGCGCAATGGCGGCGATCGATCGAGCTGAAACCCTCGGTGACCAGCCGCCGCTCGCCGATGCTGTCGACAGCGGCGATGGTGATGCCATCCCTCCAGGTGTTGGCCTCGGCCCAGACCTGGCGGCTCGTGAGAGTGGACAGTACCGAGGCATCGTCGCAGGCCGGCAATTGGCCGGCGGCGGCCATAACGGTCGAACAGCAAAGCGCAAGCGCGGCAGCGGCAAGGCGCATGGATCGCTCTCCCCAGGAATCAGCATCGACGGCGACAGTGAGCCAGCGCCGCAGGCTGGTCAAGCGGGCGAATCCGGGCGGGTCAGCGGTCCTCGGCGAGGCGGAGGACGCGGCCGCCAGCGCCGGCATCCTCGGCGAGGAGGCCGGTCAGCTCGGGCAGGATCGCCTCGGTCTCGTCGGCCAGCGTGAAGGGTGGGTTGGCGATCAGCACGCCAGCGCCGGCGAGCGGCCCCTCTCCGCCCGGCGCGCGCACCCATTGCTCGATGGCGACGAGGCGCGGGTAGCCCGCGCCGGCCGCCTCGGCCAGGAAGGCGTCGACGGCGGCGACATCCTTGATCGGATACCAGATCAGCAGGCAACCGGTGGCGAAGCGCTTGCGGGCATCGAGCACGGCGCGGGCGAGGCGGTCGAACTCGCCGGCTTCCTCGAAGGGCGGGTCGATCACCACGAGGCCGCGTCGCTCGCGCGGCGGCAGCTGGGCGCGGACGGTGACATAGCCGTCCTCCGAGCCGACGCGCACCCGCCGGTCGCCGGCGTAGAGCGCCGCCAGCGTCACCGCGTCCTGCGGATGCAGCTCGTTGAAGTGGAAGCGGTCCTGGAGACGACCGAGCGCCGTGGCGATAGCCGGCGAGCCGGGATAGAGCATGAGATCGTCGCCGCCGTTGACGGCGCGGAGAGCCGCCTGCCACGGCGCCAGCCAGACGGCGAGCGCCGGCGACAGGCGCGCCGCGCGGATGCGGCCGACGCCGCCGCGCCATTCGCCGGTGCGGAGCGCCTCGTCGGCGGCAAGGTCGTAGAGGCCGATGCCGGCATGGGTGTCGATGACACGGTAGCCGGCGTCCTTGCGGCCGAGATAGGCGAGGACGCGGGCGAGCAGCGCGTGCTTCAGCACGTCGGCGAAATTTCCGGCATGGAAGGCGTGGCGGTAGTTCATGGGCGAGAGCTAGAGCATCGGCGCGCCCGACGGCAAGGAAATTCGCTGTTGCCGCAACGCGGCCGCATCTGCAACCCAAGCTCGGTGTCGGGCGTTGAGTCGCAGATGAACGGCCTATGAACGACGGGTTCAGCCGCCGCTCAACGGAACAATGCAATAAGTTCGACCATAGGATGCCCGGCCAACCGGACCGGCACAGGAGGATAGCCAATGTTGAAACCCTTGTTGTCGATTGCCGCGCTCGCCGTCGCGACCGTGGCCGCTCCGGCGGTGGCGTCCGCCGCGCCCGCCCAGGTCACCGCTAATGTCAACCTGCGGACCGGACCGGGAACCAACTACTATCCAATCCTGGTGCTGCCGGCCGGCGCGCCGGTCGAGCTTTACGGCTGCCTGCAGGGCTATACTTGGTGCGACGTCTCCTACGGTCGCGAACGCGGATGGGTATCGTCGCGCTATCTCTCCACCTTCTACAGCGGCCAGGCCTACCGGCCGCGCCCCTATGCCTCGGTGCCGTTCCTGACCTTCAACTTCGGCTACTGGGACAACCATTACGCCAAGCGCCCGTGGTATCAGAATCGTCCGCGGCCCGGCCGGCCGGGTCCGGATTGGGATCGCGGTCCGGATCGTCCGCGTCCGGATTGGGATCGTGGCCCGGATCGTCCGCGTCCGGGTTTTGACCTCAGCCCGGATCGCCCGCGCCCGGGTTTTGATCGTGGCCCGGATCGCCCGCGCCCCGACTGGGACCGCGATCGGAACCGTGATCGCAATCCGCCGCCGCGCGCCGATCAGCCCCGCCCCCCGCGGGGGCAACCGGATTGCGATCCGTCAAGGCCCGGCTCCAACTGCGTGAGGCCGTAAGGCAGGAACTTTAAGTCCCGTCCGTGCAACATGGGCTCACCGCTCCGGCGGTGAGCCGATTCGCCATCTGGCACCAAGGCGATGAACTGACTGAGGGAAAACCGCGATGAGGATGCGACGTCTGGCAGCACCGCTTTGCCTGGCCGGTCTGATCTCCTCGACGACCGGCGCGCTGGCCGCGCCGGCCGAGGTGCAGGCCGCCGTCAATCTCCGCACCGGCCCCGGCGCCCAGTATTACACCATCATGGTGGTGCCGCCCGGCGCGCCGGTGGAGGTCTACGGCTGCCTCGGCGACAACAGCTGGTGCGACGTCGGCTACGGCGACGCCCGCGGCTGGCTGTCGTCGCGCTATCTCGGCGCGGCCGGCGCCTGGTCTCCCGAACGGCGGATGCTGCGGCCGCCGGTGCTGCAACCGCCGCCGATCTACCGCGAGCCGCGCGTCTATGCCAATCCGCCGCCCGTCTATCGGCCGCCCGTCTACGACGCGCCGCTCTATGACGATCGCGGCTGGGATGAAGCCGACCCGGACGGCGTCTACATCGAACCGCCGCCAGCCTATGTCTACCGGCCGCCGGCGACGGTGGTGGTGCCGCCGCCGGGTATCACCGTCTACCGGCCGCGGCCGGAGGCGCCCGTCGCCGTGCAGCCGTCGACGCCGAGCGCGCCACCGGCTGTCGTGCAACCGAAGCCGGTTCCGCCGGCCGTCACCACGGCGAGACCCGCCGCGCCCTCGACGCCCGGAGCACCGCCGCCCGCCACCGGCCAGTCGGCGTCGACCGCGACGCCTTCGACGACAGCCGAACCCAAGCCGAAATACGGCAGCGCCGTCGGCAAGCCCGGTGCGCCCTGCAAGTGGGTCAACGGCGTCTGCCGCAACGATTGAAGATAGGGGCGCCCTCAGGTGACCCCTCGGCCGATGAGATGCAACGCCAGATACAGGAGCAACTGCATCGCTTTCCGGACTCGCTTCGGCAGGAGCTTCAGCCGGGCACGTCGGCGCATGCTGTCAATCTCGGCGACCGTCACCCGGCGGAACGTACGGTCGTGCGCGAGCGAGGCGATCTGCTCGGGCGACGCCTTCCAGATGCGAACGGGGAACAGATCGTAGACGAAGCGCGGATCGTCAGGCGGCGTCAGGTCGATATCCGGCCGTTGCGCGGGATTCCAGCCGCCGATCAGGGGCATGTAGATGCGCTGGGCATCGGAGAGCCAGGCGGCAAGCCAAGCGAAGGTGCTGAGGCTGAGAACGATGTTTTTCGAATTCCTGATGCGCTGAAAGTCCTTGATCGGCGTTTGGGGCTGAACGAACAGTGCATCGGGAAATGCTGTCTTCAACAAATTGCTGTAATAATCATTCGCCAGTTGCCCTACGAATACGGGCTTCAGGCCAGTCTCTCGCAGAATCATCCGATAATATTCAAATGGGACTGGTCCATAATCACCTGCTTTTCCGAGTAGGATATCCTCAGCGCGGATATGGATGACGATATGCGTCTCGTCGAAGCCTTCAGTGTCGTCATCCGGACGCGGTTGAAACAGCTGCTGCGCTTCCTCCCGCGGAAGAAACCGGTGATAAACGGGACAAACGGATCGCATCGCCACCGCTTTGACGAGTCCCAAACGACAGAGACGAAGAACCAGGTCGAGCGGAGCCGCTGCCCCACGGACGAGCAGCGGACAATAGGGCACTCCCACCGTAACCGGGCGAAACAGCTGCCAAGCCGGCATATCGTAGCCGTAGACCTCGAAATCGGATAGTAATCTGACCATCTGCTTGGCGGTCATCAGCTGCATCATCTGGTTGCCAAGACGCCCGCTGCCCTGGTCGATGACGAACTTCTTCACAACCGATTCTCCCGCGCTTGGTCTGCTTCCGCCTTAAACCACGCTTTGCTCGGCGTGAAAACCGCATGGCAGATCGTGCGCCGCCTTCCCGCTGTCGCCCTGCTGCCATGCCCTGACCACCATCGGTGTGATAAGCTCCCCGTTCGTTCACGACACCGACGAGTTCGCCATGGCACCGCGCAAGCCCGACCCCGACACCGATCCGGCCCCCGGCTTCGCCGAGCGGCCGCAGGCGCCATTCGAGGCGGTGCCGCTCGAAGGCTCCTTCTCGGACTGGCTGAAGGACGTGACCGAGGAAGCGGTCGAGCAGCCGGCGCCGCAGATCGTCGAGGAAAAGATCGTCAAGCCGGGCAAACGCAAGGCCAAGGCCGAGTTGACAACTCGAAAATCGTCGCGCGGCGGCTCGCTCGGCGGTTCCACCGACCCCAAGACGCGCGCCGCCGGCGGCCTCAACCCGGTGTCCGGCATGGCGCTGTCGCTGGAGGAGGCCGAGGCGCTGCCGCAGGGCGGCGTCACCGCCACGGTGAAGGCGCTCGAGGAGCTGATCCAGAAGGGTCGCGACATCTTCCGCGACGGCCAGCCCTGGATGCCGCACCGGCCGGAACGGCCGCCGAAATCGGAGGGCGGCATTCCCTTTCGCCTGTCCTCGGCCTACGAGCCGAAGGGCGACCAGCCGACCGCCATCGCCGACCTCCTGGCCGGCGTCGAGCAGCAGGACAAGACGCAGGTGCTGCTGGGCGTCACCGGTTCGGGCAAGACCTTCACGGTGGCCAACATCATCGCCGCCACCAACCGGCCGGCGCTGATCCTCGCCCCCAACAAGACGCTGGCCGCCCAGCTCTATTCCGAGTTCAAGAGCTTCTTCCCGGACAATGCCGTCGAGTATTTCGTCTCCTATTACGACTACTACCAGCCGGAAGCCTACGTCCCCCGCACCGACACCTACATCGAGAAGGAGTCGACCATCAACGAGCAGATCGACCGCATGCGCCACTCGGCGACGCGCGCCCTGCTCGAACGCGACGACGTGATCATCGTCGCCTCGGTGTCCTGCATCTACGGTATCGGCTCGGTCGAGACCTACACGGCGATGACCTTCGGCCTGGAGGTCGGCGACCGCATCGACCAGCGGCAGTTGCTCGCCGATCTCGTCGCCCTGCAATACAAGCGTGCCGACGTCGGTTTCGCCCGCGGCACCTTCCGGGTGCGCGGCGACACCATCGAGGTATTTCCGGCCCACTTGGAGGATCGCGCCTGGCGCATCTCGCTGTTCGGCGACGAGGTGGAGGCGATCACCGAGTTCGACCCGCTGACCGGCCACAAGTCGGCCGACATGAAGTTCGTCAAGATCTACGCCAATTCGCACTACGTGACGCCCAAGCCGACGCTGGCCCAGGCCATCAAGTCGATCAAATCGGAGCTGCGCGCCCGCCTGGAGGAACTCAACGCCCACGGCCGCCTCCTGGAGGCGCAGCGGCTCGAACAGCGCTGCACCTTCGACATGGAGATGATGGAGGCGACCGGCGCCTGCGCCGGCATCGAGAACTATTCGCGCTACCTGACCGGCCGCGCGCCCGGCGAGCCGCCGCCGACCCTGTTCGAGTACCTGCCGGATAATGCCCTCGTCTTCATCGACGAAAGCCACGTCACCGTGCCGCAGATCGGCGCCATGTATCGCGGCGACTTCCGCCGCAAGGCGACGCTGGCCGAATACGGCTTCCGCCTGCCCTCCTGCATGGACAACCGTCCCCTGCGCTTTGAGGAATGGGACGCCATGCGGCCGCAGACCGTCTGCGTCTCGGCCACCCCCGGCGGCTGGGAACTCGACCAGTCGGGCGGCGTGTTCGCCGAGCAGGTGATCCGCCCCACCGGCCTGATCGACCCGCCGGTGGAGATCCGGCCGGCCCGCACTCAGGTCGACGACCTGCTTGGCGAGGTGCGGCAGGTGACGGCGGCCGGCTACCGCACGCTGGTCACCGTGCTCACCAAGCGCATGGCCGAGGACCTCACCGAATACCTGCACGAGCAGGGCGTGAAGGTGCGCTACATGCACTCCGACATCGAGACGCTGGAGCGCATCGAGATCCTGCGCGACCTACGCCTCGGCGCCTTCGACGTGCTGGTCGGCATCAACCTCTTGCGCGAGGGCCTCGACATTCCCGAATGCGCGCTGGTCGCCATCCTCGACGCCGACAAGGAGGGCTTCCTGCGATCGGAGACGTCGCTGATCCAGACCATCGGCCGCGCCGCCCGCAACGTCGACGGCAAGGTCATCCTCTACGCCGATCAGGTCACCGGCTCGATGGAACGGGCGATGGCCGAGACCAACCGCCGCCGCGACAAACAGGTGGCCTACAACGTCGAGAACGGCATCACGCCGGAGAGCGTCAAGCGGTCGATCGGCGACGTGCTGAACTCGGTCTACGAGCAGGACCACGTGCGCGTCGACACCGGCCTCGCCGAGGAAGGCGAGATGATCGGCCACAACCTCAAGGCCTACATGGCAGACCTCGAACAGCGGATGCGCAAGGCGGCCGCCGATCTGGAGTTCGAGGAAGCGGCCCGCCTGCGCGACGAGCTGAAGCGCCTTCAGGCCGCCGAGCTGACCATCGCCGAGGACCCGATGGCCCGCCAGAGCGATGTCGACGCGGCCGGCGGCGGCTTTGCGGGCGGGCGGAAATATGGCCGCTCCGCCAACACGCCGCCCAGCCGTGTCCGCAAGAACTCGCTCGACGAGATGACCGTCGGCCGCACCGAAGTGCCGATGGGCAGCGAACCGCCAAAGCGCCCGAGCCCCAGCACGGCGGCGGGGACCGTGGCGGGCAAGAAGCGCGGGCGGTGGGGAAAGTAAGCGGATGGCCGGTCGCTCGGATCAGGGCACGGCGAAAGGGCGCATATGTCGGCAGACAATCCTGATCTCGACTTCTTTCGCGACCTCGAACAGAAGCTGCACCGCCCGGAGACTCGGCGCTCGTCCGACGCCGTGCGTGCCCTGCTGGCCGACGAGTTCATCGAGTTCGGCAGTTCGGTCAAGGTTTACGACAAGGCTTCGATCGTCAAGGCTCTGGCCGAGGAATCGGCCTCAAGCAACGCGCTCCCGCTGGAAGTGCGAGATTTTGCCACCCGCTCCATTGCTTCCAATGCCGTTCTCGTGACCTACCGCAGCGTCCGCCGCCATTCCGACGGGACAACTGAAAGAGATGCTCTCCGCAGTTCGATCTGGAAGCTGATCGATGGCCGGTGGCAGATGCTGTTTCACCAGGGAACGATCGTCCCGCGGGACTGAAACCGTGCGCGATCGTGTGATCCGCACTTGGCGAGGGAATCGGGTAGCCGCTGCCGGCGCAACATGCCAAGGTCGCGCGTCCTTCCTGCCCGAGTCCATCCTCATGAAATGCCTCGTCGTTATCGCCCACCCGCTGCCGGACAGCCTTTGCCGGTCGTTGGCCGGCTTCATCGCCGGGCGGCTTGAGGCGGCCGGTCACGAGGTGGTGGTCGAGGACCTCTACGGCACGGGTTTTGACGCGGCGCTGACCGAGGCCGAGCGCCGTAGCTACTACGCCGGCGCCTTCGACTCCTTGGCCGTGTCGGGCGAGGCGGCGCGACTCGTCGAGGCCGAGGCGCTGGTGCTGGTGTTTCCCACCTGGTGGTACGGTTTTCCGGCCGTCCTGAAGGGCTGGTTCGACCGCGTCTGGGCGCCGGGCATCGCCTTCGACCACGCCTCCGACTTCGGGCCGATCAAGCCGCGCCTGAAGCTGCGCCACGCGCTGGCGGTGACCACCCTTGGTTCGCCCTGGTGGATCGACACGCTGGTGCTGTGGCAACCGGTGCGGCGCATCCTGAGGATCGCCATTTTCGGCGCCTGCACCCACCGCGCCCGCTTCAACATACTGTCGCTGCACTCGGCCGAGAATCCGCCAAGGCAACGGGTAGAGCGTTTCGAGCGGCGCATCGCCGCCGTGCTCGACCGCTGGCCGGCCCGCTGACTGGCTCCGGCTTCAGCCGACGATATTCTCCGCCCGGTCGACCTCCAGCAGCGCCATGTTGAACCGCCCCAGCAGCGTGGCCAACCCCTCGCGCTCGTCCTCGCGCCAGTCGGCGAGGATGCGGCCGAGCCGCGTGCAGCGCATGCGCCGCATCTCGGCGAGCGATGCCGCGCCGGTCGCCGTCAGCCCGACCAGCACCGAACGCCGGTCCCTGGGGTTGGGCCGGCGCTCGGCAAAGCCGAGGTCCTCGACGGCCGCCACCTGCCGCACCACCGTCGAGTGGTCGAGGCCCAGTTCGTCGGCGATCTCGCCGGTGCTCATCTCCCCGGCCACCAGTTGGCTGAGCAGCAGGTAATGCGCGCGCTCCATCGGGTAGCCGCGCTTGCGATAGTTCATCTCCAGCCGCCGGACCAGGAACGCCAGCTCGGGTTCGAGGCGCGAGATCGCGTCCTCCGGCAGATCAGCCATGACGTTTTCCCTCTACATAGGTGTATCATACACCGATATTTGTGTATCATACACCAGATGGCCGCGCACCCGGATTCGAGGGGCGGCCGCAGGAGCATTGCATGTCCCACACTAACGCGCACTCCGCGCCGGCCCCAGGCTTCTTCGATCAGCCGAAGGCCGTATGGGCGACCATTTTCGCCTGCACCGTCGGCTTCATGTCGATCGGCCTCGTCGATCCCATCCTGACGTCGATCGCCAAGGGGCTCGACGCCGGCCCCGCCGAGGTGTCGCTGCTGTTCACCAGCTACTTCTTCGTGACTTCGGTGATGATGCTGGTCACCGGCTACGTGTCGAGCCGGCTCGGCAGCCGCGCCACCATGATGGTCGGCGCCGCGCTGATCGTCGTCTTCGCCGCCTTGGCGGGCCGCTCCACTTCCGTCACTGAACTGGTGCTGTTCCGCGGCGGCTGGGGCCTCGGCAACGCCTTCTTCGTCGTCACCGCCCTGTCGGTGCTGGTGGCGGTGACGGCCGGCGGCACCGGCCGCGCCGTGCTGCTCTACGAGGCGGCGATGGGGCTCGGCCTGTCCGGTGGGCCGCTGCTCGGCGCTCTGCTCGGCTCGTTCTCCTGGCGCTGGCCGTTCTTCGGCACGGCGACGCTGATGGGCGTCGGCCTCCTCGCCATCGCGCTGTTCCTACCGCACCTGCCGCGCCCGGCCGCCAAGACCAGCCTGTCCGCCCCCATCCGCGCGCTCGGCCATCCCGGCCTGCTCACCGTGGCGATCGGCGCCTTCTTCTACTATTTCGCCTTCTTCACGGTGCTGGCCTTCGCCCCCTTCGTGCTCGACATGTCGGCGATGCAGGTCGGCGGCATCTTCTTCGGCTGGGGCGTGCTGCTCGCCATCTTCTCGGTGTTCGTGGCGCCGCGCGTCGAGGCGCGCTTCGGACTGATCCCGGTCACCACCGTCTGCCTGACGCTGATGGCCGCCCTGCTGGTCGTCATGGGTCTGGCGCCCAAGGGCGTCGTCGCCGCCTGCGTCATGCTGTCGGGCGCGGTGATGGGCGTCTGCAACACGCTGTTCACCGAGCTGGCGCTGGAGATCTCCGACGCGCCACGGCCGGTCGCCTCGGCCGGCTACAACTTCCTGCGCTGGTTCGCCGGCGTCATCGCCCCCTATGCCGTGCCGAAGATCGCCGAATTCCTCGGCGTCGAGGCCGCCTTCGGCCTGGCGGCGCTGGCCGCCCTCGCCGCGCCACTCACCTTCTACCTGCGCCGCCGGCATCTCGAACGGCCGGTCGCGGCTGCCACCAGCACTGTCTTCCCGCTGCTGGTCGCCGTCGACGGCAGCGCCAGCGACGCGACGGTCATCGACCGCGCCATCGCCGCCGCGCGCAATCTGGACGACGCCGTGCTGGTCGTCCATGTCCGCATGGCCGAGGTGGTCGACGAGGAAGAGGCCGACCTCGAGGACGGCGCCACCGCCGAGGCGATCGTCGCCGCCGCCGTGGCGCGGCTCAGGGCGGCCGGCATCGCTGCGGACGGCCGGATCATCGACGCCACCGCCGGCGCGGCGGCACGCAAGGTCGCGGAGCTGGCGGCGGCCGTCGGCGCCCGCCGCATCGTCGTCGGCGCCACTCATGCCCACGACACCGAGGACCTCAGGCACGGCAGCTTCAGCGCCGCCCTCCGCGCCCTCGGCGGCGACGGCGTACTAGTGGTCGGCTGAGATCAGCTCTGCCGGTTGTCGCGGCGGCGGGGCGGGTTATATTAGGTGGAACTGCGTAATTATCCGGAGGGCCAGCCATGCGCACCGTCACCGCCGTCCACGCCGCCCAGCGCGACGACATCGCCGACCTCGTCACCCGCCGGCCGCTGCCGGGGCCGGACCTCGAGCAGGTCGATCCCTTCCTGTTCCTCAACCATCACGGCCCGCAGGTCTATGCACCCGACAACCACGGCCTGCCCTTCGGCCCGCACCCGCATCGCGGCTTCGAGACGGTGACCTTCATCCTCCAGGGCAGCCTTGCCCATCACGACAGCGGCGGCCACGAGAGCGTCATCGAGGCGGGCGGCGTGCAATGGATGACCGCCGGTTCCGGCCTCGTCCACGCCGAGCTGTCGCCGGACGCCTTCAAGCGCGACGGCGGACCGCTGGAGATCCTGCAACTCTGGCTGAACCTGCCGCCGCCGCTGAAGATGACCGCGCCAGCCTACACCGGCCTGCAGAAGGCCGACATTCCCGCCCTGTCGATCGCCGCCGGCAACGGCACGCTCAACCTGATCTCAGGCGAATTCGGCGGCGAGGCCGGCCCGATCAAACCGCTGACCGAGGTCTTCATGTCGACGGTGGAACTGAAGGCCGGCGCCAAGACGGCCTTGCAGGTCGGACGGGAGCGCAACGTCTTCCTCTACGTCGTCGCCGGTCGGATCGACCTCGATGGCGTCACCGCCGACAAGTGGCATCTCGTCGAACTCTCCAACGACGACGACACTTTCGTGGTCGGGGCCATCGACGACGCCCTGCTGCTCTACGGCCATGCCGAGCCGATCGGCGCGCCGGTGGTGGCGCGCGGCCCCTTCGTGATGAACACGGATGAGGAAATTCAACAGGCCATTGCCGACTACAGGTCCGGCAAGTTCGGCGATCCCTCGGCGCTCGGCGAGGTCGGTGCCTGATCCTTCCAGCGGTCGGCACGCGCCGCGTCATCGGCCTTCGTCTCCACCCAGCCACCGTCGTCTCCCGCGGCCGGGTGCTCCTTCTTCCAGAAGGGGGCGCGGGTCTTCAGAAAGTCCATCAGGTATTCGCAGGCCGAGAAGGCGGCGGCGCGATGGCTCGACGACACCGCCACCAGCACGATGCGCTCGCCCGGCCGGATGCGGCCGGCGCGGTGGACCACGATGATGCCGAGGAGCGGCCAGCGGCCGGCCGCCTCGGCCGCCACGCGGCCGATTTCCGCCTCGGCCATGCCGGGATAATGCTCCAGCTCCAGCGCGGCCAATCGACCGCCCTCGTCGCGACAATAGCCGACGAAGCTCGCCACCGCGCCGATAACAGGATCGCCCGCCTGCAAGGCATCGATCTCGGTGCCGACATCGAAATCCTCGGTACCGACCCGGACGATGATTTGAGGCGCGTCGGCGGTCATGGCGTCAGCCGCCGGTCATCGGCGGGAACAGGGCAATCTCGTGGGCCTCACCGATCGGCTCGTCCTGCTCGACATGCAGCTGGTCCACGGCGACGCGGATGGTGCCGGGCGTCTCGAAGGCATGGGCATAGGTGTCGCCGCGTCCGGCCAGCCAGCCGACGAGGTCGCCGGCCGTCACCACCGTTTCCGGCAGCGTCAGCCGTTCCTCTGCGCGGCCGACGCGCTCGCGCACCCAGGCGAAATAGCGGATCAGCACCGGCTCACGGCTCATGGCGCTCCTCCATCAGGTAGACGACGCCGCTGCGGAAATAGTCATAGCCAGTGTAGAGCGTAACGATGGCCGCGGTCCACAGCATGGCCAAGCCGAGTTCGGTGATGCCGTCGACCAGCTTGTCGCCGGTCGGGCCGAGCAGCAGGATGCCGATGGCGATCAGTTGCAGCGTCGTCTTCCACTTGGCGAGACGGGTGACCGGCACACTGACCTTTAGGTCGGCCAGGAACTCGCGCAGGCCCGACACGAAGATCTCGCGCATCAGGATGATCACCGCCGCCCACAGCGAAAAGCCGCCGATGGTGCCGTGGGTGGTCAGCACGAGCAGGCAGACTGATACCAGCAGCTTGTCGGCGATCGGGTCGAGCATGCGCCCGAGCGTCGACTGCTGCTTCCAGAGGCGCGCCAGATAACCGTCGAAATAGTCGGTGATCGACGCCGCAGCGAACAGCCCGAAGGCCAGCCAGCGGCCGGTATCGCCCTCGATGTAGAAGGCGGCGACCACCGCCGGCACGGCGACGATGCGGAGATAGGTCAGAATATTGGGAAGGGACCAGACGAATTTCATGGCATCGACATCTGTGGTTCCGCCGATGCATCGCACGCCCGTTCCCCGAGGGCAAGGGCCGGCGCGACGGGAAAGGTCGGCTTCCGCCGCAAGACGCGCCGCTGTCGCGCAAATGCGCTATAGCTGGTGCATGCCTCCCGCGTGAAGCCCGCCGGACCAGACGTGATGCCCCTCGACAAAAACCGGAAGCCGTCCCGTTCCTTTCTTTTCAAGAGCCTGCACGCCTTCCGCATACGGCCGTTGCTGGTCGTCGGCATCGTCGTCGGCGTCGCCACCGGCCTGCTGCTGCCCGCCAGCCTCGCCTGGCACGGCCGCCTGCTGATCGGCTGGGACGTCGGCGTCCTGCTCTATCTCGTCGCCACCTGGACGATCATGATGCGATCCGACGTGCATGAACTGCGGCAGCGCGCCGCTCTGCACGACGAGGGCGAGTGGACCATCATCCTGTTGTCCATGGCCGCCACGCTGTCGAGCGTCGTCGCCATCGGCGCCGAACTGCACCAGGCCAAGGTGGAGGACGCCCTGCAGATCTGGCGCGTCGCCCAGACGGCCGCCACCATCCTGGCGAGCTGGCTGTTCGTCCACACCATCATGACCCTGCATTACGCTCACGACTACTATCTGCGCGAAGGCAGCTCTCCCGGCCTCCTGTTCCCCGACCACATCAAGGAGCCGGGCTACTGGGACTTCGCCTATTTCGCCTTTACCATCGGCGTCGCCTCCCAAACGGCCGACGTCGCCATCGCCTCGCCGCGCATCCGCCGCGTGGCGCTCGCCCATTCGGTGCTGTCCTTCTTCTTCAACACCGCCATCCTGGCGCTGGCCATCAACGTCGGCGCCAGCCTGCTGTGATCGAGAGCGAGGCCGCGCCCGTCGAGTGGCGGCCCGGATAACACCTCCAGCCCTTTTTCCTCGCCCCATGCCCGGCGCCGGGGAGTACGTCGCGCCTCTCTGCGCACCGCTGTTCCCGAGTCGGCAAACGCCCGCGCACTACGCCGCGACGGCGACATACGTCCAATCACCATCCGCAAGCCCCGCAAGTTGATGGTCGGAGCCCTCGGTGTATGATCCTTCATACAGAACTTAAGTTCCGTATATAGAACATGGAGCCGAAGATGAATTTGGAGAAGTTTCGAGGCGTCTTCCCGCCGGTACCGACGATCGTCGACGGAGAGGGACGGCTCGACAAGGCGGGGATGGCGGCGCTGATCGACAAGCTGGTCGCCGACGGCGTCAACGGCATGCTGTTCCTCGGCAGCGGCGGCGAGTTCAGCCACATGCCCAAGGAGATGCGTTTCGAAGTCGCAGAATTCGTCGTGGCTCATACGGCGGGACGCGTGCCGGTGCTGATCGGCATTTCCAGCCCCAGCACGGCCGAGGCCATCGAGTACGGCCGCCATGCCGACAAGCTCGGCGTCGATGGCCTGCTGCTGCTCAATCCCTATTACGCGCTGCTCGCCCGCGACTACATCTACAACCACTTCCGCACGGTCGCCGAGGCGGTGAAGACGCCGGTGCTGCTCTACAATTTCCCGGCGCTGACCAAGCAGAACCTCGACATCGATCTGGTCGCCCGCTTGGCCAATGATGTGCCGAACATCATCGGCATCAAGGACACCGTCGACAACGCCAGCCACCTGCGCGAGCTGATCAACGTCGTTCGCCCGGCCCGGCCCGATTTCGTGATCTTCGCCGGCTTCGACGAATACATGATGGACGCGCTGATCCTCGGCGCCAACGGCGGCATTCCCGCCACTTGCAACTTCGCGGCCTCGGTCACCTGCGGCATCTACAAGGCCTTCGTCGCCAAGGACTACGACACCATGTTCGCCCTGCAGCGGCGCCTCGCGCGCCTGTCGCAGGTCTACGACCTCGAAAGCCCGTTCTTCGGCGTCATCAAGCAGGCGATCCGCCTCACCGGCCTCGACATCTCCACCGAGGTGATGGCGCCGGTCCAGCCGCTGTCCGCCGAGAAGATCCAGAATCTCGCCGCCATCCTGAAGGCTGCCGACGTGCTGTGAACCCTGCCGCCGGCCGTCGGGCTGGCGGCTCCTAACATGCAACCCGTTCAGGCACGCGAAGTGCCCATCCGATATCGCGCCAGATAGCCGGCCCAGCCGGCGGCCCCAGGAAAGGAAACCACCGGGGTGGGCGCGGATGAAGGGAGTGAGACCCAAGTGACAAACCTGCAAGCCGTCGCAACCGACATTGCGGCCGTCCCGCGCGCCCGCTGGCTGCGCATCATCCCGGCGGTGATCATCGTCTACATCGTCGCCTACATGGATCGCACCAACATCGCGATCGCCATGGCCGGCGGCATGAGCGCCGAACTCGGCATGACCGCCTCCTTCGCCGGCCTCGCGGCGGGCATCTTCTTCGTCGGCTACATCTTCCTGCAAATCCCCGGCGGCCAGATCGCCGAGCGCCTCAGCGCCAAGACGTTCATCGCCGGCACCATCGTCGTCTGGGGCGGCGTCGCCGCCCTCACCGGCCTCGTCCGCACGCAGAACGAGATGCTGCTGATCCGCTTCGTGCTCGGCGTCGCCGAGGGCGGCGTCTATCCGGCCATTCTCGCCCTGATCGGCCACTGGTTCCCCAACGAGGAAAAGGCCCGCGCCATCGCCTTCTTCCAGATGAATCTCGCCGTCGCCTCCATCATCACCGCCCCGCTGTCGGGCTGGCTGATCCAGTCGATGGGCTGGCGCGAGATGTTCGTCGTCGAGGGCGTGCTGTCGCTGGCCCTGCTGGTGATCTGGATCCCGATGGTCGCCGACAGCCCCGAGAAGGCCAAGTGGCTCGACCCGCGCGAACGCGCCTGGCTCGACGCCCGCTTTGCCGAGGACAAGGCCAAGGCCGTCGTCGTCGAGAACGTGTCGGTGCGCACCGCCGTCGGCGACGCCAACCTGTGGAAGCTGGTCGCCATCTACTTCTTCTTCCAGGTCGGCTTCTACGGCTTCGCCCTGTGGATGCCGGTCATCATCAAGCAGCTCACCGGCTCCGGCATGACCACGGTCGGCTTCCTGACCGCCCTGCCCTACATCCTGTGCATCGCCGGCCAGTTCTACATCGCCAACCGCTGCGACCGGACGATGAACCGGCGCCTCTACACCGCCATCCCGATGATCGGCTTCGCCATCTGCCTCACCCTGTCGGTGCTGCTCGAAGGCAACATGTGGCTGTCCTACGGCATGATCGTGCTGTGCGGTTTCTTCCTGCAGGCCTATGCCGGTCCGTTCTGGACGCTGCCGCCGCTGCTGTTCCCGTCCAACGTGGTCGGCGGCGTCCGCGGCACCATCAACGCGCTCGGCAACCTCGGCGGCTTCATCGGCCCGTTCCTGGTCGGCTACCTGACCACCACCTTCAGCAAGGACGTCGGCCTGTCCTTCCTGATCGGCGCCTTGGTGATCGCCTCCGTCCTGCTCTACACCCTGCCGAAGGTGACGTCGAAAGCCCCGCGCTGACACTTCCTCCGGCGTTTTGAAATCCAGACTGCGTCAGAACAAAGAAAAAGGGCATTTCCGGTGCTCTCGTTCACCGGAAATGCCCAGAAAGAGACGGCTAGAAAATGTCCCAGAAATGTCACTTCGCCCGCGACCTGTGGTCGCAGCTCGACGCGCTCCGGCTCGGCATGAACTATTCGGTGGAAGACACCGAGAAGCCGCAGGTGCTGATCGACGACTGCTTCGGCGAGAGCCATCCGGGCAGCTTCCACCTCGAGAAGCTCGGCTACGAGGCGATGCTCGGCGTCCATGAAACCGGCGGCCGCGCCGTGCGCCACCACGTCACCGACATCTGCGACGGCTGGGGCCAGGGCCACGACGGCATGAACTACATTCTCGCCTCGCGCGAGATGATCGCCAACATGGTCGAGCTGCATGCCTCGGTCGTGCCCTATGACGCCGGCGTGCTGCTGTCGAGCTGCGACAAGTCGATCCCCGCTCATCTGATCGCCGCCGCCCGCCTCGACATGCCGCTGGTCCACGTGCCCGGCGGCTCGATGCGGCCGGCCCCCAACATGACGACCTCGGACCTCGGCGGCGCCACCGCCCAGTTCAAGAAGGGCGAGATCGGCATCGACAAGATCCAGAACCTGCAGCGCTGCGGCTGTCCGACGGCCGGTGCCTGCCAGTTCATGGGCACCGCCAGCACCATGCAGTGCATGTCGGAAGCCCTCGGCATGGCCCTGCCCGGCAACGCGCTGGCGCCGTCGACCATGTCGGAGATCACCCGCTACGCCCGCATGGCCGGCCATCAAGCGCTGGTGCTGGCCGAGAAGGGCATCACCTCCTCGAAGATCCTGACCCGCGCCGCCTTCGAGAACGCCATCAAGGTGCACGCCGCCATCTCCGGTAGCACCAACGCGCTGATCCACCTGCCGGCCATCGCCCACGCGCTCGGCTGGGAGCTGACGCCGGACGTGTTCGACCGCATCAACCACGAGATCCCCTATCTCACCAACGTCCAGCCGTCCGGCCGCTACGTCACCGAACTCCTGTGGTTCGCCGGCGGCATTCCGATGGTGCAGTGGATGATCCGCGACCACCTCGACCTCAACGTCATGACAGTGACCGGCCGCACGCTGGGCGAAAACCTTGAGGTGCTGCAGAAGTCGGGCTTCTTCGAGAACAACCTCGGCTATCTCGCCAACTTCAAGCTGGAGCGGCAGGACCTGATCCGCGATCCGGAGAAGTCCAAGATCGGCGCCATCGCCGTGCTCAAGGGCAACATCGCCCCCGACGGCGCGGTGATCAAATACTCCGCCTGCAGCCCGAAGATGCACCAGCACACCGGCCCGGCCAAGGTGTTCGGCTCCGAGGAAGCGGCCCAGGACGCCATCATCAACAACCGCATCGATCCGGGCGACGTGATGATCATCCGCTACGAGGGTCCGCGCGGCTCCGGCGCGCCGGAAATGCTGATGACCACCGACGCCATCGTCTTCGACAGCCGCCTCAACGGCACGGTGGCGCTGGTCACCGACGGCCGCTTCTCCGGCGCCACCCATGGCCCGTGCATCGGCCACGTGTCGCCGGAAGCCGCCGACGGTGGACCGATCGCCTTCATCGAGGACGGCGACCTGATCGAGATCGACGTCAAGGCGCGCAAGCTCAATGTCGTCGGCCTCGACCGCAAGCCGGCCAGCGCCGAGGAGATCGAGGCCGCCTTCGCCAAGCGCAAGGTTGGCTGGACCGCTCCGGACTTCTCGGATCGCAAGGGCGTCTATCGCCAGTACACCCAACACGCAGCTTCGTTGATGGCCGGCGCCTACATCCGCTGACCCCATGGCGGATCAGCGCCGATCACAGGCAACAGCGAAGGAAGGCCCGCCCCGCGTGGGCCTTTTTCGCGTCCGACCGCCGAGATGATCAGGGCCGATGACTGGCGGCGATCCGGCCGGCGGTGGCGACCACGGCGGCGGCTACCTCGTCGAGATTGGCGAGGTCGATCTGCGACGACACGCCGGACATGCTGATGGCTGCCGTCACCTCGCCGGCCGCATTGATCACCGGCGCGGCGATGCAGTAGACGCCGTCGTTGTCCTCGGCATTGTCGAACGCCCATCCACGCTGGCGGGTTATCTTCAGTTCCTCGCGGAACGCCTCGACGCTGACGATGGTGGTGTCGGTACGGCGGACGAACTGGATGTCCGGCAGGATGGCGTTCAGCTTGTCCTCCGGCAGCCAGGCGAGCAGCGCCTTGCCGAGGCCGGAACTGTGCAGCGACAGGCGACGTCCCACCCAACTGCGGATGACGATGGCCGTCGGGCTCTCCAGCTTCAGCACGTAGATCGCCGACGACCCCTCCAGCACGCCGAGATGGCAGGTCAACTGCGTCCGGTCGCGCAACTGCGACAGCGGCTCCATGGCGGCGCGCTTGATGTCGAGACCTTCCTCGACCTTGTTGCCAAGCTCGTACCACCGGAGGCCGAGCGCGTAGCGCCCCTCCTCGAGGCTGACCAGCCCATGCGCCAGAAGCGAGGCCAAGAGCGACGACGAGGTGCTTTTCGGCAGCCCCGTCGCCTTCTGGATCTGGGTGAAGCTGGCGCGGCCGTGTTCGGCCAGAAAGGCGAAAACCGCCATCGCCTTGTCGATCGCCGGCGTCTGTGTGGTGACCAAGTACGAACCCCTTGAAATGCGTCGGTTATCCTGTTCGGTGGATCGAACACTAGTCCCGAACGACGCCGCGATCCATTAGGGAACACGCCAAGGGGGGCGAAGCCGGACCCGACGTGCCGTCACCTCTCGGGCAAGGCGTAAGTGGCGTTGTGCAGACGAGTTCTACGGCTGGGCACCCTATAGTTCCCCCTCGCCCTTTCCGGCCGGAGGTCCTACGCCTTCGCGTAGGATGACAATCTATGTATATGTTTCTTATATATAATTCTGTCTTCCTACACGAAGGCGCAGGACCTCGGGCAGAACGGAGCGATCGGCCGATATCCGTCTCCGCCCAATAGCCGGCAGGATGAAGCGATGGCGGCCGACAATCCGCCTCAGCCTTTCCGGAAATAGTCGTGGATGGCCTTGGCCGTCGCGGCAGAGATGCCCGGCACCTTCTCGAGGTCGGGCAGCGCCGCCCGCTCGATCTCCTTCAGCGTGCCGAAGTGATTGAGCAGCGCCCGCTTGCGCGTCGGGCCAACGCCGGCGATCTCCTGCAGGCCGCCCTCGGAAATCTGCTTCGACCGCCGCGCCGCGTGGCTGCCGTTGGCGAAGCGGTGGGCCTCGTCGCGCAGGCGCTGGATGAAGTAGAGCACCGGATCGCGGGTCGGCAGCATGAAGTCGGGCCGGCCGGGCACGAAGAAGCGCTCGCGGCCGGCGTCGCGGTCCGGCCCCTTGGCGACGCCGACCAGCGGCACGTCGGCGATGCCGAGCTCGTCGATGATCGATTTCACCGCCGACAGCTGACCGGCGCCGCCGTCGATCAGCACCAGGTCCGGCCACGGCCCGAAGCCGTCCTCGTCGCGTGCCGCCTCGGTGCGGCTGACGTGCTCCTTGACGAGGCGCGAGAAGCGCCGCGTCATCACTTCGCGCATCATGCCGAAGTCGTCGCCGGGCGTGATGTCGGTCGAGCGGATGTTGAACTTGCGATACTGGTTTTTCACGAAGCCGGCGGGGCCGGCGACGATCATGCCGCCCACCGGGTTGGAGCCCATGATGTGGGCGTTGTCGTAGACCTCGATGCGCTTCGGCGGCTCGGCCAGGCCGAACACCCGGCCGACGCCCTCCATCAGCTTCAACTGGCTCGACGTGTCGGCCATGCGGCGGGCCAGCGCCTCGCGGGCGTTCTGCACCGCCTGGTCGACGACGTCCTTCTTCTCGCCGCGCTGCGGCCGGATCACCTCGACGCGGCGGCCGGCCTTCTCGCTGAGCGCCTCGGCCATCAGCGCCATGTCCTCGAAGGCGTGGCTGACCAGGATCAGCGACGGACAGGGCTTGTCGTCGTAGAACTGGGCGATGAACGAGGACAGCGCCTCGCCGGCTTCGGCGCCGCCGGCCCGCGGGAAGAAGGCGTGGTTGCCCCAATTCTGACCGGTGCGGAAGAAGAACACCTCGACGCAGGTCTGCCCGCCCTCCTGATGGACGGCGAACACGTCGGCCTCCTCGATGCCCTGCGGGTTGATGCCCTGGTGGCTCTGCACGTGGCTGAGCGCGGCGAGGCGGTCGCGACAGACGGCCGCCTGCTCGAAGTCCAGCGCCTCGGCGGCGGCGTTCATCTCGGCGGCCAGTTGCTCCTTGATCTGCCGGCTCTTGCCCGACAGGAAGGCCTTGGCCTCGGCCACCAGCTCGGCATAGCCGGCAGCGTCGATCTCGCCGGTGCAGGGCGCCGAACAGCGCTTGATCTGGTAGAGCATGCAGGGCCGCGTCCGCGTCTCGAACTCGCCGTCCGAGCAGGTGCGGATCAGGAATGCCTTCTGCATGGCGTTGATGGTGGCGGTCACCGCCGAGGCCGAGGCGAAGGGACCGAAGAAGCTGCCCTTGCGCGAGCGGGCGCCGCGGTGTTTTACGAGCTGCGGCGACGGATGGTCGCCGGTGATCAGGATGTAGGGGAAGCTCTTGTCGTCGCGCAGCAGCACGTTGAAGCGTGGCCGCAGTTGCTTGATCAGGTTGGCTTCGAGGAGCAGCGCTTCCGTCTCGGTCTTGGTGACGACGAACTCCATCGACGCCGTCGCCTGCACCATGCGGATGATGCGGGTCGGAAGCTGGCCGAGCCGGGTATAGTTGGTGACACGCTTCTTGAGGCTCTTGGCCTTGCCGACGTAGAGCACGTCGCCCGACGGCGACAGCATGCGGTAGACGCCTGGACTGTTGGGCAACAGGCGCACCATCGCCTGTACCACCTCGACGCCGCGCCGCGTCTCTGGCGTCGTCAGGTCAATGTCGCCGCCCTCCTCGGCGGTCTCGATCTCCGGGGGAGGCGGAACGTCGTCAGCGTCGGGGATGATGTCGGTGTCGTCGGTCATGAACTCTGTCGGGATTCGTGGGGTAGGCCGGCCATCATATCAGCGTTGGCCGCGTCAGCCGATGGCGGCAGCCAAGCAATTCCAGCAAAGGTGGGAACCGGTTTTGCGCCCGGAATTGCGCCAAACCAAGGAGATGGGCATTTCCGGTGAACGGCTTTCATCGGAAATGCCCCTCAAAAGAAAGGTCCCGGCAGAGCCTGCCGGGACCGGGATTCGTTCGGCAATGGAAGACGGCTCAGGCTTCGCCCACCGTTTCCAGCAACGCGTGGTCGAGCGCTTCCTTTGCGTTGCGGCCGCCGCTTATCACGAAATCGAAGGCGAGACGATGGCGCTCGCAGATCTCCACCGCCGTGTCGATCAGCACTTCCATCTGCTCGGCGGTCGCCTCGGCCTGGCCGGCCAGCAGCAGCGTGTTGCGGTACATCACCACGCCCTCGGCCTGCCAGATGTCGAAATGGCCGATCCACAGTTGCTCGTTGACCAGCGCCAGCAGGCGGATCACCTCGTTGCGGCGGGCGACCGGCACCTTCACGCCGAAGGCACAGGCGACGTGCAGCGCCTCCATCTCGCCGAGCCAGGACACGGCGACATGGTAGTCCGTGGCCTCGCCGGCGATCGAGATGGCGATCTCGTCCTCGTCGGCGCGCTCGAACGACCAGTCGTTCTGCACGGCGATGAGTTCGATCTCGTCCACGGGATTGGCGGTTCGCTCGGGGTGCACGTCGATGAGGGTCATTTTGACCTCCAGGGTTGCCGCTGCGGAACAGCGTGCCTTGCCGATACCGATGCCGGCCATGACTGCGTCCGTCAGGCAACACCACCCGTTGAAACGCCGACGCCGACACCTTTGGGCCGTCGGGACGGACGAACCGCCCCTCGGGCAACGCCGGAACGGTTACAGCCGTTCCGGAATGCAGCAACCCGAACATGCGCCACCGGACGACCGACGGCGCACGAATCTCATGTTGAGATCAGAATAGGCCCGAAGCGACCCCGAACGGAAGCCCTCGGCAGTCGTCCTCAAGGGGTTTCGACCGTCTCGACCTCGGCTTCGGTGTGGGCAAGCCGCTTTTCGAGGTCGGCGACACGCGCCGACAGGCGCTCCACCTCGGCCAGCGCCCGCGTGGCGATCTCCTGCACCGTCTCGAGATCCTCGCGGCGGACGAGATCGAGTTCGGAGGCGAACCGCTCGCCCTGGGCGCGGAAGGCGGAGGACACCTCGCGGCCCGCCGACTGGGCGAGACCGGCGGCGTCGTTCATCAGCTTGGCGAATTCGTCGTAGATACGTCCCTGCGGGCCTGTGGTCATGTCGGTCGCTCCCCGTTTGCGGGTGATGATCTTCTATTTGGCCCCTCGCCCCTTTTCCTTCAAGCACAAGATAACTCGCCGGAACATCGGACGCCGACGCCTCACGCAGCTTCCGGCGCCGAGCGGCGGCGCGCAGCGACGAAAATCGCCGCGAAATGCGGCTTGCCGAACAGGTGCCGAAGGCCGAAGCCCCACCGGCGATTGAGGCAGAGAACGAATAGCAGCTTGACGACGGGCTGAACGCCCATCAATCCTCGGCGGCGGGGATTTCGCGGCGGTCCCCCGCCGCCGCCCGCCAGAAGGACCACGATGCCGTTTCTCGCCCTGCCCTTCCCGCCGATCAGCCCCGTCCTCGTCGAACTCGGACCGGTGTCGATCCGCTGGTACGGGCTCGCCTACGTCGCCGGTCTGGTGTTCGGCTGGTGGTACATCATCCGCATGGTCGAGGCCGACCGGCTGTGGAACGGCGTCAGACGGCCGAAGGCCACCGACATCGACGACCTGCTGGTCTGGATGACGCTCGGCGTCGTGCTGGGCGGCCGCATCGGCTACATCCTGTTCTACAATTTCGACGCCTATCTCGAAAACCCCTTCGAGATCCTGCGCATCTGGCACGGCGGCATGTCGGTGCACGGCGGCTTCATCGGCACGGCGCTCGCCCAGTATCTGTTTGCCCGCCGGCGCGGCCTTAACGTGCTCACCGTGTTCGACCTGACGGCCGCCGCCGCACCGGTCGGCCTGTTCTTCGGCCGCCTCGCCAACTTCATCAACGGCGAGTTGTATGGCCGCGTCACCGACGTGCCCTGGGCCTTCGTCTTTCCCAATTCCGACGGCCTGCCCCGCCATCCGAGCCAGCTCTACGAGGCCGGGCTCGAAGGGCTGCTGCTGTTCGCACTCTTGACGCCGCTGGTCTGGAAAGGCGGCATCCTCAAGCGGCCGGGCCTCGCCGTCGGCATCTTCGGCCTCGTCTACGCCGCCGCCCGCATCCTGGTCGAGACGGTGCGCGAGCCCGACCCGCAGGTCGGCTTCCTCTTCGGCGGCTTCCTCACCATGGGCATGCTGCTGTCGCTGGTCACCGCCCTCGTCGCCGCTTCGCTGATCGCGCTGGCGCTCGCCGGCCGGACCGGCGGCGCCCCCGGCCGGGAGCCGGCGTCGTGAGCGGCCTCGCCGGCAAGCTCGCCCGGCTGATCGCCGCCGTCGGCCCGATCTCGGTCGCCGACTACATGAGCCTGGTGCTGTCCGACCCCGAGCACGGCTACTACACCACCCGCACCGCCATCGGCCTCGACGGCGACTTCATCACCGCGCCGGAGATCAGCCAGATGTTCGGCGAGCTGATCGGCATCTGGTGCGTCGCCACCTACGAGGCGCTCGGCCGGCCGAAGCGGCTGACGCTGGTCGAACTGGGGCCGGGCCGCGGCACGCTGATGGCCGACCTGTTGCGCGCCGGCCGCATCGACCCCGGTTTTGCCCGCGCCGTCGAGGTGCATCTGGTCGAGATCAGCCCGGAGCTGCGCCGCCGCCAGGGCGAGCACCTGGCCGGCCTCGCCAGCCCGGTCTGGCACGACCGCATCGACGACCTGCCGGCCGGACCGCTGATCGTCATCGCCAACGAGTTCTTCGACGCCCTGCCGATCCGCCAGTTCGTGCGCACCGGCCGCGGCTGGCGCGAGCGGGTCGTCGGCCTCGACGCGGACGGTAACCTCGCCTTCGGCATCGGCGCCGCCGCGCCCGATCCGGCGCTGCTGCCGGCCGGTGCCCTCGAAGCGCCGGAAGGCGCGGTGGCCGAGATCAACCGGCCGGCCGAGGCGATCGTCGAGACGCTCGCCCACCGCCTCGTCCAGCATGGCGGCGCCGCGCTGATCTTCGACTACGGCCACCTCAGGAGCGGCTTCGGTGAGACGCTGCAGGCGGTGCGCGCCCACCGCTACGCCGATCCGTTGCGTCAGCCCGGCGAGTGCGACCTCACCGCCCACGTCGATTTTGCCCGGCTCGCCCGCGCCGCCACGGCCGGCGGCGCCGCCGTGCTCGGACCAGTGACGCAGGGCGATTTCCTGCTGGCGATCGGCCTCACCGAGCGAGCCGGCGCGCTCGGCGCCGGCAAGGACGCCGCCGAGCAGCAAGCCATCGTCGCCGCCGTCGAGCGGCTGGCCGGCCCGGAGGAAATGGGCACGCTGTTCAAGGCAATGGCGCTGACCCATCCGCCCATGCCGCTGCCGGGATTCTGATTTCATCTTCTTTTCAAGCGCCCGCCCGAAAATGGTCGAGATTGCATCGTCCCTTGGCGATGAGACCACCGCCCGAATGCCTTCCGGAACACATCGATGATCGTCCGCTCGCCCGTCCTCTCGGCCCTCCCCGGCATCCGCCACGGCTGGTTCACCCGCGAGGGCGGCGTGTCGGGAGGCCCCTACAGCAGCCTCAACACCGGCTACGGCTCGCAGGACGACCGCGCCAACGTCACCGAGAATCGCGGCCGCATCGCCGATGCGATCGGCATCCGCCGCGACCGGCTGGTGACGCTCTACCAGGTACACTCGCCCGACGTCGTAGAGGTCACCGAGCCCTG
>LUYO01000047.1:0-4268 GCA_001603295.1 Rhodobacterales bacterium Alpha_02
CGTTTCTCCTTCTTCCTATCCACTTGTCAAAGAACCGAAGAGAACCAAACTCTTCAAAACCGCCGCCAAATCAACCAGCTAACCGCCAAAGCGAACCGCCAGGACCCGGCAACAAGACACCGCCGGCACCACGTCGCCGCAGCGCCGCCGTCGATGAACAGGCTTATAGGGGGCACATGCCCCCCTGTCAACACGGTCTTGTGACACGCGAACGACGCGCTTGATAGTCGACTTTCGGCTGATTTCCGGGACATTTTCCGTGGCTTGACGGCAAAGCCGGATAAGCTGCCGAAAATTTCGGCCAACATTTCTTGTGCCTTGATTTTCATCAGTCATTTCGGACCGCCGAAAGCGGCCTTTTCGGGGACGCGCCCAACTCCCGCCCCATTTCTCGTCAACCTGACGGACATCAGGCGATTTTCCCCCAGGGAAGCGCCGCGACGGGCGGGCCCGAGATTGACAAGCCGCGACAGCGGGCGGCAAAGTCACGGCCGAATTTAAGGAAAGCGCGTGGGTTTCGTCGGCGGGATGCCGGCATGCCGGGCGCTGCACGACGAACGGGCGGAAGCAAGACACCATCCATGAATGCCGCGCGTCCCCTGCACCGCAACGATACCGTCGAGCTGGGCGATCTGCCGCCGCTCCTGACGACCGGTGCCCGCGGCCTGCCGGACCGCCGCAGCGTGTCGATCCGCTGGCTGACCGGCACCGTGCTGGCCACCTTCGCCTCGACCTTCCTGATGGGCGGCGCGCTTTATGCCGCCTTCGACGGCCGCGAGACCATCGCCGAGCCGTCGGGCACGGTCACCCGCTCGGCCGTGGTGGTGCCTACCCCCGACGACGAGCTGATCGCCAAGAGCGACCTGCCCATGCTCGAAGCGAGCCTCGAGCCGGCACGACAGATCCTGAAGGTGTCGACCATCGCCAAGGATGGCGAGCACGACATCATCCGTCTGAAGCCCTTCGCCAAGGTGTCGACCGCCCTCGTCTCGGACATAGCCGAGATCATCGACCCCATTCCGCCCTACAATCCCCTGCGCATCTTCGCCGACGCCAATGCCGGCAGTTCGGAGGGCGGCGAGGCGATGCTCTACGGCGCCGCCGTCGAGGGCGAGATGATGCTGAAGGTCACCGACTTTCCGGTGGGTGACCACAGCCTCGAAGCCTCGATCCCGCTCGACATCGCCCAGACCGAGCGCATCGTCCGCGAGGCGGCGAGCTTCCTCAACGGCACCAACGTCAAGACGGCGTCGCTGCCGCCGGTCGACCAGTCGCGCTTCGACTTCGGCTTCGCCGAGCCGTCGGCACTCGATCAGTTCGGCGTCCGCATCATCCCCGAGAACGTCTCCTTCGTGCCGACCACCGCCGCCGAGCCGGCGCCGTCCGGCAGCGGCAACGCCTTCGAGGACCGGCGCGTCACCGTCGAGACCGACGAGCCGCTGGAGCAGTTGCTCACCGACAACGAGGCCACCGACGACGAGGCCGGCGACATCGTGCTGGCCTTCCACAAGGCCGACCGGCTGCGCCTCCTGAAGGCCGGCGACGAGGTGCGCATCCGCCTCGCCCCCGACCCCGACGACGAGACGGCGCGCTACCGGCCAATCCTCGTCTCGGTCTACCGTGACGGCGATCATCTCGGCTCGGTCGGCCTCGGCGACGACGGCACCTATATCGGCGTCGACGAGCCCCCGGTCACCGAGCAGGCGAATGTCGGCACCGACAGCGACGAGAACAGCCCGCGGCCGCGCCTCTACGAGAGCCTCTACGAGACCGCCCTCAAGAACAGCGTGCCGCCGCCGCTGATCGACGAACTGGTGCGCGTCTTCTCCTTCGATCTCGACTTCAACACCCGCGTCCAGCCGGGCGACAGCTTCCAGATGGTCTACACGCTCGGCGACAACGGCGAGGAGACCGACAACGGCGAGATCGTCTTCACCTCGATCACTCTCGGCGGCAAGGAACGCCGCTTCTACCGCTATCGCGCGCCCGACGACGGTTCGATCGACTACTATGACGGCACCGGCAAGAGCGCCAAGAAGTTCCTGATGCGCAAGCCGATGTCGGGCGGCACCTTCCGCTCGGGCTTCGGCGCCCGCAATCATCCGCTGCTCGGCGTCACCCGCATGCATACCGGCGTCGACTGGGCGGCGCCGCGCGGTACGCCGATCATGGCGGCCGGCGACGGCATCGTCACCTATGCCCGCTGGAAGAACGGCTACGGCAACTACATCGAGGTGCAGCACACCAACGGCTACGCCAGCGCCTATGCCCACCAGACCGGCTTCGCCAAGGGCATCAAGGAGGGCGTGCGCGTCCGCCAGGGCCAGGTGATCGGCTATGTCGGCACCACCGGCCTGTCCACCGGGCCGCACCTCCACTACGAGGTGCATGTCAACGGCNNACGCTGGACGGCGAGGTGCTGGCCGCCTTCAGTTCCGAGCGCGAGCGCGTCGACACGCTGCTGGCCGGCGACAGCCAGACGGCCCGCGCCGCCACTGCACCGGCGAACGGCGGCTAATCGTTTTTCCGTTCCGCCTCAATCGCCGCCGGAAACCGCTGACGCGGGGCTTCATCCGTTCCCCTTGAACGGGGGCCGCCGCCGCCCCATCTCAGCCCCGACCCGTTAGGTCCGGGCCCCTCTGGCAGAAGCCGCCGGCGCGTCTGCGATGTCGGACCTTTGTCGACGCGACTTCGCCGGCAGAGTTCACGCCCTTGGATCTATCGTTGCTTGCCGCCGACTGGCTCGGCACCCCCCTCTATCTCTGGCTCGCCTTCCTGGCGCTGATCGCCTTGCTGCTCGCTTTCGACCTCGGCGTGCTGCACCGCCGGTCGGAGGAAATTTCCATCCGTCAGAGCCTGATGCTGTCGGGCGGCTACATCGCCGTCGGCCTGATGTTCGGCGGCTTCGTCTGGTGGCATCTCGGCGCCGAGGCCGGCCTCGCCTATCTCACCGGTTTCGTCATCGAGAAAACGCTGGCGCTCGACAACATCTTCGTCATCGCGCTGATCTTCTCCTTCTTCGCCATACCCCGGCGCTACCAGCATCGGGCGCTGTTCTGGGGCATCCTCGGCGTCATCGTACTGCGTGGCATCATGATCGGCGCCGGCGCCACGCTGGTCGCCGAGTTCCACTGGATCCTCTACGTCTTCGCCGCCTTCCTGGTGCTGACCGGCCTCAAGATGCTGCTGACCGAGGACAAGGCGCCCGACCTCGCCGACAACCCGCTGGTGAAATTCCTGCGGCGGCGCCTCAACGTCACCGACAGCCACGCCGGCGACCGCTTCTTCGTACGGCAGCCGCTGGCCGACAGCGGCCGCATGGCGCTGCACGCCACGCCGCTATTCCTCGCCCTGGTGCTGATCGAGGCGGCCGACATCGTCTTTGCCGTCGATTCGGTGCCGGCCATCTTCGCCATCACCACCGACGCCTTCGTCATCTACACCTCGAACATCTTCGCCATCCTCGGCCTGCGCGCCCTCTATTTCGCGCTCGCCGCGATGATCCACCGCTTCCGCTACCTGAAGCCGGCGCTGGCGCTGGTGCTGGTGTTCATTGGCGGCAAGGTGTTCGCCGCCGACCTCCTCGGTCTCGACAAGGTGCCGGCGGCGTTGTCGCTCGGCGTCACCTTCGCGCTGATCGCCGGCGGCGTCGTGGTCAGCCTGATCAAGACGCGGCAGGAGGCGAAACTGGCGCTGCGCGACAGCCACTGACGGCGCCCAAAAGGAAGCCGGCCGGGTTGCCCCGGCCGGTCCATTTTCTCATGATGCCGACGGTTACGCCGCCGCCTCGTGCACTTCCGAGAACAGCAGCCGGTCGCTGCCGCCGGTCACCGTCACCGTGTCGCCGTCGTGGACGTGGCCGGCCAAGATGCGCTCGGCCAGCGGGTCCTGGAGCTGGCGCTGGATGACGCGCTTCAGCGGCCGGGCGCCGTAGACCGGATCGTAGCCCTTGTCGGCGAGCCACGCCCTAGCGCTGTCGTCGAGCCTCAGCGTCACCTTGCGGTCCTCGAGCAGCGCTTCCAGACGGCGCAGCTGGATGTCGACGATGGCGCCCATCTCCGAGCGTTTCAGGCGATGGAACAGCACGATCTCGTCGAGCCTGTTCAGGAACTCCGGCCGGAAGGCCGAGCGCACCACGCCCATCACCTGATCGCGCACCGCGTCGACGTCCTCGCCGTCCTTCTGGTTGGCGAGATATTCCGAGCCGAGGTTGGACGTCAGGATGATCAGCGTGTTCTTGAAGTCCACCGTGCGGCCCTGGCCGTCGG
>LUYO01000235.1:0-1054 GCA_001603295.1 Rhodobacterales bacterium Alpha_02
GTCCTGTACGACATCAAGACGCTGGACGACGGGCGACACCGGAAATACACCGGCGTCGGGAACGCCCTCATCCTCAGCAATGCTGAATTGGTTGCCCGCCGGGTCCGGACCTGGTTCCGGGTCCCCCTCGTGGCGGGCGTGAACGACGAGGAGGGGGAGATCCGGGGGATCGCGGCCCTGGCTCGGGATTTGGGTGTGGAAAAAGTCAGTCTGCTTCCGTACCACCCGGGGGGGCGGGAAAAGAACCGTCAGATCGGCCGCCGAATCTCAGGGTTTCAGGGGAGGCGGCCGACGGATGGGCGCGTGGCGAGGCTCCGGTGCATCATCGAAGCGGAGGGGATCGCCTCGTCCATCGGGAGTTGAACGAACAGGCAGGTCAGCCCCCTTTCCCGCCTATGGCGCGCCTGCTCCTGCGGAAGGCACGGCGACCGGCGGCGCAGGCTCCCTCCGGCGGTCGTCGACGACGATGTTCCGAAGGATCTCCCAGGCCTTCTCCACTCTCTTCCGTTCTTCCTCGCCGGGGTCGATCTTCGACCGGCCCGTCGAATGGACGACCACGGTCTTTCCGCTCTTGTCCCTGATCTCCCGGACCCCCATCGTGTCGTACGGACTCTCTTTCGCCTCCCGTTCCTGCTCGATCATGAGCTGGATCGTCCGGTCGCTGACGCCGGCCTTTTTCAGCTTCAGGACCTGATCCGGCGTAAGTCCGAGGCAGGGAGGGGGCGCCAGGATCAGGAGAAGCAGGAGGACCGGGACCGCCGTTGCAAGGGTTTTCATGGAATTCCTCTCTTTTTTTTCCTGTTCCTACCATGAATCCGCCGTTCTGGAAATGACTGCAAGGCGTGTTTGACGCCTGGAGCCGTTTCCGATATAAAAAATGGACACAATCCCATGGAGCAGCGATGGATCGAGACGGTCTTCCGGCGGCATCTTCCGATACAGAGCGGAACCAGGATGCTTTTCGACAGTTTTTCGAGAACGCCCGGGAAGGGTTTTTCAGGATCGCGGAAAACGGCCGATACCTGCTCCTGAATCCCGCCATGGCCCGCATCTT
>LUYO01000048.1:0-55966 GCA_001603295.1 Rhodobacterales bacterium Alpha_02
CCTGGAGACGCTGCGCGCCGCCTGACGCCGCGGAGATCGAGGGACGATCGGCGGGGAGACGGCGGCGGCCGCCTCCCCGCTCCGCTTTTCGTGCCTTGAATAATCGTCGGGGCGGTTCATATTGGCGAGGAGAACCACCTAACGCCGGACGCGCCATGGCAGGAAAGGCCAACTATCTCGACGGGAAGTTCCTGATCGCCATGCCGGCGCTCGACGAGGGCGATTTCTCGCGTGCCGTCATCTACATGTGCGCCCATTCGGCCGAGGGGGCGATGGGCCTGGTCATCAACAAACCGCTCGACCACCTGTCGTTTCCCGACCTTCTGGTGCAGCTCGAGATCATCCCCGACGAGAAGCGTATCCGCCTGCCGTCGGAGGCGCGGGCCATGCGCGTGCATCGCGGCGGCCCGGTCGACACCGGCCGCGGCTTCGTGCTGCATACCGCCGATTTCCATCTCGACGCGGCGACGCTGCCGATCTCCGAGGACCTGTCGCTGACCGCCACGGTGGAGATCCTGAAGGCGATCGCCGAGGGGCGCGGCCCCGAGCATTCGCTGCTGACCCTCGGCTATGCCGGCTGGGCGCCGGGCCAGCTCGAAAGCGAGATCCAGTCGAACGGCTGGCTGACCACCGATGCCGATCCCGAGATCATCTTCGGCGCCGCCGACGGCGAGCGCTATCGTCGGGCGCTCGCTACGCTCGGCGTCGACCTAGCCGCCCTGTCACCGACTAGTGGCCGGGCCTGATCAGCCGGCGGATTTTTCCCGTTCCACCGCCCGCCAGCCGATGTCGCGGCGGCAGAAGCCTTCCGGCCAGCGGATGAGGTCGACGGCGGCGTAGGCTTTCGCCTGCGCCTCGGTGACGCTGTCGCCGAGCGCGGTGATGGCGAGCACGCGGCCGCCGTTGGCGAGAACCGCCCCATCCTTCTCGGCCGTGCCGGCATGGAACACGGCAACATCCGGCAGGGCGCCGGCCTCGTCGAGGCCGTCGATGCGGCTGCCCTTCCGGTAGCTTCCGGGATAGCCGTCGGCGGCCATCACCACAGTCAGCGCCGTGCGCTCGTCGAAATTGGCGATGTTGCCGGACAGCCGGCTTTCGACGGAGGCCAGCATCAATTCGAGGAGATCGGATTTGAGGCGCGGCAGCAGCACCTCGGTCTCGGGATCGCCGAAGCGGACGTTGTATTCGATCAGCTTGGGCCCGTCCCGTTCGATCATCAGGCCGGCGAACAGCACGCCGACGAAGGGCGTGCCGCGCTTCCTGAGGCAGCGCACCGTCGGCACGATGATCTCGTCCATGATGCGCATTTCCATGGCCTCGTCGACCACCGGCGTCGGCGAATAGGCGCCCATGCCGCCGGTGTTGGGGCCGGTGTCGCCGTCGCCCACCCGCTTGTGGTCCTGGGCGGCGGCGAGCGGCAGCACGTCGAAGCCGTCGGTGATGGCGAAGAAGCTCGCCTCCTCGCCGACCAGGCAATCCTCGATCACCACCTCGGCGCCGGCCGCTCCGAAGGCGCCGGCAAAGCAGGCGTCGACGGCGGCGAGCGCCTCATCGACGGTCGAGGCCACCACGACGCCCTTGCCGGCGGCGAGGCCGTCGGCCTTGACGACGATCGGCGCGCCGCGTGCCTCGACGTAGGCGCGGGCCGACGCGGCGTCAGAGAAGCGGCCGTAGGCGGCGGTGGGGATGCCGGCCTCGGCGCAGAGTTCCTTGGTGAACGCCTTGGAGCCCTCGAGCCGCGCCGGCTCCTTCTTCGGGCCGAATGCCTTGATGCCGACCGCTTCGAGATCGTCGACGAGGCCGGCGACCAGCGGCGCCTCCGGGCCGATCACCACGAAATCCACCGTCTCGGCCTTGCAGAAGGCGATCACCGCCGTGTGGTCGGCCGGATCGAGCGCCGCCAGCTCGGCCAGGGCGGCGATGCCGGCGTTGCCGGGAGCGCAGGTGAGGCGCGTCAGCTTCGGCGAGCGGCGAAGGGCGGCGGCGATGGCGTGTTCGCGTCCGCCGGAACCGATGAGGAGCACGTGCATCTTGGGGCCTTCCGCGTCGTCGAACTGATGCCGGGCGCCTTACCATGATGCGCCGGCGCGCGAAAGACCGCATGACCAATTCGCGCGAGGATGCTGTCGCGCGATGGCGGCGGGAGGGCTAGACTTGCCCTATGAACACGCCTGATTCCGACGATATCGTTATTCCCGATGCCAAGCGCGGCAACTGGGTCGACCGGTGGCTGCCGGCACCGCTCAAGCCCTATGCGCAGCTCGCCCGCTGGGACCGGCCGATCGGCTGGTGGCTGCTGCTGCTGCCGTGCTGGTGGTCGCTGGCGCTGGCGAGCGGGGCGGCCGGCCTTCCCTATCCTTCGCCCTGGTACGCCCTGCTGTTCTTCATCGGCGCCGTGGCGATGCGCGGCGCCGGCTGCACCTACAACGACATCGTCGATCGCGACATCGATGCCGCGGTGGCGCGGACGCGGGCGCGGCCGATCCCCTCGGGCCGGGTGAGCGCGACGGCGGCCGTCGGCTTCCTCGTGCTGCAGGCGCTGGTCGGCCTTGTCGTGCTGTTGCAGTTCGACCGTTACTCGATCGTCGTCGGCCTCTGCTCGCTGGTGCCGGTGGTGATCTATCCGTTCATGAAGCGGATCACCCATTTCCCGCAGGCGGTGCTCGGCCTGTCCTTTTCCTGGGGCGGGCTGATGGGCTGGAGCGTGGTGTTCGGCCGGCTCGACGCGCCGGCCTTGCTGATCTACGCGGCGGCCATTCTCTGGACCTTCGCCTACGACACCATCTACGCCCATCAGGACCGCGAGGACGACGCGCTGATCGATCTCGGCTCGACGGCCCGCTATTTCGCGGAGACGACGCCGCGCCTCCTCACCGTCTGCTACGGCGCGGCGGTGCTGCTCTTGGGCGTTGCCTTCTACCTCGCCGACGCGCGCATCGTCGCCTACGTCGGCCTCGCCGCCTTCGCCCGGCAACTCGCCTGGCAGGTGGAGAAGTTCGACGCCGACGACGGCGTGTTGTGCCTGAAGCTGTTCAAGTCCAACCGCGACGCCGGGCTGATCCTGACGGCCGGCCTGGTGATCGACGCCTTTCTGAAGGCGATGTGAAGCTCACTCGTAGCTGGTGATCTCGCGGCAGCCGCGCAGCACCGGCATGTCGCCGCCGGCGCCCACCTTGCGGCGGACCAGGAAGCGCGGCCGGCGGGCGGCCATCTGGGCGTGGCGGCGGCGCGGCGCCGGCTCGCCAATAGGAACGCCCACGATCGGGCCGACCCGTTCCACCGTACCCGAGGTGTTGACCAGCAGCATCGGCAGGCCGAGCCGGTCGGACCAACCCTGCCAGTCGGCGGCGGCCGCCTCCATGTCGCGCGTCACGGTGAGCGGAATGGCGAGAGCCGGATCGCGGTGGTGCAGCTCGACATGGGCGACGAGGTCGCCGGCCTCGTTCGGCTCGATCCTGACCGACACGCCCTCGAAGGCGGCGAACGGCAGGCTCAGCGTCAGCGGCAGGCCCGAGAGGTCGCGGCGGACGACCACGCCGTCGTCGTCCATATAGATGGCGGCTTCCTGCACCGGCCGGCCGGCCGGGCCGACGTTGACGCACCACTTGGCCGGCAGATGGCCCGGATCGAGCCTCAACGCCGTCTTCAGGCCCAGGGGAGTGGCTCCCGTCATGGTTTTCGCCTCACTCTGAAATCTTTTGACTATCCCTGTCGGGCCGGGCGTCTTTTTTCGCGCCCGATCCCGAAACCATGGCCAGCATAGGACCGGCACCACCCCCGGCGGCTTAAGGGATTGGGTAAACTTTTTCTCGATTTTTGAGAGGGTTAGCGGAATCTGAAGCGCCAATTCGCGGCACGGCGTCAACCCTCGGTCAATCTTCCTTGACGGCGGGTGACGATCGACCTCCCAATGCGTCCGGCGCGAAAGGCCTTTGCCGCCAGTCGTTTGCCGGACTTCCGGCGGAGGGCGAGAGACAAGAGATGGTTTCCGGCCGGCAAGGAGTCGCCGCAATTCTGTAGGAGGAAGACGACCGCAAGACTTGTCGGCCGCGCCCCCCGGCCCTAAACACGTGAACCCACCCCGAACGGAACGGACACCATGAGCGATCTCGTCGACCTGGAGAAGCTGACCGGGCAGGCCGCCCGCCTCGTCGAAGCGGCGCGTGCCGCCGGCGCCGACGCCGCCGACGCCGTCGCCGTCCGCTCTGTCAATCAGGTGGCCAGCGTCCTGAAGGGCAAGGTCGAGAAGATCGAACACGCCGAGAACGACGACTTCGGCCTGCGCGTCTTCGTTGGCAACCGCAACGCCACCATCTCGGCGACGCTCGGCGCCGACGTCGAGGCGCTGGCCGCCCGCGCCGTCGCCATGGCGCGCGCCGCGCCGGCCGACCGCTTCGCCGGCCTTGCCGACCCGGCCCTGCTCGCCGCCTCATGGCCCGATCTCGACCTTCTCGACGAGACACCGGTGTCCGCCACCGACCTCGGCGAGCGCGGCAAGGCGATCGAGGCGGCGGCGATGGCCGTCGACGGCGTCACCAATATCGCCGGCGCCAGCGCCTACTGGGCGCGCGGCGGCATGGCGCTGGTCACCTCCTCCGGCTTCTCCGGCGCCTACGAATCCTCCGGCCACGGCCATTCGGTGGCGGCGATCGCCGGCTCCGGCACCGGCATGGAGCGCGACTGGGATTCCTCCTCGAAGACGCATCTCGCCGACGTCGAGAGCGCCGAGGTGGTCGGCCGGCGGGCTGGTAATCGCGCCGTGCGCCGTCTCAATCCGCGCCAGGTCACGACGCAGACGGCCACCGTCGTCTACGATCCGCGCGTCGCGACGAGCCTGATAGGCGCGCTGATCGGCGGCATCTCCGGCGCCGCCATCGCCCGCAAGTCGTCCTTTCTGAAGGACAAGCTCGGCACGCCGCTGTTCGCCTCCGGCATCCGCATCACCGACGATCCCCATCGCCGGCGCGGCCCCGGCTCGCGCCCCTTCGACGGCGAGGGCGTCGGCGGTGCGCCGCTCGACCTCGTCGCGGACGGCGTCCTGCAAACATGGCTGCTCGACAGCGCCACGGCGCGCGAACTCGGTCTCGCCACCAACGGCCGGGCCGGCCGCGGCACCGGCTCGCCGAGCCCGTCGTCGACCAACGTCCTCCTGCATCCGGGCGCCGTGTCGCCGCAGGAGCTGATCGCCTCGGTTGGCAGCGGCCTCTACGTCACCGACTTCATCGGCCACGGCGCCAACCTCGTCACCGGCGACTATTCGCGCGGTGCCGCCGGCTTCTGGATCGAAAACGGCGAGATCGCCTATCCGGTGGCCGAGATCACCGTGGCCGGCAATCTCCTGTCGATGTTCCGCGAACTGGTGCCGGCCGACGACATCGAGTTCCGCTCCGCCTTCACCGCGCCGACGCTGGCCATCGGGGGACTGACCATTGCCGGCCGCTGACAGCGCCCGCATCGACGAGGACGTCGAGCTGCTGTCGGATGCGGCGCGCGCCGCCGCCGGCATCGGCCTTTCCTTCTTCCGCCGCGATCCGCGCGTCTGGAAGAAGGACAACGACTCGCCGGTCAGCGAGGCCGATCTCGCCATCGATCGCTTCCTGAGGGAGCGCCTTCTCGCCGCCCGCCCCGACTACGGCTGGCTGTCCGAGGAGACCGAGGACGATCCGGCCCGGCTCGGTTGCCGGCGGCTGTTCGTGGTCGATCCGATCGACGGCACGCGCGGCTTTCTCGCCGGCTCCGACCAGTGGACCATCTCGCTGGCCGTCGTCGAGGACGGACGGCCGCTGGCGGCGGCACTGCTGCAGCCGTCGGTGAGCCGACTTTATACGGCCGGCCAGCGGCGCGGTGCCTTCCTCGACGGCGAGCGGCTGCGCCTGCAGGCGCGGCCGAGCCTCGCCGGCGTGCGGGTCGCCGGGCCGGCGGCGCTGATCTCGCGGCTGTCGCGGCCGGTGCCGACGCTCCGGAGCCGCGGCTACGTCGCCTCGCTGGCGCTGCGCATCGCCATGGTCGCCGACGGCACGCTCGATCTCGCCTTCGCCCGCGGCGGCGCCCACGACTGGGACATTGCCGCCGCCGACCTCATCCTCGCCGAGGCGGGCGGCGCGCTGGAGACGCTGGACGGCGCCACTCTCACCTACAACCGGCCGGCCGCCACCCACGACGGCCTGATCGCCGGCCTGCCGGAGCTGACACGTGCTGCAGCGGCCGCCATCGGCCCCTACTGACTTCCCTCTCTTGCAAAAACCGCCGGGCTTGACGAAAAGAGGGAAACCGGCTCCCGCAGAAGGCGATCTCCTCCATGACGACCGAAGTGACGTCGAAACAACTGCTTCATCTGGTGATCGGCGGCGAGATGAAGGCGCTCGATTCGACCGAGTTCGCCGACCTCGGCGCCATCGACGTCGTCGGCGTGTTCCCGAACTACGCCGCCGCCTACGCCGCCTGGAAGCAGAAGGCGCAGGCCACCGTCGATCAGGCGCAGACCCGCTATTTCATCGTCCACCTGCACCGCCTCCTGGATCCGTCGACCTGATGCGAACCGCCGCGCTCCCGGAGACTCCGCTTGCGACTTGACCGGAAGATCCTCGACAGCGCGGTGCTGAGCCGCGGCCTGTCGCACCTCCTCGCCCGGTACGTGCTGACGGTCTTCCGCACCGCCAGGCTGACGATCGTGCCGCCCGATGCCTTCGACGTGGCGCGGGCCGAGGCGCCGGTCATCTTCACCTTCTGGCACGGCCTTGCCATGATGTCGCCGGTCGCGGTGCCGCGCGATCTGCCGATCGTGCCGATGATCGCCCGCAACGCGGCGGCCGGCGTGGTGGCAGGCGCCGTCGGCACGCAGGGCATCCGCAGCATCCGCGCCTCCGGCGCCCAGAATACCCGTTCCACCCGCAAGAAGGGCGGCGCCGCCGGCTTCCGTCAGGCGCTGCGCGAGCTTGCCGCCGGCAATTCGGTGCTGATGACCGCCGACGTGCCCAAGGTGGCACAGATATCGGGCAAGGGCGTCATCCAGCTCGCCCGGCTGTCCGGCCGGCCGATCATCCCGATTGCCTACGTGTCGCGCTTCGGCCTGCGCTTCAACAACTGGGACCGCATGGTGGTCGACCTGCCCTTCTCGCCGGTCACCCTCCGCCACGGCGCGCCGATCCGCGTGCCGGCCGACGCCGACGACGAGACGATCGAAAAGCTGAGGCTTGAGCTTACCGGAGAGCTTGATCGGATCACCCAAGACGCCTACCAACGCACGGGAATCGCCGACAAGTTCCGCCCAGGCCCCACCACGCCGGACCCATCCGCCGATGGCTGATCTCGGAGACGCGCTGCTCTCGATGTGGACCGCCCTGACCCGGCTCGCCGGGCCGCTCGGCATGGCCATCGTCGGCGTGCGTCGGCACCGCGGCAAGGAGGACCCGGCCCGCTCCTCCGAGCGGCTCGGCCGCCCCTCCGCCGCCCGGCCGGACGGGCCGCTCGTCTGGGTGCACGCGGTCAGCGTCGGCGAGGCGATGGCGGCGATGCCGGTGATCGACCGGCTGATCGCCGGCGGCACCGGCGTGCTGGTCACCACCGTCACCACCACCTCGGCGGCGCTGGTCGGCCATCGCCTGCGGCCGGGGTTGATCCACCAGTTCGCGCCTCTCGACCTCGCCGGCCCGGTCGACCGCTTCCTCGGCCACTGGCGGCCCGACCTCGCCCTGTTCGTCGAGAGCGAGATCTGGCCGGTGTCGATCGCCCGGCTCGCCGACCATGGCATTCCCCTGGTGATCGCCAACGCCCGGCTGTCGCCGCGTTCCTTCCGGGGTTGGAAGCGGGCGGCGCCGGCGGCGCGGGCGGTGTTCCGACGCATGTCGCTGGTGCTCGCCCAGACCGACGACGACGCGGCGCGCTTCTCCCGCCTCGGCGCGCCCGACGTCGCGACTTTCGGCAACATCAAGTTCGACGCCGGCCTGCCGGACGCCGGCGCCACCGACCTCGCGGCGCTGGAGGCCGGCATTGGCGGCCGGCCGCTGCTGCTTGCCGCCTCCACCCACCCCGGCGAGGACGAGGTGGTGCTCTCCGCCTTCCTGAAGCTCCGGGAGAAGCGCCCCGAGGCGCTGCTCGCCATCGTGCCGCGCCATCCGGTGCGCGGCGCCGACATCGCGCTGCTCTCAGAGGCGGCCGGCCTGGCGACGCGGCGGCGCGGCGCCGGCGAACTGCCCGACACCGGCACGGATGTCTACGTCGCCGACACGCTCGGCGAACTTGGCGCCTTCTTCCGCCTGTCGACCGTGGTGCTGATGGGCGGCACCTTCATTGCCGGCATCGGCGGTCACAACCTGATCGAGCCGGCCCGGCTCGGCGCGGCGGTGGTGAGCGGCCCGCATTTCTCCAACTGGCTCGACATCTACGCCGCCTTCGCCGATGCCGGCGGCCTTGCCATCGTCCAGACGCCGGACGAGCTGACCGAGGCGGTGCTCGCCCTCCTCGACGATCCCAGCCGCCGGGCCGCCCAGGCGGCGGCAGCCGAGCGGGTGGTGGCCGGTTCGGCCGGCGCGGTCAGCCGCACCATCGAGGCGATCGCGCCGCTGATCGGCGGCGCGCCGGGCGGCAAGCGATGCTGACTCCGACCTTCTGGTGGAAACGCAAGGGCCTCACCGCCCTGCTGCTCTGGCCGATCGGTCTCATCTACGGCGCCATCACGGCGCGCCGCATGAGCCGGCCGGGCGGCGCCGAGCCGCCGCTGCCGCTGATCTGCGTCGGCAATTTCGTGGCCGGCGGCGCCGGCAAGACGCCGACCGCCATCGCGCTTGCCCATTCGGCCCGGTCGGCCGGGCTCGATCCCTGTTTCCTGACGCGCGGCCATGGCGGCCGTCTCAAGGGACCGCTGTTGGTCGACATCGACCGCCACACCGCCCGCGACGTCGGCGACGAGGCGCTGCTGCTCGCCCGCGTGGCGCCGACCGTAGTGTCGCGCCGTCGCGCCGCGGCCTTCCGGCTGCTGAGGGCCACGGGCACCGACCTCTGCATCATGGACGACGGCTTCCAGAACCCGTCGGTGAAGAAGACCTTCAGCTTCGTGGTGGTGGACGGCGCCGTCGGCGTCGGCAACGGCTTCGCCATACCGGCCGGGCCGCTCAGGGCGCCGCTCAAGCGGCAGATGCTCTCCGCCGACGCGGTGATCGTCTACGGCGGCAGCGAGCCCGGCCAGCGGATCGTCCGCAAGGCGGCCCGCGCCGGCAAGCCGGTGTTCCGCGCCGACCTCGTCGCCAACGCGCCGCCGGCCGCGCCGCACCGCCGGCTTTACGCCTTCGCCGGCATCGGCCGGCCGGAGAAATTCTTCCGCTCCCTGGAGGACGAGGGCTATCGGCTCGCCGTCCGGCGCGCCTTCCCCGATCACCATCCCTATAGCCTTGCCGAACTGACGTGCCTCCTCGACGACGCCGACACGTTGGACGCCGTGCCGGTCACCACCGAGAAGGACGCCGTGCGGCTGCCGCCCGGCATCGCCGGCAGCAACTGGTCGCGTGATCGCGTCGCGGTGTTCGGCGTGCATACGCGCTTCGCCGAGGAGCGGGCCGTCGGCGCGCTGCTTCTCGACATCCGCCGGCGCTGGATGGCGCGGCATTTCAGCTAAGAGCATCCGCCCGAAAAGTTGCAGACTTTTCGGATAAGCGGATGCCGAAGAAAGAGATGCGGGCGAAAATCAGCGGGCGCCGGTATGACGGCGATAGGCGGTGAGCGCCGCCTCGGCGTCGATGTAGGGCTCCTGATGCTCGGCGGACCAGTATTTCAGGTCCTGCAGCAGGATCGGCCGGCCAGTGATCGCGCAGCGGACGTAGTTGCCGTTGCGGAGGATCTGATAGTCGCCGTCGAGGTAGCGGATCTGCGCCTCGCCGCCGCCGAAGGGGGGGTCCATGCTGTTCAACATGAGAGGTGAATAACCTCCGCCCGTCCGTCGCGCAAGGGGATCATGCCCTCGCGGCGAGGCTGTCGATCGACCGGCGGGCCAGCCAGAGGGCCGGCAGACCGAACAGCGCGGCGCCGATGCTCCACCAGAGGATGACGGCGTCGGCGCTGCCCTGCCAGACGCCGAGCCAGCAGAAGGGCAGCGTGCCGATCGTCGCCCGCCCCCAGTTGAAGATCGTCGAGTGCGAGGCGAAGCCGAGGTTGTTGAAGGCGGCGTTGGCGACGAACAGCGCGCCGGTGAAGATGAAGGTCGGCGCCGCCCACAGGCAGTAGAAGGCGATCATTTCCGCCACCCGGCCGGTGGCATGGAAGGCCCAGTTGATGGCGTCGGTGCCGAGAAACAGCAGGAGCCAGATGACGGCGACGTAGATCGCCGTGAACAGGGTGCTGTCGGCGAGCGTCTTGCGGACGCGGTCGAAGCGGCGGGCGCCGACGTTCTGGCCGAAGATGGCGCCGACCGAGCCGGTCAGCGCGAAGATGCCGGCAAAGCACAGCGGATAGATGCGGCCGATGATCGACCAGCCGGCCACCGCCTCGGTGCCGAAGCGGGCGACATAGGCGGTGACCAGCATGTTGCTGACCGGCGTCGCCAGATTGGTCAGGATGGCCGGGAAGGCGATGGAAAGAATCGGCCCGACGTCGCGGCGCACGCCCTCGACGGTCGGCCAGGCCAGCGCGCTGAGGCGCGGCACCAGGCCGTACCAGCCGACGGCCAGCGCCACGAAGCGCACCAGCACCGTGACGATGGCGGCGCCGGTGACGCCGAGATCGAGACCGAAGATGAAGATCGGGTCGAGCAGGGCGGTGGCGGCAGCGCCGGCGAGGTTGATCCACAGCGTCATGCGCGGCGCGCCGAAGGCCATCAGCGCGCCGCCCATCGCCATGGAAAGCGCCAGAAGCGGCATGCCGAACATGGCGATCAGCAGGAAATGACGCGTCACCTCCAGCTCGCGCCCCTCGGCGCCGAGCAGCCTCAGACAGGGGTCGAGCACGGCGAGGAGCGCCAGCGCCACGGCTGAAGTGGCGATAAAGGAAACGATTAGGCCGGAGGTGGCGACGCGACGGGCGGCGGCCCGGTTGCCGGCGCCGATATGGCGGGCGGTCAGCGCCGTCACGCCGATCGAGAAGCCGATGCCGACCGACACGACGACGAACAGCACGGCGCCGGCATAGCCCATGGCCGCCGTCAGCGCCTCGTCGCCGAGCATCGATATGTAGAGGAGGTTGACAAGGTCGACGGAAAAGATGGCCATCAGCCCGAGCGAGCCGAGAGCGGTCAGCGCCACCACGTGGCGGAACACCGGACCCTGCACATAGGCGGCGTCGGCGGGCAAATAGGCCTCGGTCGTCATGCAATTCCCCTAGAGCATTTCCGGCGAAATCAGCTTGCCCGGAAATGCTCTATCCATTTGTTTCAACGCAATTCCGGTCGCAAAGCCGGTTCCCACTTTTGCTGGACCGGCGGCGTGCCTTCACTTCAGGAGGTCGTCGGTAGCATCCTGAAGATCCTGAATTTGGCAGCTGTCCTCGCCGGTGATGCCGGTGCAGACCTCGACCGAGCCGCGGTGAATCATGTCGACGGCGACGAACAGGATCACCGCGAGGCCGATCCAGGCGATCCAGCGGAAGCGGTGCAGCAGGCGGGCGATCAGCGTGGCGGCGGCACCCATCAGGCCGACCGACAGCAACAGCCCGACCACCAGCACTTCGACGTGGTCGCGCGCCGCGCCGGCCACCGCCAGTACGTTGTCGAGCGACATCGAGACGTCGGCGACGATGATCTGTGTCAGTGCCTGGCGGAAGGTCTTGCCGGCCGCCACCGGCGTCGCGTCGCAGGCCGCCGCGTCGAGCGCCTGCTCGGCCGCCTCGACGCCGCGCGCCTCCTCGTGGCGGCTCGACCGGATCTCGCGGAACATCTTCCAGCAGACCCAGAGCAGCAGCACGCCGCCGGCCAGCGTCAGACCGACGACGGCCAGCAGATGCGTGGTGATGATGGCGAAGAATATGCGCAGGGCGACGGCGCCGCCGATGCCCCAGAAGATCACCTTGCGGCGGATGGAGGGGTCGACGCCGGCCGCCGCCATGCCGACGACGATGGCGTTGTCGCCGGCCAGCACCACGTCGATAAACACGACCTGAGCCAGGGCGGCGAGTTCGACCGACAGGAAATCCATTGAGAGCACGGCGTCCGTCCGCAGCTTAGTCGGCGAGACGCCGAGACCGGCCGGACAGGTTTCCGACCGCCGGTGAGGTAGGACGTCCCGGCGGAAATTTCAATGCCCGCGCCGGCGTTTCAGCCAGCCATCGTCATTTCTGTCGAGAGCAGGCCGGCATCGACGAGCGTCGCCTCCAGTGCCTTGGGCGTGGTGAAGACGGCGGCACGGAGGCCGGCGGCGCGGGCGCCCTCGACATTCTCCGGCAGGTCGTCGACGAAGAGGGTCTCCTCGGGCGTGAAGCCGAGTTGCCCGAGCGCCCGGCGGAACACCTCCGGATCGGGCTTCAGGGTCGAGAAGGACGAGGACACCAGGAAGCGATCGCCGACAAGGCGCGCCAGCTCCGGCGCCAGCGTTTCCCGGTAGAGGTGGACGAGCGGACCATTGTTGGTGAGCACGGCGACCGTCAGTCCCGAGGCGATCAGCCGTTCGATCAGGGCGAGCGTGCCGGGGATGAGGCGCATGCCGCGCCGCCGCGCCTCCACCCAGTCGGCAACCGACAGGGAACAGCCGAGACGGTCGCACCAGGAGGCGATGTACAGCTCCGGCGTCGGGAAGGCGCCGCCGTCGGCGGCCGCCTCCAGCCCCTCGCCCCAGACGCGGTCGTTGATGAAGACGGGATCGAGGCCGGTGACGGTGGCGAGATGGGCGATGCGGTCGGCGCGCGTATAGACGTAGACCACGTCGTCCATGTCGAACAGCACGAGACGGACAGGTGTTGCCATGGGTCAGGTCGCCGTGCCGCCGACGGTGACCGCGTCGATCCTCAGCGACGGCTGGCCGACCCCAACCGGCACGCTCTGGCCGGCCTTGCCGCACATGCCGATGCCGCGGTCGATCTCCAGATCGTTGCCGATCATCGACACGCGCTTCATCGCCTCCGGGCCGTTGCCGATCAGCATGGCGCCCTTGATCGGCTCGCCGACCTTGCCGTCACGGACCCGGTAGGCCTCGGTGCAGTCGAACACGAACTTGCCGGAGGTGATGTCCACCTGACCGCCGGAGAAGGAAACGGCGTAGATGCCGTCCTTGACCGAGGCGATGATCTCCTCGCGGCTCTTGTCGCCCGAAAGCATGTAGGTGTTGGTCATGCGCGGCATCGGCACGTGGGCGTAGGACTGGCGGCGGCCATTGCCGGTCGACGCCACGCCCATCAGCCGGGCGTTCTGGCGGTCCTGCATGTAGCCGACGAGACGGCCATCCTCGATCAGCACGGTCTGGCGGCCGGGCGTGCCCTCGTCGTCGATGGTGATCGAGCCGCGGGCGTCGGCCAAGGTGCCGTCGTCGACGATGGTGACGCCCTTCGAGGCCACCTGCTCGCCCATCAGGCCGGCGAAGGCCGAGGTCTTCTTGCGGTTGAAGTCGCCTTCGAGGCCGTGACCGACCGCCTCGTGCAGCAGCACGCCGGTCCAGCCGGGGCCGAGCACGACGTCGAAGGTGCCGGCCGGCGCCGGTCTGGCGTCGAGGTTGACCAGCGCCTGCCTGAGCGCTTCGTCGACGGCGTGCTGCCAGCGCTCGGGCGTGATGAAGCCGTCGAGCGCCAGCCGGCCGCCCTCGCCGTAGGAACCGCTTTCCTGCCGGTCGCCCTGACCGGCGATCAGCGACACGTTGACGCGCACCAGCGGCCGCACGTCGCGCAGGCGGAGGCCGTCGACGCGGATGATCTCGACCACCTTGTGGCTGGTGGTGATCGACGCCGTCACCTGCCGCACGCGCGGGTCGCGGGCGCGCGCCCAGGCGTCGATCTCCGACAGCAGCGTCACCTTGTCGGAAAAGGCCGGGGTGTGCAGCGGGTTGACGTCGCCGTAGAAGCGGCGATTGGTGGCCTGCGGCGGCTCGGCGATCATGCCGGAATGGCCGGTCGAGACCGCCTTCACGGCGTCGGCGGCGCGGCGCAGCGCCTTTTCCGAGAGGTCGTCGGCGTGGGCGTAGCCCACCGCTTCGCCGGCCACGGCGCGCAGGCCGAAGCCCTGGTTGACGTCGTAGGTGGCGGTCTTCAGGCGACCGTTGTCGAAGGTCAGCGCCTCGCCCTCCGACCGTTCCAGATAAAGCTCGCCGTCGTCGGCGCCAGAGAGCGCATCGGCGACGAGGCGCCGCGTCGCCTCGGGATCGAGGCCGGCGAGTGCGAGAAGATCATGGGAGTCGGTCATCGGCGGCAGCGTCCCGTCAAAAGGAGGGTTCATCCCTCCATAAAAGCAAACGCCCGGCGGCTCCAGCCTTTACGGAGCCCCGGACGCGCAAGATGTCGTGTTTCCGGCCGGGCGCCGCAAGGGCCGCCCGTCACGGCAGGGCGTCGAAGCCTTCCTTGAAGCCCTTCAGCGAGATCGGGATACCGATGCCGTCCTCGGGCGAATCGTAGATGATGAACAGCGCCTTGCCGCCGGTCTCCAGCTGGTTGACGAGGTCGTCCTGCAGCACCACCTCGGCATAGCAGCCGCGCGCCCGGCAGCGGACGAAGCCGACGCGGCCGATGTCCTTGTCGTCGATCCTGAGGCCGAGGCCGGCCATCAGGTAGACGCCGAGCGGAGCGAGGACGCGCATGATCTTGGCCTTCTTGTCGACCGTCTTCACGATCAGCACGGAAAGGCCGATATTGTCGCGATCCTCGGCGGTGACGTTCTGCACCATGGCGCACTGCTTGTCGCGGGCGCCGACCGGCTGGTCGCAACGGATCTGCCAGTCGCCGTGCACGGACTCGACCTTGCCGTCGACGAATTCCTGCGCCGAGGCCATCGTCAGCGTCGCCGGCAGCGAGCCGAGGGCGAGAAGCACGGAAAGGCAGGCGGAAAGAACGGTCCTCGTGGATGCCATGATCATTTCGTCAACGTTCCTAGCCCCGGAGTCCGGCGGCGAATCGCCGGTTGGTCCTTATTCCCACACTTGGCGCGGCGCGAAAAGGGAGAGGATCAAGCGTTCGGAGCCCCCTCCGCCGCCTCGCCGGCCACCGGCGCGCCGGCGCCCGGCACCCGCTCGGGCACCCTCAGCACCGCCTCGGTGACGGCGACCGGCGCCACCTTGGCCACCGCCTTCTTGGCCTTCTCCATCAGCTTGCGCACCTCGTCGGGGTTCATCGGCGAGCCGAACAGATAGCCTTCGAGATAGTCGGCGCCGAGGCCGCCGATCTCGTCGAGGTCGGCGGTGCGGTCGACGCCCTCGACCACCAGCTCCAGCTCCAGGTCGTGGGCGAGCGTGGCGATGGTCTTCAGGAGCGCCTGCCGGTTGCGGCCGGAACTCCGGAGGACGTTCTGATCGACCTTCAGCGTGCCGGGCGGCAGCCGCTGCAGGTAGCTCAACGAGGAGAAGCCCATGCCGAACTCGTCGACGGCGAAGCCGGCGCCCAGCTCCTTCAGCTTCAGGAGCATCTGCATGGAGAATTCCGGGCTCTCCATCAAGAGGCTCTCGGAGAATTCCAGATGCAGCACGTCGCGCGGCAGGCCGCTGCGCGACAGCACGGCCTTGACGTCGTTCAGCAGCTCGTGCCGCAGCAGTTGGCGGTTGGAGAGGTTGACCGACATGGTCAGCGTGTTGCCGAACGGCATGTGGTCGCGCCAGTCGGCGAGCTGCCGGGCCGCCCTGTCGAGCAGGAACATGCCGAGTTGCACCACCAGCCCTGAACGGACGGCGATCGGCATGAATTCGGCCGGCGGGATCGATCCCTTGCGGGGATGGTTCCAGCGCAGGAGCGCCTCGAAGCCGGCCAGCGACCGGTCGTCAGCCCGGATCACCGGCTGGTAGAGCACCGTCAGCTCGCCCTTCTCGATGGCGCCGCGCAAGTCGTGCTCCAGCGAGGTCAGGTCGGCCGACATGATGCGCAGCGCCGGGCGGAAGGTTTCGATGCGGTCGCCGCCCAGCTTCTTGGCGAAGGCCAGGGCGATCTCGGCGTCCTGGATCAGCGTCCGCGCCTCCTTGTCGTCGGTATCGGGCACGGCGATGCCGATCGAGGCGGTGAGGAACACCTCCTTCTCGCCGACAACGATCGGCGCCCGCACCGCCCGCTTGACGGTATCGGCGAAGGCGGCGAGCCGGTCCGACGCCTGCTCGGACACCAGGACGATGCCGAAGCGGTCGCCGTCGAGGCGCGACAGCGTGTCGAGCGGCTTGACGAGGCGGCCGAGCCGGCGGGCGAGCGTCAGCAGAATGGTGTCGCCGATCGAGAGGCCGAGCGTCTCGTTGACCTGCCGGAAGCGGTCGAGATCGATCAGGAATACCGCCGGCCGGCGCTGGCTGTCGACCTTGGCGCGGGCAAGGTCGGCGGCGAGGCGATCGACGTAGAGTTCGCGGTTCGGCAGCGAAGTCAGGTTGTCGTGGATGGCGTCGGTGAGCAGCCGCTCCTGCGCCAGCTTCATGTCGGTGATGTCGAGCAGCGTGCCGACGCAGCGGATGACCTCGCCGTCCGAACCGAGGATGGGGCGGGCCCGCAGGCGGAACCACTGGTAATGGCCGTCCTGGGCGCGCATGCGGAAGGTCTGGGAAAGGCGGCCCTTGCGCGTCTCGACCACGGCGTCGAGCGTCGCCTTGAAACGCTCGCGGTCCTGCGGGTGCAGGTAGTCGAGCCAGTCGCGGGCCGGCCCTTCGAGGCGGCCGCGCTTCAGGCCGAGGCTCTCCTCGGCCTCGGCCGAGGTGACGATCTGGTCGGACAGCACGTCCCAGTCCCAGATCATGTCGCCGGAGCCGGTGAGCGCCAGCGCCTTGCGCTCGCTGTCGTCGACCTGCCCCTGGGTGATGGCGCCGCCGGCGAAGGCGTGCTGCATGACGGTGAAGCCCAAGAGCAGCACCACCAGCACCAGGCCGCCGGCCAGCGCCGGCTGGGCGAGATCGCTGACCAGGCGCCCGGAGACGGCGAGGCCGGTGCCGGCCAGCCAGGCGAGAAACACCAGCCAGGTCGGCACCAGCATGATCGCCCGGTCGTAGCCGCGCAGCGCCAGCGCGACGATCAGCACGAAGCCGATGCCGCCGAGGGCGGCAAGCGCCATGCGGGCGAAGCCGGCGGTGATCGACGGATCGTAGAGGGCGAGCGCGAACAGGCCGGTCAGCGCCAGGAGCGTGATCAGCATGACGTGGCTGTAGCGCACGTGCCAGCGGTTGAGGTTGAGATAGGCGTAGAGGAAGATCACCATGGTGACGGCGATCATCACCTCCGAGCCGGCGCGGTAGAGCTGGTCCGTCCCCGAGCCGACGGCGAACACCTTGTTCCAGAAGCCGAAATCGATGCAGAGATAGGCGAGCACCGCCCAGGCGAGCGCCGCCGTCGCCGGGAACATCATCGAGCCCTTGACGACGAACAGGATGGTGAGGAACAGCGCCAGAAGACCGGAGATGCCGAGCACGATGCCGCGGTAGAGCGTGTAGGCGTTGACGCTGTCCTTGTAGGCGTTGGGCTCCCAGAGGCCGATCTGCGGCAGGTCGCGCGTCCTGAGTTCGACGACGAAGGTGACCACCGTGCCGGGGTCGAGCGTCACCAGGAAGACGTCGGAATCCTGGCTGGTCTGGCGTTCGGGGGCGAAGCCGGAGCTGGGGGTGATCGCCGCGATGCGCGAGGCGCCGAGGTCGGGCCACATGACGCGCGAGCCGACCAGATGGAAGTGCGGGGCGACGATCAGCCGGTCGAGCTGCACATCCGACTGGTTGGACAGCGAGAACACCACCCAGGAGGGATTGGGGTCGATGCCCTTGGCGCGCACCTCGATGCGGCGGACGACGCCGTCGGGGCCGGGCGCCGTCGACACCTGGATCGAGTTGCCGGCATCGCGCCGGTATTCGACGGCGTGCGTCAGGTCGAGCGCCTTGACGTCGGGCTCGACGAGGATCGGCTCGGCGGCGAAGGCGGCGTGGGGGACAAGGCCGGCGACGAGCACCAGCAGGAACAGGGCGGCGACGGCGCGGACGAAGGCCAAGGACACTCTCCAGCCCGACGGGCGAACAGTTCGGTTATCGTTGGCCGCGCCCTGGCGCGGCGGCTCTGAGGTTCGGGGCGGCGCTCACCCGCCGGACGTCCTTTGCGCCCTTCCGGAGATGCGCCGGACAGGTATAGCCGAGGACGGCGGCCGTGCAAACCGCCCGCCGTCGCGGGCTTCAGCCGCCCTCCTCCTCGGCGGTGCGGGAGAGCAGAACGTGATCCTGCCAGCGGCCGTCGATCAGCAGATAGCGCCGCGCGTAGCCTTCGCGGACGAATCCGGCTTTTTCGAGAAGACCGAGCGAGCGCTCGTTGCCGGGAATGCAGGCGGCCTCCACCCGGTGCAGCCGGAGTTCACCGAAGGCGAAGTCGAGCACCAGGTCCACCGCCCGCCGCATGTAGCCGCGGCCGGCATGGCGGACGCTCATCCAGTAGCCGAGGCTGGCGCTCTGGGCGACGCCGCGGCGGATGTTGGACAGCGTGACGCCGCCGAGCAGCGCCTCGTCGTCGCGCCGGAAGATCAGGAAGGCGAAGCCGCTCTGTTCGGCCGCGTCGCGCTGCACGCGGCGGACGCGGCGCTTGAAGGCGGCGCGCGTCAGGTCGTCGGCCGACCAGGTGGGCTCCCAGGGACGCAGGAAGGCGCGGCTCTCCGAGCGCTCGCTCACCCAGACGCCGTAATCGGAGACGGTCGGCAGGCGCAGACAGAGGACGGCGTCGGTCAGCACCGGAAAGGTTCCCGACGCGACAACGCCGAAAAAAGTCATGCTGCGCTTGCCTTGGTCGACTGGCCACCGCTGGCGATGGCGGCCACCGACGGCACCTTGTCGATCGGGCCGATGGCGGCGAGCGTCGGATTGGGCGCGGCGGCCATCTTCTCGAGGAACTCGCAGACCTTCTGCGGCGTCACCGCGTTGATGCGGCTGACCAGTTCGTCGAGCGGCAGCGTGCGGCCGTGGAACATGATGTGGCGGGCGATCTGGCCGGCCCGCGCCACCGGGCTTTCGAGCGCCATCAGCAGGCCGGCGCGCAACTGCGACTGGGCGCGCTTCACCTCGATCTCGGTGACGCCCGAGGCGGCGCGGCCGATCTCGCCCATCGTCTCCTCGACCACGGCGCCGGCGTCGCGCTCGCCGGTGGCGGCGGAGATGCCGAAGATGCCGGCGTCCTCGAAGCCCCAGTGGAAGGCGTAGATGGAATAGCAGAGGCCGCGCTTCTCGCGGATCTCCTGGAACAGCCGCGACGACATGCCGCCGCCGAGGATCGACGAGGCGATCTGGGCGGTGATGTAGTCGTCGTCGCCATAGGCGATGCCGGGGAAGCCGAGCACCACCTGCGCCTCCATCAGGTCGCGCTCCTCGCGCGCCTCGCCGCCGACGTAGACGGCCCGCTCGGGCACGATCGACTCGGCCTCGCCGAAATGCTGGAACTTCTTGCGCGCCATGCGCACCAGTTCGCGGTGGCCGAGCTTGCCGGCGGCAGCGATCACCGTGCGGCCGCCGGTATAGTGGCGGTTGAGGTAGCCGCGCAGGGCGTCGTCGGAAAAGCTCTTCACCGTCTCGATCGAACCGAGGATCGGCCGGCCGATCGCCTGCCCCGGAAAGGCGGCCTGCTGGAACATGTCGAAGACGAAGTCTTCCGGCGCGTCGAGGGCGGCGCCGATCTCCTGGCCGATGACGTGCTTCTCGCGGTCGAGTTCGTCGGGCTCGAACTGCGAGTTCTGGAGGATGTCGGAGAGGATGTCGAGGGCGAGCGGCACGTCGCCGGCCAGAACGCGAGCGTAGTAGCTGGTGCTCTCGATCGAGGTGGCGGCGTTGACCTCGCCGCCGACGTTCTCGATCTCCTCGGCGATGTCCTTGGCCGACCGCTTCTTGGTGCCCTTGAAGGCCATGTGCTCGAGAAGGTGGGAGATGCCGTTCTCGTCCGCCGCCTCCGAGCGCGATCCCGCCGCCACCCAGACGCCCAGCGCCGCCGACGCCAGATGCGGCATCGAGTGCGTGACGACGGTAATGCCGTTGTCCAACCTGGTTACTTCGACGGCCATCCGACCTCTTCCTCCCTGGTGCACACCCGGCCCACATGGAAACCGCGAGCCGTGGGACCGTGCACAATCCCTTGAATCCTTGGCATTTTCCGTCGGTCAGACGCCGTCTTCCGATCGGGACATGCTCCGGAGGGTCAGCTTTTCTAGCAAAATCTGCATGGAACAGCACCCCGCTCAAGTCAAAGTTTCGTGCCCCTCATACCTTTTGCCGCCGCGCCGCCTCCCCCGCGGCGCGGCGGGCCGTCACGCCGGAACGCGCGCCCGCTCGCGGATGAAGGCCTCGACGGCGCCGAGATCGTTCGGCAGCACCGTCAGCCGCTCGGGCCGCGTCATCAGGTCGCCCAGCCAGGCGGGCAGCGCCGGCCGCTCGCCGCTTGCCGCCTCCACCGCGTCGGGGAACTTGGCCGGATGGGCAGTGGCGAGCGTCACCATTGGCACCGGAGCGGCGATATGGGGCTCGGCCACCACGACACCGTTGCCGCCGTGGGTGTCGATCAGGTAGCCGGCCTCGGCGCGCAGGCGGCGGATCAGCGCCGCCGTCGCCTCGACCGACGCCCGGCCGGCCGCGAAATCGGCGCGGATGGCGGCGAGCGCCGGCTCGGGCAGCGCGAAGCCGCCCGACTGGCTCAACGTCTGCATCAGGCGTGTCACCGTCGCGGCGTCGCGGCCGGTCGCTTCGAACACCAGACGTTCGAAGTTGGAGGACACCTCGATGTCCATCGACGGCGAGGTGGACGGCACGACGCCGGTCACCTCGTAGCGGCCGGTCTTGATGGTGCGGGCGAGGATGTCGTTGACGTTGGTGGCGATCACCAGCCTGTCGATCGGCAGGCCCATCTTTTTCGCGGCGTAGCCAGCGAAGATGTCGCCGAAATTGCCGGTCGGCACGGTGAAGGACACCGGCCGGTGCGGCGCGCCGAGCGCCACGGCGGCGACGAAATAGTAGACCACCTGGGCGGCGATGCGGCCCCAGTTGATCGAGTTGACGCCGGACAGGCCGAGTTGGTCGCGGAAGGCGAAGTGGTTGAACATGCCCTTCACGAGGCCCTGCGCGTCGTCGAAGGTGCCTTCGAGGGCGATGCAGTGGACGTTGGCGTCAAGGACCGTGGTCATCTGCCGCCGCTGCACGTCGGAGACGCGGCCGTTCGGGAACAGGATGAAGATGTCGGTGTTGTCGCGGCCGCGGAAGGCCTCGATGGCGGCGCCGCCGGTGTCGCCGGAAGTGGCGCCGACAATGGTGGCACGGGCGCCGCGCTGGCCGAGCACGTGGTCCATCAGCCGGGCGAGCAACTGCATCGCCACGTCCTTGAAGGCCAGCGTCGGGCCGTGGAACAGCTCCAAGAGGAAGTGGCCGGGGGCGATCTGGACGAGCGGCGTCACCGCCGGATGGCGGAAGGGGCCGGCATAGGCGGCGTCGATCATCGCCCGGAGGTCGGCGTCGGCGATGTCGCCGTCGACGAAGCGCGAGATCACCTCGAAGGCGACGTCGGCATAGGGCCGGCCGGCGAAGGCGGCGATGGTCGCGGCATCGAACGTCGGCCAGGTTTCCGGCACGTAGAGGCCGCCGTCGCGGGCGAGGCCGGCGAGGACGGCGTCCGAGAAGCCGAGGACGGGGGCGTTGCCGCGGGTGCTGACATATTTCACGGGCGTCTTCCTGCTCCTGACGTCGATCCCGGCAATGCTCTAGCTGCCACAAGGCGGGGCCGCAAGCACGGCGGCGGCCGGAAAAGACCGTTTTTTCACCGGCCAGCCTCGCACCGCTGTCGCCAAGATGCCATATCGATCTGGCATGCCCCGTCGATGTCGAACCCGCCGAGCCCCGCCGCCATGACCGATCCCGCCGTCTCCACCGCTCCCCGCCTCGGTCTCGCGCTCGGCGGCGGCGGCGCGCGCGGCCTTGCCCACGTCCACGCGCTCACCGCCCTCGACGACCTCGGCATCCGGCCGGCGGCGATCACCGGCTGCTCGATCGGAGCGCTGATCGGCGCGGCGGCGGCGGCCGGCCTTTCCGGCGCCGAGATCGGCGACGAGGTGCTGGCGGCGCTCGGCCGGCCGGCCGACGTCTGGGGCAAGATCTGGAAGCTCCGGCCGCGCAACCTCTCGGAGATCGCCGGCGGTCTGCCGCTGTTCGACCCGGAGGCGGTGATCACCGAGTTCCTGCCGGCCAGCGTGCCCGAGGATTTCTCCGGGCTCGTCATCCCCTTTTCCGTCGTCGCCGCCGATTTCTACGGCACCGCCGAGGTGGAGATCGGCGCCGGCCCGGTGCGGCGGGCGGTGGCCGCCTCGATCGCCCTGCCCGCCCTGTTCCGGCCGGTGGAGGAAGGCGGCCTGACGCTGATCGACGGCGGCGTCGTCAATCCCCTGCCCTTCGACCGGCTGCCGGACGGCCTCGACCTCGTGGTCGCCATCGACGTGGTGGGCACGCCGGTGCGGCCGGACAAGCGGCGTCTGCCGAGCGCCCGCGAGGCGATCTTCGGAGCAAGCCAGATCCTGATGCAGGCATTGATCGCCGAGAAGCTGAAGTCGCGGCGGCCCGACATCCTGATCCGGCCGCCGGTCGACGGCTTCGCGGCGCTCGACTTCGTCAAGGCGCGCGACATCCTCGCCGCCACCGCCGGCCTGCGCGAGGAGGTGAAGGCCGCCGTCGGCCGCCGTCTCGAAGCGGCGGCTTGAGTTCAGCGGCGTTCGACAAAGAAATCTCTGAGAATCTGGCCTGCCTCGCCCTCGCCGATGCCGGAATAGACCTCGGGCGCGTGGTGGCAGCCGGGCGAGGAGAAGAAGCGGACGTTGTGCTCCACCGCGCCGCCCTTCTCATCGGCGGCGCCGTAATAGAGTCGCCTCAGCCGCGCGAACGAGATGGCGCCGGCGCACATGGCGCAGGGCTCCAGGCTGACGTAGAGGTCGCAGCCGACCAGCCGCTCCGAGCCGATGGCGGCGGCGGCGGCGCGGATCGCCAGCATCTCGGCATGGGCGGTGGGGTCCCTCAGTTCCAGCGTGCGGTTGCCGGCGGCGGCGAGAACGGTGCCGTCGCGCACCACCACGGCGCCGACCGGCACCTCGCCCCGGGCGGCGGCGGCGCGCGCCTCGTCGATCGCCATATCCATGAAACCGGGCATTCACGGTCCTTGCGCGCCCCCGCGAGGAGGGCAACATATGCTCGGCATCTTTGCTGGGCACTTAGCCGAGTCTTTATTCGCGCCCTCGCATGGAGGGCGATAGGCTACCAAGCAAAGTCGGATGCGGTTCACGTTTCGATCCGGATCCTCGCGTGGAGGAGAGTTGGAGAGGGGTATAACCCGACAACAGTTGCCAGAACATGGGGCGTGCTCATTTTCACACCGGCTGCACGCCGCTTGTTTTTCCTGCTAAGAGCGTCGGCATGATGAAGACATCCTCCCCCGCCGCCAAGGCGAAGAAGACGCCGGCCAAGGCCGACGACGGCGCCGACCGCATCGCCAAGGTGATCGCCCGCGCCGGTCTCTGTTCGCGCCGCGAGGCGGAAAGCTGGATCGCCGCCGGCCGCGTCAAGCTGAACGGCCGCCTGCTCGACACGCCGGCGGTCACCGTCAAGCCCGGCGACAAGGTCGAGGTGGACGACCAGCCGCTGCCCGAGCGCGACCGCACCCGCCTCTGGCTGTTCCACAAGCCGCGCGGCACCGTCACCACCACCCACGACCCCGAGGGGCGGCCGACGGTGTTCTCGATCCTGCCGGACGATCTGCCGCGCGTCATGACGGTCGGACGGCTCGACATCAACACCGAGGGCCTGTTGCTGCTCACCAACGACGGCGGCCTCGCCCGCGTGCTGGAGCTGCCGGCCACCGGCTGGCTGCGCCGCTACCGGGTGCGTGCCCACGGCGAGGTCGACCAGGCGCGGCTCGACGCGCTGAAGGACGGCATCGCCATCGACGGCATTCTCTACGGCGCCATCGAGGCGACGCTCGACCGCCGGCAGGGCGACAACGTCTGGCTGACCGTCGGCCTGCGCGAAGGCAAGAACCGCGAGGTGAAGACCATCCTCGCCCATCTCGGTCTCGACGTGAACCGGCTGATCCGCGTTTCCTTCGGGCCGTTCCAGCTCGGCGAGCTGAAGGACGGCGCCGTCGAGGAGGTGCCGCGCCGTGTGCTGCGCGCCCAGCTCGGCGATCGCCTGACCGGCGAATCCGGTGCTGACTTCGAGCTGCGCGAGGACGACCGGGCGCCGATCCAGACGGTGCTCGCCAGGAGCGGCAAGCCGGCGCCGAATTCCGGCGACAAGCCGCCGGTACGCCCCAAGTCCGTGTCGGCGGCGGCCAACCGCAAGCGCCGCGAGGCCGATCTCGAAGCCCTGCCGCCGCGCAAGCCGGCCGGCAAGCCACCCGTCCGCATTGCCAAGGCGGAGAAGCCGCCGCGCGCCACGCTGACGCTGAAGACCGAGGCCGCCAGCGAGCCGCGCTCCGGCCGCCTCAGCCGCCGCACCGAAGCGGAAGCGCCGCGCGCCTACAAGTCCGGCAAGGCGTTCGAGGTCGACCGCAAGCCGCGCGTCAAGGACGACGAGCCGGTGCGGGTGCGTGGCGACAAGCCGCAGCGCGGCATCGTGCCGAAGGGCAGCCGCATCCAGGACGGGAGCACCCCGGCCGCTCCCAAGGGCAAGGGCGGCAAGGGGGGCAAAGACGGCGGCTGCGGCGTGCCGGGCAAGCCGAGGGGACGCGATGCGGATCGTCGCCGGTAAGCATCGCGGCACAGCGTTGGCGGCGCCGCCGGCCGGCAGCCTCGCCATCCGTCCCACCTCCGACCGGCTGCGCGAAAGCGTGTTCAACATCCTCGAGCATGGCTACGACGGCGTCTTCGACGGCGCGCGGGTGATGGACGTGTTCGCCGGCACCGGCGCCCTGGGCTTCGAGGCGATGAGCCGGGGGGCGAAGACCTGCCTGTTCGTCGAGGAGGCGGCCGAGGCGCGCGGCCTGATCCGCCGCAACCAGGAAGCGCTCGGGCTGATGGGGCAGACGCGCATCTTCCGCCGCGACGCCACCACCATGGGATCGATCGGCCCGGCCGAGCCCTATACGCTCGCCTTCCTTGATCCGCCCTATGGCAAGGGCCTCGCCGAAAAGGCGCTCGCATCGCTGATGTCAGGCGGCTGGCTGGCGCCGGGCACCCTCGTCGTGATCGAGGAGGCGGCCAAGGTCGAAGTGGCGTTGCCGGATGGGCTGGAGGCGCTCGACCGTCGCCTCTACGGCGAGACGCAGGTGATCTTCGCCCGCCGGAGCTGACGGCTCAGCCGGTGACCGACGGCTCCAGGATCTCGTCAGCCGACAGGCGGGCGATGCGACCGAAGCCGGCGACCAGATGAACGCCGTCCACCGCCATGCGGTACAGCGAGAAATCGCCGAAGCCGGCGTAGCCCTCCGCCTTCGGGTGGCGCGACAGGAAGCGAGCCATCAGCCCGTCATGGCCGGGATCGTCGCGGCCGACGCGCCGGAGACGGCCGACCACCGTAGCGCGGGCACCGGTCAGGGGATCGTCGCCCTCGCCGGCTGGTGCCTGCATCATGAGCGAGGCGCGGTCGTCGCGACCGAGGTTGCGGCTGTGGGCGGCAAGACCGGACAACAGGACGATCGGCGCGCCGTCCTCGGCGATTGCCACCGTCACGAAGGTGACGAACGGCCCGCCGTCGGCCGTCAGCGTACCGAGCGCGGCGGTCGGTGCCGACTGGACGATGCGGCGCGCCAGATCCACGGCATCGAATTCGTCATCGGCCATCGCAACCTCGTGCCTTGGGGGTTTGCCTCGGGGGCTCGGGGCCAGTATAGCACCCGTTCGGCGCGCCGACACCGCCCGACTTCCGCCCCGCCTCCCGTCCCCTGCCAGCAACGGCCCGCTTCTTTCATCATGACCGACGCTTCCCTCACCTTCGGCGGCCACGCGCTCGCAACCCTCCGCCTCGGCCTGCCGATCGCCCTGTCGCGCGCCGGGCTGATCGGCCTGTTCGCCGTTGACACGGTGGCGGTCGGCCAGCGCGGCGGGCTGGAACTCGCCGCGCTCGGCGTCGGCACGGCGCCGATGTCGACGCTGATGCTGGTCTGCCTCGGCGCGCTGCAGGCGACCATGGTGCTGTCGGCGCGGGCGATTGGCGAGGGCGATCCGCGCGCCGTCGGGCCGATCTTCCGCGCCGCCGTGGTCAACGCCGTGGCGCTCGGTCTCCTCGCCGGCCTGCTGTCGCTGTTCGCCGAGCCCTTCTTCCTGATGACCGGGCAGGCGCCGGACGTGGCGGCGCTGGCCGGCAAGGTGGCGCTGCAATTCGCCTGGGGCCTGCCGGCCTTCCTGCTGTTCCTCGCCGTCAACATGACGCTGGAGACCATCGGCCGGCCGCGCGTCGGCGTGGCGATCATGGCGGCGGCCAATGTCGCCAACATTCTCTTCGACGGCGTGTTCGTGCTCGGCTGGGGCGGCCTCGTCGAGGCGGGCGGCGCCGAGGTGGCGGTGGCGACCACCTCGCTGGTCCGCCTCGGCATGGCCGTCGCCGCCGTCGTCGTGCTCGACCGCACCGCCGTCCGCGACGGCGACCCCTACGGCTTCCGCACCGGCGGCCGCGACTGGCTGCAGGCGGCCGCGACGCTCGGCGGCGGCTGGGGCCGCGATCTCCGCCGCCTCGGCCTGCCGATGGGGCTCGGCCAGGGCGTCGAGAGCGCCGCCTTCTCGGCCATGGTGCTGATCGCCGGCGTGATGGGCTCGGAGGTGGTGGCCGCCCATCAGGCGACCATGACGGTGATGTCGCTGATCTACATGAACGCCGTCGGCCTCGGCGCCGCCGCCTCGATCCGGGTCGGCGCCGCCATGGGGCGCGGCGCCACCGCCGAGGCGCGGCGGGCCGGCTTCGCGGCGATCGCCGCCGGCGGCCTGCTGTCGGGCGGCTGCGGTCTTCTGGTGCTCGCCCTGCACGGGCCGCTGGCCGACGCGATGATCGGCGATCCCGTGGCCGCCGCCATCGCCCGGCAGACGCTGCTGATGGCCGGCGTGCTCGTGGCCTTCGATACCATGATGGGCACCGCCATGGGCGCGCTGCGCGGCCTCAGCGACGTCTGGATGCCGCTCTGGATGCAGTCGGCCGCCTTCTGGTTCGTGTCGGTGCCGCTGGCGCTCCTGCTCGGCCTCCACCTCGGTTTCGGCGCGGCCGGCCTCTACTGGGGCCTCGGCGCCGGCATCCTCACCTCGTTCGCACTCCTGGCGCCGCGCTTCGCACGGGTGACCAAGCGGGCGAAAAAGCGAGGGAATCCTTGAACTTTCTACATTCTCGCCCAGATTCCGCTCAACTCTGCTACAAAGGTCCGGCTATCGATACCGACCAGAACGACAACTGACGGGGACTGGGGCATGCCGACCATCGCACTCGTGGACGACGACCGAAACATCCTGACTTCCGTTTCGATCGCCCTCGAATCGGAGGGCTACCGGGTCGAGACCTACACCGACGGCGCCTCGGCCCTCGACGGCCTGACCAAGGTGCAGCCCGACCTCGCCATCCTCGACATCAAGATGCCGCGCATGGACGGCATGGAGCTGCTGCGCCGGCTCAGGCAGAAGACCGACATGCCGGTCATCTTCCTCACCTCCAAGGACGACGAGATCGACGAGCTGTTCGGCCTGAAGATGGGCGCCGACGACTTCATCCACAAGCCGTTCTCGCAGCGCCTCTTGGTCGAGCGCGTCAAGGCGGTGCTGCGCCGCGTCGCCCCGCGCGATACCGCCGCCGCGCCCAAGCCGAGCGACGCCAACCGCAACATCGAGCGCGGCAACCTCGTCATGGACCAGGAGCGGCACACCTGCACCTGGAAGGGCCAGAACGTGGTGCTGACCGTCACCGAGTTCCTGATCCTGTTCGCGCTCGCCCAGCGGCCCGGCGTGGTCAAGAGCCGCAACGCGCTGATGGACGCCGCCTACGACGATCAGGTCTACGTCGACGACCGCACCATCGACAGCCACATCAAGCGGCTGCGCAAGAAGTTCAAGGCCATCGACGACGACTTCGAGATGATCGAGACCCTCTACGGCGTCGGCTACCGCTTCAAGGAGACGTGAGGGCCGACGCCTTTCGCGACACGCGATGCCGATCAGGGGAGCCGAGGACAGCGAACGGGACAGCGGCGGGCGCACCATGCGCCGGCTGCTGCCGGTCGTCGTCCGCCGCGTCAGGCGCTTCGTGTCGATGTCGGTCGGCACCTCGCTCAGCCGCCGCATCCTCGTCCTCAACATTGCCGGTCTGGCGGCGCTGGTCTCCGGCATCCTCTACCTCAACCAGTTCCGGGCCGGGCTAATCGACGCCCGCGTCGAAAGCCTGCTCACCCAAGGCGAGATCATGGCCGGCGCCATCGCCGCCTCGGCGTCGGCCGTCTCCAACTCGATCACCATTGATCCCGAACGCCTGTTGCAGATGCAGGCCGGCGGCGAGATGACGGCGCCGACCGACAGCGAGAGCCTCGACTTCCCGATCAATCCCGAGCGGGTGGCGCCTCTGCTCCGCCGTCTGATCACGCCGACCAAGACACGGGCGCGCATCTACGACCGCGACGGCATCCTGATCCTCGATTCCCGCTTCCTCTATTCGCGCGGCCAAGTACTGCGCTTCAACCTGCCGCCGCCCAAGCCGGAGCCGCCGTCGCTGATCGAGCAGGTGATCAATGCCATCACCTACCGCCTGAGGCGCTTCGACCTGCCCGTCTATCGGGAGCTTGGCGGCGGCAACGGCCGCGGCTACCCGGAAGTGGAGCAGGCGCTCTCCGGCTCGCCCGGCACGGTGGTGCGCGTCAATGAGGCCGGCGAGATGATCGTGTCGGTGGCGGTGCCGGTGCAGCGCTTCGGCGTGGTGGTCGGCTCGCTGCTATTGTCCACCGAGGGCGGCGACATCGACGCCATCGTCACCGCCGAGCGCTGGGGCATCTTCCGCGTCTTCCTGGTGGCGGCGGCCGTCACGGCCACGCTGTCCTTCCTGCTCGCCGGCACCATCGCCCGCCCGCTCCGGCGCCTTGCCGCCGCCGCCGACCGCATCCGGCGCGGCGTCAAGCAGCGCGAGGAGATCCCCTCCTTCGACCGCGAGGACGAGATCGGCGACCTCGCCCGCGCCTTCCGCGACATGACCAACGCCCTCTACAGCCGCATGGACGCCACCGAGAGCTTCGCCGCCGACGTCGCCCACGAGCTGAAGAACCCGCTGACCTCGCTGCGTTCGGCCGTCGAGACGCTGCCGCTCGCCAAGAGCGACCAGAGCCGGGGGCGGCTCCTCGACATCATCCAGCACGACGTCCGCCGCCTCGACCGGCTGATCACCGACATTTCCGACGCCTCGCGCCTCGATGCCGAGTTGGCCCGTGAGGACGCGACGCCGATCGACGTCGGCCGCCTCGTCGAGGGCGTGGTGTCGCTGGCCCGCGAGACCGGCCGCCATCAGGAGATCGGCGTCGACCTCAGGGTCGAGCGCGGCGACGGCGACAAACCGCTGATGGTGCTCGGCCACGACAGCCGGCTCGGTCAGGTGTTCAACAACCTGATCGACAATGCCCGCTCCTTCTCGCCGGAGGGCGGCCGCGTCGAGGTGGCCGTCCGCCGCAACGGCCGGATGATCGAGGTGATCGTCGACGACCACGGTCCCGGCATCCGCGCCGAGAAGATCGAGCGGGTGTTCGAGCGATTCTACACCGACCGGCCGGAGGGCGAGGGTTTCGGCAACAATTCCGGCCTCGGCCTGTCCATATCCAGGCAGATCGTCGAGGCGCATCGCGGCACCATCACGGCGATCAACCGCGCCGACGATGCCGCCGACCCCGACCGCGTCACCGGCGCCCGCTTCGTCGTGTCGCTGCCGGCGGACCTCGTCGCATGAGCCCGCCCACCGTCCACGCCACCGCCGTGGTCATCAGTGAGGCCGGTGTGCTGATCCGCGGCGCCTCGGGCGCCGGCAAGACGTCGCTGGCCTTCGCGCTGATCGACGCCGCCCGCCGCGACGGCCTCTACGCCGCCTTTGTCGCCGACGACCGGGCGGAGCTTACGGCGGCGCACGGTCGCCTCGTCGCCCGCTGCCCGGCGACCATCGCCGGCCTCGCCGAGCGTCACGGCCACGGCATCGAGACGGTGGCGCACGTGCCGGCGGCGGCGGTGCGGCTCGTCGCCGACCTCGTCGCGCCGGACGCCCTGCCGCGCCTGCCCGAGGCGGCGGAGGAATGGGTGGAGATCGCCGGCCTCCGGCTGCGTCGGCAGGCGATTCCGGCTCGTCGGACAGCCATTTCGGTGCCGCTGGTGCTCGCCGCCCTTGAGGAAATGAACAAGATTTAACGATCGGGACGGCATTTCCGGCCTAGGATAGACTTTTCCCGTAAAACGCCCCGACGGCCGGGCTTTTCAAGTCGCCGGCGGGTACTTTTGTCGAGCCGGCAACTATCGTCGGAGGGCCGGGAACCGGGCCAGCCGGCTTCAACCGGCGTTTTCCGCTTGCAAGAAATCCCGCTCTGGTGAAGATGTGGCCCGTTCCAGCTTGGAGCGAAACCGACATGGCGCGCCGCATGAGCTTCGCAATTTACAGGGATCGGACCCCAGAATGATCGGGTTGGTTCTGGTGACGCATGGTCGTCTTGCCGATGAATTCCAGTCGGCGCTCGAGCATGTGGTCGGTCCGCAGGCCGATTTCGAGACCATCTGCATCGGCCCCGAGGACGACATGGAGCAACGGCGGAGCGACATCATCGCTGCGGTCGAGCGGGTGAATTCCGGCAAGGGCGTCATCCTGCTCACCGACATGTTCGGCGGCACGCCGTCCAACCTCGCCATTTCGGTGATGGACATCGGCGACGTCGAGGTGATCGCCGGTGTCAACCTGCCCATGCTGGTCAAGCTGGCGACCGTGCGCAAGGAGCGCTCGCTCGCCGAGACCGTCACCGAGGCCCGGGACGCCGGGCGCAAATACATTTCCGTCGCCAGCCAGGTACTTGCCGGATTATGACAGACGACAGAGCCAATGGCGCCATCGTCCGCGAACTGAAGATCCTCAACAAGAAGGGGCTGCATGCCCGCGCCTCGGCCAAGTTCGTCCAGTGCGTCGACCGCTTCGAGGCCGAGGTATGCGTCCTGAAAGACGGCCAGAGCGTGTCGGGCACGTCGATCATGGGGCTGATGATGCTGGCCGCCGGCATCGGCTCGTTCATCGAGGTGCGCGCCGCCGGCCGGGAAGCGCTCGACGCCATCGAGGCGATCGCGGCGCTGGTCAACGACCGCTTCGGCGAAGGCGAATAGGCCCGATGGCGGCGCTCCGCGTCGTGCCGGCCACGGCCCGGCATCTCGTCGCCCTGCCCGACTGGTTCGATACGCCGGATGCATTGGCCATGTGGGGCGGCGGCGGCCTCGGTTTTCCCCTCGACGGAGACCAGATTTCCGCCATGCTGACCGAGACGACGACCGAGCCGCCGCTCCGCCTCGCCTTCGCCGGCCTTCTGGACGACACGACGGTCGCCCACGCCCAGATCGCCCTCGACTGGCCGAACGGCGTCGCCCGACTCGCCCGCTTCGCCCTGGCGCCTACCCATCGCGGCAAGGGGCTGGCGCGGCCGTTCCTCGCCGAGGTGTTTGCCCGGCTCGACGAGGTCGGCGACTTTCCCCGCCTGGAACTCAACGTCTACGTCCAGAACGCGCCAGCGATCCGCCTCTACGAGTCTCTCGGCTTCGCGCGCGAAGGCGTCCGCCGCTCGTCGACCAGGGTGGGCGAGGCGCGCTGGGACGTGGCGATCTACGCCATCATCCGCCAAGACTGATTTCAGAGCATATCCGGCGAACTCCGGTTCGCCGGATATGCTCTGTCCATATTGCTTCAACGCAATTCCGGACGCAAAACCGGTACCCACTTTTGCTGGAATTGCTATCGCCGCCCGAACAGCCGCTCGATGTCGTTGAGCTTCAGCTCGACGAAGGTCGGACGACCGTGGTTGCACTGGCCGGAGTTGGGCGTCGCCTCCATCTCGCGCAAGAGCGCGTCCATCTCATCGAGGCGCAGCCGGCGGCCGGCCCGCACCGAGCCGTGGCAGGCCATGGTGGCGGCGATGGCGTCGAGCTTCTCCCTGAGGCGGGTCGCCTGATCCCACTCGGCGAGATCGTCGGCGATGTCGCGGACCAGCGCCGCCGTGTCGGTGCGGCCCAAGAGCGCCGGGATCTCGCGGATGGCGACGGCGCCGGGGCCGAAACCCTCGACGACGAGGCCAAGCTCGGCCAGCTCGTCGGCGCGCTCGATCAGGCGGTTCACATCCTCCTCCGGCAGATCGACGACGTCGGGAATCAGTAGCAGCTGCCGCTCGACGCCCCTGGCGATCTCCCGCTTCAGCCGCTCGTAGACCAGGCGCTCGTGGGCGGCGTGCTGGTCGACGATGATGAGGCCGGTCTCGGTCTGGGCGACGATATAGGTCTCGTGGATCTGGGCGCGCGGCGCGCCGAGCGGCCGGGCAAGGCTCTCCGGCGACGGTTCGACAAGTCCGGCGCGGGCGTCGGCGGAAACGGCGTCATCGACGACGGCGAAGCGGCCCTGCGGCGGATTGGCCGCCGGCGTCGCCTCCTCCTCCCCGAAGCCGCGCGATGACGGCACAGCCTCGGCCATCGGCCGGTCGGGCGCCGTGCGCCAGTCGAAGGCGACCGGCCGGCTGGCGTAGGACCAGGAGGACCGCGCCGCCATCGGCCGGGCGACGGCGGCTTCCAGCACGTCGAGCGTCGCCGCGCCATGCGTCGAGGCGGCGCGGTGGCCGGCGTCGGCGTGCGCCCGCTTCAGCGCGCCGACCAGGAGGCCACGCACCAGGCCGGGATCGCGGAAGCGCACGTCGGCCTTGGTCGGGTGGACGTTGACGTCGACCTCGTGCGGGTCGAGATCGACGAACAGCACCGCCGCCGGGAAGCGGTCGCGGGCCATGACGTCGGAGTATCCGGCGCGGATGGCGCCGAGCAGCAGCTTGTCGCGCACCGGCCGGCCGTTGACGAACAGATACTGGCTCTGGGCGTTGGCCTTCTGCAAGGTTCCCAGACCGGCAAGGCCGGTGAGGCGGACGCCCTCGCGCAGCGCGTCGATCTCGATGGAATTCTCGGCAAAATCAGCGCCCATCACCTGCAACGCCCGCCCCCGGAAATCGCCCTCCTGAAGGGCGGGATAATCAAGCGGCGAGCGGTCGGAGCCGGACAGCGAAAAGCGGATCTCCGGATGGGCGAGTGCCAGCCGCTTCACCACATCGGTGATGGCGCCGGCCTCGGCGCGCTCGCTTTTCAGGAACTTGAGGCGGGCCGGCGTCGAGAAGAACAGATTCCTGACCTCGATGCGGGTGCCGGCGCTCAGCGCCACCGGCGCGATCTCCGAACGGCTGCCGCCCGATACGGTGATCGCCCAGCCGTTGTCCTCGGACGCATGGCGCGTCTCGATGCGGAGATCGGCAACCGAGCCGATCGACGGCAGCGCCTCGCCGCGGAAGCCGAGTGTGCGGATATCGAGGAGGTCGTCCTCGATCAGCTTGGAGGTGCAATGCCGCTCGACGGCGAGCGACAGGTCGCCGGCGGTCATGCCGGATCCGTTGTCGGTGACGCGCACCAGCGTCTTGCCGCCGCCCGAGGTCACAACGTCGATGCGGTCGGCGCCGGCGTCGACGGCGTTCTCGACCAGTTCCTTGACGACGCTGGCCGGCCGCTCCACCACCTCGCCGGCGGCGATGCGGTTGATGGTGACGGGCGAGAGCTGGATGATGACCGGCATCGGCTTCGGGAATCGCTTGCGGACGGAGGGACTGGAGGCGTTAGCATAGACGAAGCCGGCCGGCGGAGCGAGATCGGCGGCGGAACGGGAGACGCTCCATGACAGACTTCGAGATTTCGGCCGCCACGTCGATCGTCGTGCTGACCGGCGCCGGCATATCGCAGGAATCGGGGCTCGACACCTTCCGCGACGCCGGCGGCATCTGGTCGCGCTATGACATCGACGACGTGGCGACGCCGGAGGGCTTCCGCCGCAACCCGGCGCTGGTGCACCACTTCTACAACGAGCAGCGCCGCGAGGCGGCCCTCGCCATCCCCAACGCCGCCCACGCGGCGCTGGCCGAACTCGAGGCGGCGTGGCCGGGCCGCTTTCTGCTGGTCACGCAGAATATCGACGGCCTGCACGAGAAGGCCGGCTCCAGGGCGCTCGTCCACATGCACGGCGAACTCGACAAGTTCCTCTGCGAAGCCTGCGGCAAGCGCGGGCCGTGGACCGGCGACATGACGACCGCGTCCGTCTGCCCGCTGTGCGGCCTCGCCGGCACGCTCAGGCCCGATATCGTCTGGTTCGGCGAGATGCCCTATTTCATGCCGGAAATTTATCGGGCGCTCGGCGAGGCCGACCTCTTCCTCTCCATCGGCACGTCGGGCACCGTCTACCCGGCCGCCGACTTCGTGCGGGCGGCCAGACAAGCCGGCGCCCTTACCGTCGAGCTGAATCTCGAAGCGTCGCGGCGCGGTCATGGCCTGTTCGACCTGGAGATCGAGGGCAAGGCCGGCGATATCGTGCCGGCCTTCGTCCGCGAGCTGCTGGCCGGGCGGATTGGCTGATCGGCATCGTCATCGACGCCTCAGGTCCCAGTCGACGTAGCATTGCCGAATGGCCGCGGCCGATGCCAGCCGGATCTTCGGCAAGGTCAGGCTGTCGAACATCTCGGCATAGCGGCGCCGGTTGCCGGGCGTCGTCACGACGATATGACGGATCATCTCCCACTTGATGCTGTCGCGCCCGCCGTCGAGCCCGCCGTGGCGATCGGTTTGAACAAGGCTGCGACGAAAATAACGGCCGAGGCTGCGCAACGTCGAAACGTCCAGCAGGATGACGCCAGTGGCGCGGCGAAGCCGCTGCGGCACGGCGATCGAGTAACTGCCATCCATCACCCAGCGATCGCCGGCAGCGGCCGCGTCGTGCAGGGCGAGGAAGTCCCCGGCGCCGCGCGGCAGCCAATCGGTCTCCGGCAGATGGTAGAGCCGATCGAGGTGAACCACGGGAATGCCCAGCTTGTCGCCGATGGCCACCGCCAGCGTCGATTTGCCGCTGTTGGACGGGCCAAGGATGCAAATGCGATCGCCAAGATCCGAAAGCCGCATGTCGCGATGTCTCCTTCCCGACGGTCCGGGCACCGCCTTGACCTTGTCATGTCACACCCTTATCGGGATGGCATGCAAGAGATAGACATGATCCCGGGCCTGTCGGCCCTCGCCGGGGCCTACGACGGCGTCATCTGCGACGTCTGGGGCGTCCTCCACAACGGCGTCTCGCCCTACCCCGCCGCCGCCGAGGCGCTGAGCCGCTTCCGGGCCGCCGGCAAGGCGGTGGCGCTGCTCACCAACGCGCCACGGCCGGCGAAAAACGTCGAGGACCTGCTGCAGAGCCACTACGCCATCGGCCGCGACAGCTACGACGAGATCGTCACCTCCGGCTCGGTCGCCCGTCAGGTGTTCGCGAGCGAGCCGCGGCGGCGGCTGTTCCATCTCGGCCCCAAGCACAACCTCGGCCTGTTCGAGGGGCTCGACGTCGAGCTGGTGGGCGAGGAGGAAGCCGAGTACGTGGCGCTGACCGGCCTGTTCGACGACGAGACCGAGACCGCCGAGACCTACCGGCCGATGCTCTCCCGCTTCGTCGCACGCGGCCTCAGGATCTACTGCGCCAACCCGGACGTTGTGGTCGAGCGCGGCGACCGCCTCGTCTACTGCGCCGGGGCGCTGGCCCAGCTCTATCTGGCGCTTGGCGGCGACGCCGTCATCATCGGCAAGCCGTTCAAGCCGGTCTACGACGCGGCGCTCGCCTCCCTCGACCGGGCATTCGGCCGGCCGATGGAAAAGAGCCGGGTGCTGGCGATCGGTGACGGCCTGCCGACCGACATCAAGGGGGCCTACGGCCAGGGCATCGACGTGCTGATGGTGACGGCCGGCATCCACGGCGCCGACTTCGGCGATCTCCTCGCCCCCGATCCGGCGCGGCTGGCCGCCCGGCTGGAAGCGGAAGGCCTCGGCATCCGGGCCGCCCTGCCCCGTCTTGTCTGGTGAGGCAGACATGAAAAGAGGCCCCGCGGGGCCTCTTTCTTGGTGATCCGGCGCGATGGCGACGCTCAGAAGAAGGCGTCGATGTCGTCTTGGCTGACGCCCTCGCCCTTGAACTGCGGCCCGTGCAGCATCAGCTCGCGGGCGCGTTTCTCGTCCGGCGTCTCGTTGGCGGCGACGTCGGTGATGCGCATGATCTTCAGCTTTTCCACCAGCGTGGTGATGCGCTTGTCGAGGGCGTTCAGGGTGGTGACGACCTTGGAAATGCGCTGGCCGGTGATGTCCTGGAAGGAGCACGCCTGGAAGATGTCGATCACCTTCTCGCCGACCAGGGCCTGATAGGCGTCGACGTCCTCGACGTCGGCCGCCATGATCTCCTCGGCCGCCGACATGATGGTGTTGGTGGCTTCCTCGGTCGCCTCGACGATGGCGTCGAGTTCGCGGCCTGCCGTCGGGATGTGCTCGTCGCGCATGTCGGAGAGGCGCAGCATCGCCAGCTCCTCCTTCATGTTGGCGATCTCGCGCGCCATCTCGCCGAGTTCGGAGTAGATGGCGAGGTCCATGCTCTTGAAGAAGGACTGGAAGCTTTCGGCCATCAGCTCGGCGAGGCGCATGACGTCCTCGAGCGACACATCCTCGGCCTTGCGACCGTTGCGGAGGAAGTCGATGATCTTGGCCACATGCTCCGAGGACATGTCAGACATCGAGAAGCCCTTTTCTGAATGCGCGGCGTCGTCCGTCCCCGGCGGGGCGGCTATGCAGACGTCTTGATCTTGAACTGGATGCGTCGGCTCTCGTCGCGCGTTTCCGGGGCGGTGGCGGGCGGCATGCCGCCGCCCCCTCGTGCTCCCCGGCGCGGGTTCGGCCTCAGTCGCCGAACACGGCTTCGATCTTGCTCTTCAGCGTGGGGGCGTTGAAGGGCTTGACGATGTAGTTGTTGACGCCGGCCTTCTTGGCGGCGATCACGTTCTCGGTCTTGGATTCGGCCGTCACCATGATGAACGGCGTCTTCGACAGCGAGGAATCGGACCGCACCTGCTTCAGAAGCTCGTAGCCGGTCATCGGCTCCATGTTCCAGTCGGAGATGACGAGGCCGTAGCGGCGCTCCTTCATCTTGCCGAGGGCCTCGGTGCCGTCGGCCGCCTCGTCGACGTCCTCGAAACCGAGCTGCTTCAGGAGGTTCCGGATGATTCGGATCATGGTCTTGTAATCGTCGACCACCAGAACCGGAATCGATGTATCAAGTGCCATCGTTTACTCCAAACTGCCGCGGCGCCACCCGCGCCTCGATGACCAGCTCAAGTGCACGGGCGGGTGAACGTCCCTGCCGGGGCCCGTGCTTGGGAAAAACCATACGACCGGGACCTGAAAAGTCGGTTAATTCCCGTCCTCGCCGATCCCCGGCCCGTTATCGTTCAGCGAGACGCTTGATTTACCATCTGTTTTTTCTTTGAATCGTTTTTGTGGCGCAGTTCGGCGGTTTTTTGCTCGATTTTGTCTTAAATCGCCGGCTGCCCGGTTTACGTTTTGCCAACCATGCCGGCGATTACCGGCTTGTCAGCCGCGCCGAGGGGCGCTGTCGCAGCAGGGCTGCCGTGGCAATTCGCCGCTTGACCTTGCCCGGAGCAGAAGGCACGGTCGCCGGCGCCGCCGAAACCGCCGGCGCCGGGCGATGGCGGCTTCCCGGCGACAGCAGATTCAAGAGACCATGCCCTCCTTCCAGTCCGTCGACCGTCAGTCCGTTTCCCCGGCCCTCAGGGGCGGCGCCGTTGCCATCGGCAACTTCGATGGCGTCCACCGCGGCCACCAGGCCGTGCTGGAAGCCGCCCTCGCGGCGGCGCGACAGCGCGGCATTCCGGCCGTCGGCGTCACCTTCGAGCCGCATCCGCGCGACGTGTTCCGGCCGGAGCATCCGGTGTTCCGCCTGACGCCGGCGCCGGTCAAGGCGCGGCTGGTCGAGGCGATCGGTCTCGACGGCCTCGTCTCCATCCCCTTCTCGCCGGCCTTCGCCGCCCAGAGCCCGGAGGAGTTCGTGGAGCGGGTGCTGGTGGACGAACTGGCCATCCGCCACGTCGTCGTCGGCTGGAACTTCCATTTCGGCGCGGGCCGGCACGGCACGCCGCAGAAGCTGCGCGAACTGGGTGACCGGCACGGCTTCAGCGTCGACATCCTCGCCCCGTTCGAGACCGAGGACGGCTACACCGTCTCATCGAGCGCGGTGCGCGACCGCCTGGCCGAGGGCGTGCTGGCCGAGGCGACCGGCCTCCTCGGCTGGCACTGGTTCTTCGAGGGCACCGTCGTCGATGGCGACAAACGCGGCCGCACCATCGGCTTCCCGACCGCCAACATCCGCCTGCCGTCGCAGGTCCGGCTGTCGGAAGGCGTCTACGCCGTGTACGCCCATATCGACGGCGTCCGCCACGCCGGCGTGGCGAGCTGGGGTCGCCGGCCGACCTTCGACAATGGCGCACCGGTGTTCGAGACCTACGTCTACGACTTCTCCGGCGATCTCTACGGCAAGACCCTCGCCGTCATGCCGATCGCCTACCTCAGGCCGGAGCTGAAGTTCGACGGCGTGGCGCCGCTGATCGCCCAGATGAACCGCGACGCCGAGGAGGGCCGGATGTTGCTCGCCGGCTTCGACGGCTTCACGCCCCTCGACCGGGCACTGTGGCGGGATTGACGGCGGATATCCCGCGAAATCCTCCCGAGCGGTTGCTGGTCGGCCCGGCGATTCAATCGAGCCGGCGAATGCTGGGGCGTCTTTCCTTTCCACCGCTTTGCCGGTAGAACACGGCCATGCCTACGTTTCCCTGCCGTCCGCCGGCCGCACCGCACATCGCGCGAATTATCGGCCCGGTCCTGATGAGCCGCCGCTGACGCGGCGGGATCGAGGACCGGGAGCCGAGCCGCCCTGGCCGACCGCCGGCAGCGCCCCGCCTGCCGATACCGTTTTCCTGTTGCACCGACGAGACATTCCATGACCGACACGCCCGCACCGACGTCCGACGCGACGCCGACCCGCGACTATTCCGCTACGCTCAATCTCCCGGCCACCGACTTCCCGATGCGCGCCGGCCTGCCGGAGAAGGAGCCGAAGCTGATCGCCCGCTGGGACGAGATGCAGCTCTATGAGCGGCTGCGCGACACCGCCAGGGGCCGCGAAAAGTTCGTCCTGCACGACGGCCCTCCCTATGCCAACGGCCACCTGCATATCGGCCACGCGCTCAACAAGATCCTGAAAGACATCATCACCCGCTCGCGGCAGATGATGGGCTTCGATTCAAACTATGTCCCCGGCTGGGACTGCCACGGCCTGCCGATCGAGTGGAAGGTCGAGGAGGAGTATCGCGCCAGGGGCAAGAACAAGGACGAGGTGCCGATCAACGACTTCCGCGCCGAGTGCCGCCAGTATGCCGAAGGCTGGATCAAGGTGCAGGCCGAGGAGTTTCGCCGCCTCGGCGTCGAGGGCGACTTCAAGCACCCCTACACCACCATGGCCTTTTCCTCGGAGGCGGTGATCGCCACCGAACTTTTGAAGTTCGCCGTCTCCGGCCAGCTCTATCGCGGTTCCAAGCCGGTGATGTGGTCGGTGGTGGAGCGCACGGCGCTGGCCGAGGCCGAGGTCGAGTATCAGGACTACCAGAGCGATACGATCTGGGTGAAGTTCCCGGTGGCCTCGGGCGCGCCGGAGCTTGCCGGCGCTTCCGTCGTCATCTGGACGACCACGCCCTGGACCATCCCCGGCAACCGCGCCGTCAGCTATTCGCCGAAGATCGCCTATGGCCTCTATGAGGTAACCGAGGCGCCGGACGGCAACTGGGCCAAGGTGGGCGAGCGCTACGTGCTGGCCGACGCGCTGGCCGAGGCGGTGTTCAAGCAGGCCAAGGTGACGGGCTACACCAAGCTCGCCGCCGTCACGGCCGACGCGCTGGCTTCGATCACCTGCGTCCATCCGCTCAGCGGCCTCGGCGGCGGTTATCAGTTCGTCGTGCCGCTCTTAGCCGGCGACCACGTCACCGACGACGCCGGCACCGGCTTCGTCCACACCGCGCCGAGCCACGGCCGCGAGGACTTCGAGGTGTGGATGGAGCACGGCCGCGATCTCGCCGCGCGTGGCATCGACGCCACCATCCCCTTCCCGGTCGACGACGGCGGCTTCTACACCGCCGACGCGCCCGGCTTCGAGGGCCGGCGCGTCCTCACCGACAAGGGCGACAAGGGCGACGCCAACGGCGCCGTCATCGAGGCGCTGGCCGCCGCCGGCGCCATGGTGGCGCGCGGCCGCCTGAAGCACACCTATCCGCATTCCTGGCGCTCCAAGAAGCCGGTGATCTTTCGCAACACGCCGCAGTGGTTCGTCTACATGGACAAGCCGATCGGCAACGGCCCGGTCGGCGACACGCTGCGCGCCCGGGCGCTGAAGGCGATCGACGACACCGCCTTCTACCCGCCGGCCGGCCAGACGCGCCTCAGCTCGATGATCGAGAACCGGCCCGACTGGGTGCTGTCGCGCCAGCGCGCCTGGGGCGTGCCGATCGCCGTGTTCCGCAACACCGACACCGGCGCGCTGATCCCCGGTCCGGATTTCGCCCATAACGACGCCTATGCCGCCCGCCTCCGCGAGGCCTTCTTGGCCGAGGGCGCCGACGCCTGGTTCGCCGACGGCGCCAAAGAGCGGTTCCTCAAGGGCTTCGTCGACGATCTCGGCCCGTGGGAGCAGGTGCGCGACATTCTCGACGTCTGGTTCGATTCGGGCTCGACGCACGAGTTCGTGCTGAAGGGCCGCCCGGACCTCAAGTGGCCGGCCGACGTCTATCTCGAAGGCTCGGACCAGCATCGCGGCTGGTTCCATTCGTCGCTGCTCGAAAGCTGCGGCGTCAACGGCGTCGCGCCCTACAAGGCGGTGGTGACGCACGGCTTCACCATGGCCGAGGACGGCCGCAAGATGTCGAAATCCCTAGGCAACCAGGTGCAGCCGCAGGACGTCATCAAGCAGTCGGGCGCCGACATCCTGCGCCTCTGGGTCGCCTCGACCGACTACTGGGAAGACCAGCGCATCGGCAAGAAGATCCTCGACGCCAATTCCGACGCCTACCGCAAGATCCGCAACACCATCCGCTGGATGCTGGGTACGCTCGCCCACTACGATGGCGTCGCCGTACCCTATGCCGACCTGCCGGAGCTGGAGCGGCTGATGCTGCACAAGCTGGCGGTGGTGGGCGCCGAGGTGGTGGAGGGCTACAAGGAATACGACTTCAAGGCCGTGTTCTCGTCGATCCTCAACTTCATGAACAGCGAGCTTTCCGCCTTCTACTTCGATGTCCGCAAGGACGCGCTCTACTGCGACCCGAAGTCGAGCCTGAAGCGCCGCGCCGCGCTCCACGTGGTGGCCACGCTCTACGACCATCTCGTCAAGTGGCTGGCGCCGCTGACGCCGTTCACGGCCGAGGAAGCCTGGCTCGAACGCCATCCGGGCGAGGCGTCGTCGGTGCATCTCGAGCTGTTCCCGAACGTGCCGGAGGAATGGCTGGACGCGACGCTCGACGACAAGTGGGAGAAGGTGAAGAAGGTGCGGCGGGCGGTGACCGGTGCGCTGGAGATCGAGCGGCGCGAGAAGCGCATCGGTTCGTCGCTGGAAGCGGCGCCGATCGTCCACGTCGAGGACGCCGACCTGTTCGCGGCGCTCGACGGGCTCGATTTCGCCGAGATCTGCATCACCTCGCAGATCACCGTCACCGAGGCGCCGGCGTCCGAGGGGGCCTTCCGCCTCGACGACGGCACGCCGGTCGCCGTGGAGCCCAAGCTCGCCGAGGGCCGGAAATGCGCCCGCTCGTGGAAGATCCTGCCGGAGGTCGGCTCCGACCCCGACTATCCGGACGTGACGCTGCGCGACGCCGAGGCGCTGCGCGAGCTGGCGGCCGGTTCATGACGGCGGAGGCGCTCCGCGACCGGACACGGCGGACGCGGCTCGCCGCGCTCGCCGTCATCATCCTGACGTTCGCCGCCGATCAGGCGAGCAAGTACTGGGTGCTGAGCGACGGCACGCTGTCCGGCGGCGACCGGATTTCCGTGTTGCCGGTGCTCGACCTGGTGCTGACTTGGAACATGGGCATTTCCTATGGCCTGTTCCAGCAGCAGGAAGCGCTCGGCCGCTTCCTGCTGATCGGCTTCACGGCGCTGGCGACGGCGCTGCTGGCGGTCTGGCTGTGGCGCTCCGGCGACCGGCTGCTGGCCGGTCTGGCGCTGGCGCTGATCATCGGCGGCGCGCTCGGCAACCTCGTCGACCGCATCCTGTTCGGCGGCGTCGTCGACTTCCTGCACCTGCACTACGGCTCGTTCTCCTGGTACGTTTTCAACCTCGCCGACTGCGCCATCGTTGCAGGGGTAGGCGCACTCCTGTATGACTCTCTCCGCCCCAGGCCACAGTGATGCCTCAAAAGTCGGCTAGTTGCCGACCGGAATGAGGGTCGGGCCGCGGCCGATGACCGCCGAGCACCCGGCACGAGAGCGAGAGTGACGATATCGATGACCCATCTGCTGACCGGCAAGCGTTTCGCTCTTCTCGCCGTCGCCACCATCGGCCTTTCCGCCTGCTCGGCGCTCGGCACGTCCGTCGCCGACGACGATCCGGAGACGGAAGTTCCCAACGTGTCGATGGGCCGCGCCGTCATGGAGGGCCTCGGCGCCGTGCCGGCGCGCAAGACGGCGATCAACTACACGCCGCGCGCCCCGCTGGTGGTGCCGCCCAACAAGATGGCCCTGGTCGCGCCGGAAGATCCCAACCGGCTGGAGGCTTCCGGAGCCTGGCCCGACGACAACGACCTCAAGACGCAACGTGTTCTGAAAGAGGCGGCCTCTCGCGACGCGGCGCGAGGCGACGACCATCACGAGTTGACGCCGTCGGAGTTGATGTCTACCCGAGTGCCGCGAGACACGACGCGTCCGAATACCTCGCCCAACAGTATCGAGGAAGCGTCCAGGCCGCTGATGCCCAGCGAACTCGGTAAGATGCCGCGCGCCAACAACGGCGACGCGATTTATGGTCCCGATGGCAAGCCGGTGCGCAAGGCGCTGGTCGAGCCGCCGGTCGCCTATCTGGAGCCGGCTCCCGGCGTGCCGGTGACCACCGACGACGGTACGCCGGGAACATCGCCGAAGAAGAAGTGGTGGAAGTTCTGGTGATGGAGCGGCGCCTCCGGCGCCTTCTTCGTAACATGAAAAAAGCCGCGGTTGCCGCGGCTTTTTTGTTGGCTCATCTCCCTCGGCGCGACCGCCCGCGTTATTGCTTTCGCGCAACTCCTGATGGAAAGGGGCTGACGCTCCTCCTGGAACTGCCTTCGCCACCGGCCGGGCGGGTCGCGGCGCCGGTCGTTGCCGCCTGGGCCGGGCCGAGCACCTCCGGCCGCACCTGGCGCGGGCTGGAGAACAGGTTGCCCTGGCCGAAGGCAAGGCCGTAATCGAGCAGGTCGATCACCTGCGCCTCCTGCTCGACGTGGTCGACGATCAGCGTCAGCCCCTGCCGTTGCAGGTGGCCGGCCATGTCCTCGACGTGGATGTCGCCGGTGACGAGCGGCATGCGGCCGAGCAGCCGGTCGGCCGCCACCTTGATGAACCGGAAGCCGAGGTCGGACCAGCGCCGGAAATCGCCGCGCAGGTCGGTGACGTTGTCGATCGAGAAATGGAAGCCGAGGTCGGCCACCGCCCGCAGGCTCTCGATCTCCAGCGGTCCCATCTCGGCCAGCGCTTCCTGCCGGAACTCGAATTGCACGAGGTCGGCGGAGGCGCGATTCTGGCCGAGGAAGGCCTGGAACTCGCGGAAGAAGGCCGAGGAAGCAAGGCTTTCGGCGGAAAGGTTGACGAACAGCCCGACCTCGCCGTTGCGCTGGGTGAGACGCTTCAGGATCTGGAACGAGCGGATCACCTGATAGGTGTCGAGCTTGGCGATCAACCGGCTCTTCTCGGCGACCGGGATGAACTCGGCGGCGGGAATGAGACCGGAGGCGCCCTTAAGGCGGGTCAGCACCTCGTAGTGGCGGACGAGGCGCTGCGGCAGCGTCACCACCGGCTGCAGATGCAGTTCGATCTGCTCCTCGCGGATCAGCCGCTCTACCTCGCGCTCGAAGGCCGGATCGCCGTCGGCGACGAAGAGACCGCTCCTCAGGCTGGCGGCGACGGTATCGCCCTCGCCCGTCCGCTCGCGCCGGTCCTCGCCGACCTCATCAGTGCGTGCCCGCCGCCTCGGCGTGCCGGCCTCCTCGGTGTCGCGCCGGCCTGCGTCGCGGATGCGACGCTCCATGGCACCGAAGCGGGCGTCGACGCCCTCGAGACGGCCTTCGACGGTCGATTCGAGTTCGGCCAGCGTTTCGGTCACCTGGCGCAGCAGNNCGATCTCGGCTTCGCCGTCGCCGGCGACGGCGGCGATCTCGGCGAGACGGCCCTCGAGCCACGCCCGCTCGCGCCGCCGCTCCATCGGCTGCTGCAGCACGACCATGGCCAGCATCAGGCCGATGCCGATCATCAGCGCCGAGCCGGCCGGCAGGCCGAGCTGGTAATACAGCACCACCGCGGCCGAGGCAGCGATCACGCCCATGGCGATCAGGATCATCGTCGATGACGACCGGTTCATTCGCCCGCCTACTCCAACACCGCTTACCGAATCACCTAGGCATTGTTGCCACTTTCATGGACGGAAGCGAAGGCAGACATGGGTTTTCCAAGGTTTTTCAGGCCGATTGCCCCTCCGCCGACAGCCGCCCGCGTCCCGCAAGCGTGATCGGCGCCGCCTTGACCGCCGCCGGCCGCTGTCCCATGCTCGGGCCCGTTGAAAATCCGGCCGGCGGACCACCGCCCGCCGTAGGAAAGGCGGAGACGAACCATGATCGAACTCAACGTCAAGGGCATGATGTGCGGCGGTTGCGCCGGTACCGTCGAGAAGGCGATCAAGCGCGTCGACGCCGACGCCGCCGTCACCATCGACCTCGCCAGCGGCAAGGTGAGCGTCGAGACCCGCGCCGATGCCAAGACGCTCGGCGAGGCGATCGAGGCGGCCGGCTACGAAGTGGCGGCCTGAAGCGGCCGCCGCCTGCCCTGACGGAGCGTTGGTGACGCTCCGTTAAGGTTCATCAACCCTTTTTTTACCATGATCGGGGCAGAGTTCGCCGGTACAGAATGCAATCTGCAACTGTCTGGCAGGGATCGCTTTCCGATGTCGGTTGGCCCGCGCAGCACGTCGACGGTGCGTCTTTTGATCGTCGATGCCGACGTTTCGTCGCGGCGGGTCATGCGCAAGGCCCTCGAGGCGCGCATCGCCCGGCCGATGCTGATTCTCGAAACCGCCGAGCGCGATGCCGCCCGCGTGATGGCCGGCAAGCAGACCTTCGACGTGGTCGCCATCGACCTCGACACCATCGGCGGCCCCGCGGCCTTCCGTGCCTTCACCGAGCATCTCGGCCCCACCACGCTCTACGCCCTGGGCGATCCCTCCGACGTGCAGGCGGCCGTCGCCTGCGTCAGGGCCGGCGCCGCCGACTTCATCGAGAAGCCGGTCGACGGCAACGCTTTCGCCCGCCGCGTCGAGCGGCAGTTCGTCGAGAGCATCGCCGGCAGCGTCGACGATGCCGACGGCCTGATCGGCGCCTCGGCGGCGACGCGAGCGCTCTCCGACCAGATCCTGCGCGTCGCGCCGTCGCTCGGGCCGGTGTTCATCTCCGGCGAGGCGGGCAGCGGCAAGTCGCTGGTGGCCCGCGCCGTCCACGCCCGTTCGCGCCGGCGCACCGGTCCCTTCGTCACCCTCGACTGTGCGACGACGCCGACCGAGAAGCTGGTCGCCGACCTGTCCGAGCCCGATGGCGCGCTGACCGGCGCCGACGGCGGCACGCTGTTCCTCGACGAGGTCGGCCATCTCGCCGACGCCGCCCAGCTGGCGCTGATGCGCTTCCTCGACACCGGCGAGATTGCCGGCTTCGACGGCGGCCGCCGCCTGTCGGTACGGGTGATCGCCTCGTCGCGACGGCCGCTCGACGAGCTGAGCGGCCCGTCCGGCCTCCGGCAGGACCTCTATTTCCGCCTCAACGTGCTGACGCTGGCCGTGCCGCCGCTGCGCGAGCGCAGCGAGGACATCCCGGCCCTCGTCGACGTCATGGTGCGGCAGATCAACCGCGACAGCGGCTCGCGCTATACCCGCTTCACCGCCGCCGCCGTGCAGTGTCTCGGCGGACGGAGCTGGCCGGGCAACGTCGCCGAACTCAGGTCGGCGCTCGAGAAGCTGATGGCCCTCTACCCCGGCGACCTCGTCACCGCCGACATGGTGGTGCCGATCATCGCCATGCCGGCCGTGCCCACGCCCGCGCCGCGCCGCAAGCTGCCGGCCGACGTCAAGCCGCTCTGGATGGAAGAAGCGCGGGTGATCGAGGAGGCGATCGCCGCCTTCGACGGCAACATCGCCAAGGCCGCCGCCGCCCTTGAGATCAGCCCCTCGACCATCTATCGCAAGCGTCGCGACATCGAGGAAGCGCTTGCCCTCCGCACCGCCTGATCATTTCCGTGGGCTCGACGCGTCCGAACTTGGAAAATGGTAGCGGATCAGTAAGATAGAAGAGAGATAGTGGACGCTGCCGTGCTATAGGCCGGCGTGGACGCTCGGGCCTGCCAACGGCATCGCCAGGAGGCGCCGAAACATGCCCGGCGCGCTCAACCGGAGAGCGCCGGGGGAAGGATGAGGGGCTATGCAGGGGTTGCGTTTTCTTGCTGCTTTTTCCGCCTGCCTGATGGCGGCGTCGACGGCCATCGCCGGACCGATCCTCGACGACGCCAAGGCCGCCGAGGCGCTGCTCGCCGAGGGCAAGGCCGTCGAGGCGCTGGCCTCGCTGGAGGCCGCCTTCAACGCCGCCTGGGACGCGGCGCCGCTCGGCTTCTCCGAGGCGACCTTCGTCACCGGCAAGCCGGCCGGCTTCGGCATCTACGACACCCGCCCCAATGCGGTCTTCCAGCCCGACGAGCAGATGCTGGTCTATGCCGAGCCGTTCGGCTACGGCTTCGGCAAGGACGGCGACCTGTTCAAGATCGACTTCTCCGCCGACTTCCAACTCCGGACGACGCGCGGCCAGATCCTGCACGCCCAGGAGGGCTTTGCCTCCCTCGACATGGCCTCGCGCCGGCGGAACAAGGAATTCCAGGTCTACATCGTCTATAATTTCAAGGGCCTGAAGCCCGGCGACTACGTGCTGGTGACCAAGCTCAACGACCGCAACTCGGCCAAGACGGGCGAGTTCGAGCTGCCGTTCACCATCGCCGCCACGCCGCCGGCCAAGTAACCGAATCCGATCGACCATGACCGAACAGCCCCTCATCCGGCCGGCCGTCGATGCCGACGGCGCCGGCATCGCCCGTCTGATCGCCGCCGTGTTCGGCGAATACGACGGCTGCCCCTTCGTCATCGCCGAGTTTCCGGAGCTGGCCGCGCCGGCCAGCCACTACCAGCGGCGCGGCGGCAAGCTGTTCGTCGCCGAGGACGGCGGCATGATCGTCGGCTCGTTTGCCATCTCCTCGCCCGACGACGATGGGGTGTTCGAGATCAACAAGGTTTATCTCGACCGGCAGCGGCGCGGTTCGGGCCTGGCGCTGCGGCTCTACGAGACGGCGATCGCCGAGGCGCGGGCGCGCGGCTGCCGGACGCTGAAGCTCTGGACCGATACCCGCTTCCTGTCCGGCCACCGTTTCTACGAGAAGCTCGGCTTCGCCCGCCAGCCGGTCGTCCGCTACCTCGCCGACGCCACCGACGGCTGGGAGTTCGCCTACCGGCTGGAGCTGCCGCAGCCGGCGTAGCGCCGGCTGTTGCTGCCATTTTCGGTCGCCGGCGCTCCCTAGAGCACATCCAGCGAACCCTGGTTCGCCGAATGTGCTCTATCTGTTTGTTTTCACGCAATCCCGGACGCAAAACCGGTTCCCACTTTTGCTGGGATTGCTCCAACCTGAGCTTGCCGCCGGCCCGGCCGCGGCGTAGAAGCCGCGAGCACAGCCCGCGCCGGCCTTTCCGGAGTGTCCATGCAGCCGTCGATGCGCCTTCAAGCGGCCGGCGCCACCTTCGTCGCCGTCTTTCTGTTCTCGGGCCTCGACGCGCTGGTCAAGGCGACCACCTACGGCACGCCGGTGGTGATGGTGGTATTCCTGCGCTATGCCGCCGGCTCGCTGTTCGCGGTGGCGGCGGGCGCCACGCAGGGGCAGCTCCGGCCAAGCTGGGCGACCGTCCGCCGCGCCCTTGGCCGATCGCTGGCCGGCGTCACCTGCGCCGCCCTGTTCTTCGGCGCGCTGAAGGAGCTGCCGCTCGCCCAAACGGTGGCGCTCACCTTCACCTCGCCGTTCTTCATGGTGCTGATATCCTCGGTGATGATCGGCGATCCGGTCACCCGCCGCTCGCTGGTCGCCACCGCCATCGGCTTTGCCGGCGTCGTGGTCATGCTGGCCGAGAAGCTGTCTTCCGGGGCCGGCAGCCCGATCGGCTTCGCCATGGCGCTGGCCTCGGCCGTCGCCTACGCCTTGTCGATGATCATGTCGCGCCGCGACGCCGCCCACGACAGCGTGTCGCAGATGATCCTGGTGCAGAACCTGATCAACACGGCGATCGCCGCGCCCTTCGCGCTGTTGTGGTTCCAGCCGGTGCCGACCGGCACGCTGACGATGTTCCTGGCCATCGGCGCGCTCGGCACCGGCGGCCACTACGCCATGACCTGGGCCTACAAGCACGCGCCAGCGACGCTGCTCGGCCCGTTCGAGTTCACGGCGCTGATCTGGGCTGTCACCTTCGGCATGGTCTTCTTCTCGGAGATACCGAGCCTATATACCCTTCTCGGCTCGATGATCATCATCGGCGCCTGCCTCGCCGTGGTCCAGCCGGGGCGCGCACCGGAGAGGCGTGCCGAGAAAGCCCATCCGTAGAACACCGGATCGGGCCTTGACAGCCGGTCGACATGGGCCTATTTCCGACCCGCTTGGCACTCACCTCTTTCGAGTGCTAACAGCGTCCATTTTTCGCCGTGGCCCGCGAGGCAAGAGCGCGCGCGCCACGGGCAGCTCAGAAACGAGGAGCCGAACATGAAGTTCCGTCCCCTGCACGACCGCGTCGTCGTCCGCCGGCTTGAGTCCGAGGAGCGTACCGCCGGTGGTATCATCATCCCCGACACCGCCAAGGAAAAGCCCCAGCAGGGCGAAGTGGTGGCCGTTGGCCCCGGCGCCCGCAACGAAAAGGGTGAACTCGTCGCCCTCGACGTCAAGGCCGGCGACAAGGTGCTGTTCGGCAAGTGGTCGGGCACCGAGGTGAAGATCGACGGTCAGGACCTCCTGATCATGAAGGAATCCGACGTGATGGGCATCATCGGCTGATCCATCCGGACCAGTCCGTCCTCCGTCAACCTCTCTCATTTCAAGGAAGAATCCCATGGCTGCCAAGGAAGTCAAATTCGGTCCCGACGCTCGCGACAAGATGCTGCGCGGCGTGGACATCCTCGCCGACGCCGTCAAGGTCACGCTCGGCCCGAAGGGTCGCAACGTGGTGATCGAGAAGTCCTTCGGTGCTCCGCGCATCACCAAGGACGGCGTGTCGGTCGCCAAGGAAATCGAGCTTTCCGACAAGTTCGAGAACATGGGCGCCCAGATGGTCCGCGAAGTCGCTTCGAAGACCAACGACAAGGCCGGTGACGGCACCACCACCGCCACCGTGCTGGCCCAGGCCATCGTCCGCGAGGGCGCCAAGGCGGTTGCCGCTGGCATGAACCCGATGGACCTGAAGCGCGGCATCGACCTCGCCGTCGCCGAGGCCGTCAAGGACCTCAACGCCCGTTCCAAGAAGATCTCCACCTCGGCCGAAGTCGCCCAGGTCGGCACCATCTCCGCCAACGGCGAGACCGAGATCGGCCAGATGATCGCCGACGCCATGCAGAAGGTCGGCAACGAGGGCGTCATCACCGTCGAGGAAGCCAAGACCGCCGAGACCGAGCTTGAAGTGGTCGAGGGCATGCAGTTCGACCGCGGCTACCTCAGCCCCTACTTCGTGACCAACGCCGAGAAGATGGTCGCCGAGCTGGACGACCCCTACATCCTCATCCACGAGAAGAAGCTCTCCAACCTGCAGGCTCTCCTGCCGGTGCTCGAGGCCGTCGTCCAGTCGTCGCGTCCGCTGCTGATCGTCGCCGAGGACGTCGAGGGCGAAGCCCTTGCCACGCTCGTCGTCAACAAGCTGCGCGGCGGTCTGAAGATCGCCGCCGTCAAGGCGCCGGGCTTCGGCGATCGCCGCAAGGCCATGCTCGAGGACATCGCCATCCTGACCGGTGGCCAGGTGATCTCCGAGGACCTCGGCATCAAGCTTGAGAACGTCACGCTGGCCATGCTCGGCCATGCCAAGCGCGTGTCGATCTCCAAGGAGAACACCACGATCGTCGACGGCGCCGGCGCCAAGGCCGACATCGAGGCCCGCGTTGCCCAGATCAAGGCGCAGATCGAGGAGACCACCTCGGACTACGACCGCGAGAAGCTGCAGGAGCGCCTTGCCAAGCTGGCCGGTGGCGTCGCCGTCATCCGCGTCGGCGGCTCGACCGAGGTCGAGGTCAAGGAGAAGAAGGATCGCGTCGACGACGCGCTCAACGCCACCCGCGCCGCCGTCGAGGCGGGTATCGTGCCGGGCGGCGGTGCCGCTCTGCTGCGCGCCAAGAAGGCCGTCGCCAAGCTGACGTCGGATAACCTCGACATCGAGCGCGGCATCAAGATCGTGCTCGCCGCCCTCGAGTCGCCGATCCGCCAGATCGCCATCAACGCCGGCGTCGAGGGTTCGGTCGTGGTCAGCAAGGTGGCCGAGCTGGGTGAGACCTTCGGTTTCGACGCCCAGAACGAGAAGTACGTCGACATGATCCAGACCGGCATCATCGACCCGACCAAGGTCGTCCGCACCGCGCTGCAGGATGCCGCCTCGGTCGCCGGCCTGCTCATCACCACCGAAGCCATGGTGGCCGAGCTGCCGCGCAAGGAAGCCGCTCCCGCCATGCCGGGCGGCGGCATGGGCGGCATGGACTTCTAAGAAGTCCATAAAGGCCGCCCATCACCAGATGTGGTTCAAGCCGGCAACAGCCGGCTTGAACAGGCGGCATGGACTTCTAAGAAGTTCGGTTCGACTGACAAGCTGGGGCGTCGCGCGAGCGGCGCCCTTTCCTTTTGCCGGGTGTATTTCGCGCCTTACCAAAGCTTCATCCGATCCGCCGCAATGTCGCCGCGATCGGGCCGTGCTGTCGCGACCTTGAAATCGGGCGACTGTCCGGGCGCGGCTGCGGTTTTCCGTTGTCTCCGCGTCGGGATTTCTGCATCAGTTCGCCGTACCGAACCGCCTCTCGGGGACATCAGATGAAAGCAATCCTTGCGACGCTCGCTCTGGCCTGGCGCCTCGCCATCCCCTATTTCAAGGAGAGACGCCAGGGCGAACTCGCCTTCCGATGGTTCACTCTCCGTTTGCAGGAGCGCTGGATCGGCCTCGGCCTGCTCGGCATCATCCTCGCCATCAACGTGGCGCAGGTCTACCTCAACGTCCAGTACAACGCCTGGAACAACCGGTTCTACACTGCGCTGCAGGACCGCAACGGCCCGACCTTCTGGGCAGAGCTGGCCTATTTCAGCATCATAGCCTTCACGATGGTCGCCTCCGGCGTCATCGAGATCTACCTGACGAGCTGGCTGCGCATCCGTTGGCGCGCCTGGATGACCGAACATTTCGTCAATCGCTGGATGAACAACGCCAACTACTACCGTCTCGGCGCACACGGCACGCTCACCGACAACCCCGACCAGCGTATCGCCGAGGACATTCGCGACTTCATCCTGACGACGCTGACCATCTTCGTCCAACTGTTCAACACGGTGCTGACGCTCTACGCCTTCACCATGGTGCTGTGGGCGATCTCCGCCGAGTTCCCCTACTCCATCGGCAGCTTCAACCTGGTGAGCATTCCCGGCTATCTCGTCTGGGCGGCGGTGCTCTACTCGGTCTTCGGAACCTATATTACCCACCTGATCGGCCGGCCGCTGATCAAGCTGAACTTCCAGCAGCAGCATTTCGAGGCCGACTTCCGCTACTCGATGATGCGGGTTCGCGAGAATGCCGAGGAAATCGCCCTGCTGAAAGGCGAGGAGCCGGAAAAGCGGGTGTTCGGCGGCGCCTTCGGGCGCGTGGTGACCAACTGGTACGCCCTGATGGACGCCAACCGCAACCTCAGGACCTTCACGCTGTTCTTCGGCCAGTTCTCGGAGGTTTTCCCCTTCATTATGCTGGCGCCGGCCTATTTCCTCGGCGGCTCGACCATGCAGCTCGGCGTGCTGATGCAGACCGGGCAGGCCTTCGGCCGCGTCCAGGACAACTTCTCGGTCTTCGTTGCCCTCTACACCAGCATCGCCGACTGGAAAGCGATGCTCGATCGTCTCACCACCTTCGAGCGGGCAATGGACGTCGCCGAGGCCGCCGCCGCCCGGCCAGGCGTGGCGCTGAAGCCGACGGCCGGCGAGACGATCGCCGCCGACGGCGCCACCATTGCCCTGCCGGACGGCCGGACGCTGGTCCGCCTCGACGACACCGCCTTCGCGCGCGGCGAGACGGTGCTGATCTCCGGCCCGTCGGGCGCTGGCAAGACCTCGCTGTTCCGGGCGATCGCCGGCATCTGGCCGTTCGGCTCGGGCGAAATCACCGTGCCGGCCGATGCCAGCGTGATGGTGCTGCCGCAAACCGCCTATCTGCCGCTCGGCACGCTCAGGGAGGCGCTCACCTATCCGCATCCGGCCGGAACCTACGACGACGCGACGGTGCGCGACGTACTGATGGCCGTCGGTCTCGGCGCCTTCGCCGACAAGCTCGACGACCTTTCCGAAGGCCCCAACCTCGCCTCGCGGCTGTCCGGCGGCGAGCAGCAGCGTGTCGCCATCGCCCGCGCCATCCTGGCCAAACCCAACTTCCTGCTGCTCGACGAGGCCACTGCCTCGCTCGACGAGGCGTCGGAGGCGGCGCTCTACCGGCTGCTGCGGCAACGGCTGCCGCAGGCGGCCATCGTCTCCATCGGCCACCGCTCGTCGCTGAAGCCGCTGCACGATGGGCTCGTGATGCTCCGCAAGGAGGATGGCGGCCCCTTCGTGCTCGGTCGGGCGACGCCGCTGCCCGCCTCGTGAGGTATACTTTCGGACACTCCTAAACGGCCCGCGACGCATTGTTTCCTTGACGGGAACAATGCGTCGCTCTTTTGATAGCTATGCCGGTATCCACTCCGTAGCTATACGGACAGTACCGGCGTCAGGCGATGCCGCCCGCATCTCTCGTTTCTGGAGGCACCGACATGGACAGCATCAAGGCCCCGGCCCTGCTCGCCGGACGCATTCTTCTCTCGATCCTTTTCATCACCGCCGGCTGGGGCAAGATCACCGGCTATGCCGGTACCGCCGGCTACATGGACTCGATGGGCGTGCCGTCGATCCTCTTGCCGCTGGTCATCCTGACCGAACTCGGCGGCGGCCTCGCCGTGCTGGTCGGCTGGCAGACCCGCATCGCCGCCTTCCTGCTGGCCGGCTTCTGCGTGCTCTCCGCCTACCTCTTCCACTACCTGGCGATCACCGGCACCCCCGGCCAGGAGATGATGGACATGAACAACTGGATGTCCTTCATGAAGAACATCACCATCGCCGGCGGCTTCCTCGCCCTCGTCGGCTCGGGCGCCGGCGCGCTGTCGGTCGACGCCAAGCTCGGCAAGAGCTGACCGGACAACACAACCGTGAGGCGGAGAGGCGGCTCTCCGCCTTGCCCTTTCGCCGCCGATCGATTACTTGGAAACCCGCGTGCGCCCGCTCGCGGGTTTCGCTGTTTTGGCCTGTTACGGCCGCTATCCAGGGCTCAGAACCGATGTCGGATTATCTCAAGGCGCGCTTGCCGCGCGGTCTCGTCGATCGCACTCCCGCCGAACTCAAGGCGACGGACGCCATGATCGAGACCATCCGACATACCTACGAAGTCTACGGCTTCGAGCCGGTGGAAACGCCGCTCTTCGAATACACCGACGCGCTGGGAAAATTCCTGCCCGATCAGGACCGGCCGAACGAGGGCGTGTTCTCCTTCCAGGACGACGACGAGCAGTGGCTCAGCCTGCGCTACGACCTGACGGCGCCGCTCGCCCGCTTCTACGCCGAGAACCACGAGAAACTGCCCAAGCCCTATCGCAGCTATCGCAACGGCTGGGTGTTCCGCAACGAGAAGCCCGGTCCCGGCCGCTTCCGCCAGTTCATGCAGTTCGACGCCGACACGGTCGGCGCGCCGTCGGTGGCCGCCGACGCCGAGATCTGCATGATGATGGCCGACACCATGGAGGCGCTCGGCCTGAAGGGCCAGTTCGTCGTCCGCGTCAACAACCGCAAGGTGCTGGACGGGGTGATGGAGGTGATCGGTCTTGCCGGCGACGACAAGGCGGCGAGCCGCCTCACCGTGCTCCGGGCCATCGACAAACTCGACAAGATCGGCCCCGCCGGCGTGCGCGACCTGTTGGGCACCGGCCGCTGGGAGAACCCGGAGGAGAAGTCCGGCGACTTCACCAAGGGCGCCGGCCTCTCACCCGAGGCCGCCGAGGTGGTGCTGGCCTTCGTGGCGAGCGGCGCCGCGACGGCGGCGGAGACCGTCGACAATCTCGGCCGGCTGGTGGCCGGCAGTGCCCGCGGCAGCGAGGGCGTCGAGGAGCTGAAGCTGATCGCCGATCTCGTCGACGCCGCCGGCTATGCCGACCGCGTGAAGGTCGATCCCTCCGTGGTGCGCGGCCTCGAATATTACACCGGCCCGGTGTTCGAGGCGGAACTGACCTTCGAGGTGACCGGCGATGACGGCCGGCCGGTACGCTTCGGCTCGGTGGGCGGCGGCGGCCGCTACGACGGGCTGGTCGGCCGCTTCCTGAAGGAACCGGTGCCGGCCACCGGTTTCTCGATCGGCGTCTCCCGCCTGATGGCGGCGCTGCGCACGCTCGGCAAGGTCGGCGCCGACAAGATGAGCGGCCCGGTCTGCGTGCTGGTGATGGACAAGGCGCCGGAAGCGCTGGCCGGCTACCAGAAGATGGTGGCCGAGCTGCGCGCCGCCGGCATTGCCGCCGAGATGTACCTCGGCGCCTCCGGCATGAAGGCGCAGATGAAATACGCCGACCGCCGCAACGCCCCCTGCGTGGTCATCGAGGGCTCCAACGAGCGGGAGGCCGGCATCGTCCAGATCAAGGACCTCGCCCTCGGCAAGGAGCTTTCGGCCGGCATCACCGACAACGCCGAATGGCGCGCTGCCCGCCCGGCCCAGAAGGAGGTCGCCCGCGCCGATCTCGTCGCCGAGGTCAGGGCCATCGTCGCGGCGGCCGGAGGCGCGGCATGACCGACGCCATCCAGATCGCCCTCGACAGCTTCCGGGCGGCCGGCTTCATCGCCGTCGACGTGCCGGTGCTCTTGCCGATGGAGGACTTCGTCCGCATCTCCGGCGAGGAGTTCCGCCGCCGCATCTTTGTGACGTCGTCGAACAACGGCCATGACTGGTGCCTGCGCCCCGAGTTCACCATTCCCGTGGTGCGCACCATGCTGGCCGCCGAGCCGGCCGGCGGCCGCTACTGCTATTCCGGCCGCATCTTCCGGAACGGCCGGCCCGGCGAGGCCGACGAGGTGTGGCAGGTGGGCGGCGAGATTCTCGGCGACCACGAGCCCGTCGCCACCGACGCGGCGGCGCTGGCCCATGCCGTGGCGATCACCGCCGCCTGCGGCGTGACGCGCCAGCGCATCGTGGTCGGTGACGTCGCCCTGTTC
>LUYO01000236.1:0-3775 GCA_001603295.1 Rhodobacterales bacterium Alpha_02
GAAGGCGCAGCAGAAGGTCGAGGCGCGCAACTTCGACATCCGCAAGAACCTTCTCAAGTTCGACAACGTGATGAACGACCAGCGCAAGGTCATCTTCGAACAGCGCATCGAGCTGATGACCGAGGAGAGCGTCGCCGAAACGGTCGCCGACATGCGCCGCGAGGTGATCTCGGCGCTGGTCTCCCGCCACATCCCCGAGAACGCCTATGCCGAGCAGTGGGACGTCAAGGGGCTGCACGAGGCGGTGATCGAGACGCTGAACCTCGACGTGCCCGTCGCCGACTGGGCCAAGGAAGAGGGCATCGCCGATCAGGAGATCGAGGAGCGCCTCATTGCTGCCGCCGAGGCCGACTTCGCCGCCCGCGAGGAGCGCGTCGGCGCCGAGCTGATGCGCCGCGTCGAGAAGGCGATCCTCCTCCAGACGCTCGACAACCTCTGGCGCGAGCATCTCGCCCACCTCGATCACCTGCGTTCGGTGGTCGGCTTCCGCGGCTATGCCCAGCGCGATCCGCTCAACGAGTACAAGACCGAGGCCTTCTCGCTGTTCGAGGCGCTTCTGAACGACCTCAGGCGGCAGGTGACGGCCAGCCTGTCGCGCGTCGAGATCCGCCAGGCGCCGCCCGAGACGCCGGTCTTCGACGAGCGGGCGATCCAGGCCCATCACGCCGACCCGACCACCGGTCTCGACGAGCCGCCGGCCGGTCCGCCGCCCGCCGCCTTCACCGCCACGCCGGTCGCCCGCGACGCCAATGACCCCTCGACCTGGGGCCACGTCGGCCGCAACGAGCCCTGTCCCTGCGGTTCGGGCAAGAAGTTCAAGCATTGCCACGGCCAGTTCGCCTGACGGCCGCCTGACGGGCTTCTGGCCGGCGCCTCCCGGAAAGTCGTGGATTTCTAGGGAAAGGCCGGCCGGGCGGGGCGCCCGCGCTAGGCAATTCGTCGATGTTGTTGCCCGAAAGACCGGCCGGGAAAAGCTGATCCGCAATTGCACGAATTATGTCGGCCGGCTCAAAAGCGCATGCTGAAACTGAACGATTAATCTTGACTTTTAATGTCAACTCTAATCAGATGGTGTCATGCGACTTACCCAAGCGACCAACTACTCGATCAGGGTGCTGCTCTATTGTGCGGTGAATCCCGACCGCCCGAGCCGCGTCGCTGACATCGCCGCGACCTTCGACATGTCGGAGACGCACCTGTTCAAGATCCTGAAGGTGCTGGTGGACCACAAGTTCATCGAGACCATCCGCGGCCGTCACGGCGGCCTGCGGCTCGGCCGGCCGGCCGAGGAGATCAAGCTCGGGGACGTCATCGCCGCCACCGAGGAGAGCTTCCAGATGGCGGAATGCTTCTCCGAAGACGGGCGCAAGGACTGCCCGCTGATCCTCTCCTGCGAGTACAATCGCGTGTTGCGCGAGGCGCTCGGCGCCTTCTTCGCCGTGCTCGACCGCTATACCGTCGCCGACATCGCCCGTGACCGCGGCATGCTGCGCGGCGCCCTCGGCATCGACGATCTCTATCCGGCGCTGGCCAGCGCCTGACGGCAGTTCCCCTTTGGCCTTTCCGGCCCGCCCGACGGCTCCCGTCGCGGCGGGCTTCGTTTTTCGAGAGCCGGAACCGGCGGGGCGAAATCCGGTTTACCGGATCGGTTTCATCTCTCTCCTCAGGCAATTGTAGACGCGAAGCTGCGGCCTACCTCTGCTTGAACTGCCCTGGCCCTTTTCGGCGCCAGCCGCGGTCCCCATATTGGTCGGCGAGGGAGACCGGATAGGCCTCCACGATGTCCAGGACGCGTCCACCGGGCTTCGGACGGCGGAGGCGGGCTTGAGGAAAGGATGTCCAGAATGAATTTCGACAAATACACCGAGCGGGCGCGCGGTTTCGTACAGTCGGCGCAGACCATGGCGCTCGGCCGTGGCCACCAGCAGTTTGCGCCTGAGCACCTCCTGAAGGTGCTGCTCGACGATCCCGAGGGCATGGCCGCCGGGCTGATCGGTGCCGCCGGCGGCGACGCCGGCCGGGCGCTGTCGGCCGTCGACCGGGCGCTCGACGCCATGCCGCGCGTTTCCGGCGGCAACGGCCAGCTCTACCTGACGGCGCCGATGGCCAAGGTGTTTGCCACCGCCGAGGCGCTGGCCGACAAGGCCGGCGACAGCTTCGTCACCGTTGAGCGCCTGCTGATCGCGCTGGCCGTCGAGGCCGACGCGGCAACGGCGAAGATCCTGAAGGATGCCGGCGTCACCGCCAATGCGCTGAATGCCGCCGTCAACGACATCCGCAAGGGCCGGACCGCCGACAGCGCCTCGGCCGAGAGCGGCTACGACGCGCTGAAGAAATACGCCCGCGACCTGACCCGCGCGGCCCGCGACGGCAAGCTCGACCCGGTGATCGGCCGCGACGAGGAGATCCGCCGCACCATCCAGGTGCTTTCCCGCCGGACCAAGAACAACCCGGTGCTGATCGGCGAGCCGGGCGTCGGCAAGACGGCGATCGCCGAGGGCCTGGCGCTCAGGATCGTCAACGGCGACGTGCCGGAAAGCCTGAAGGACAAGGAGCTGCTCGCCCTCGACATGGGCGCGCTGATCGCCGGCGCCAAGTATCGCGGCGAGTTCGAGGAGCGGCTGAAGGCGGTGCTGTCGGAGGTGACGGCGGCGAACGGCGGCATCATCCTGTTCATCGACGAGATGCACACGCTGGTCGGCGCCGGCAAGGCCGACGGCGCCATGGACGCCTCCAACCTCCTGAAGCCGGCGCTGTCGCGCGGCGAGCTGCACTGCGTCGGCGCCACCACGCTCGACGAGTACCGCAAGTATGTCGAGAAGGACGCGGCGCTGGCCCGGCGCTTCCAGCCGGTGTTCGTCGACGAGCCGACGGTGGCTGACACCATCTCCATCCTGCGCGGCATCAAGGAGAAATACGAGCAGCACCACAAGGTGCGCATTACCGACGCGGCGCTGGTCGCCGCGGCGACGCTCAGCAATCGCTACATCACCGACCGCTTCCTGCCCGACAAGGCGATCGACCTGATGGACGAGGCGGCGTCGCGTCTCCGCATGCAGGTGGATTCCAAGCCGGAGGAACTCGACGAGATCGACCGGCGGGTGATCCAGCTGCGCATCGAGCAGGAGGCGCTCCGCAAGGAGACCGACGCCGCCTCGCGCGACCGGCTGGAGCGCCTCGAGCGCGAGCTGGCCGACCTCGAGCAGGAATCGGCGGCGCTGACCGCCCGCTGGAAGGCCGAGAAGGACAAGCTCGGCCACGCGGCGGAGCTGAAGCGCCGGCTCGACGAGGCACGCAACGAACTGGCCATTGCCCAGCGCAAGGGCGAGTATCAGCGGGCCGGCGAACTGACTTACGGCGTCATCCCCGGCATCGAGACCGAGCTGAAGGCGCTGGAAGCGGCGGCCGGCGAAGCCAACGGCATGCTGGAGGAGGCGGTGACGCCCGACCACGTGGCGCAGGTCGTCTCGCGCTGGACCGGCGTGCCGGTCGACAAGATGCTGGAGGGCGAGCGCGAGAAGCTGCTCAGGATGGAGGACGAGTTGGCCAAGCGCGTCGTCGGCCAGGCCGAGGCGGTGCATGCCGTGTCGACGGCCGTCCGCCGGGCGCGCGCCGGCCTGCAGGACCCCAACCGTCCCATCGGCTCGTTCATGTTCCTCGGCCCGACCGGCGTCGGCAAGACCGAGCTGACCAAGGCGCTCGCCGCCTACCTGTTCGACGACGAGCACGCCATGGTCCGCATCGACATGTCCGAGTACATGGAGAAGCACTCGGT
>LUYO01000237.1:0-6987 GCA_001603295.1 Rhodobacterales bacterium Alpha_02
GGGCGCTGGCGTCCGGCGACGGCGTCGCTCCGGCCATGGCGGCGGGCGGCGCGGCGGCCGTGCCGCCGGGGGCCGGCGGCAAGTCGGGATCGACGGCGGCCGGCGGAGCGACCGCCTCGGTCTGCACCGCCACGGCGTCGGGCGCCACAGGCGTCGCCGGCGCCGCCTCGCCTTCGGCCGGCAGCCGGTCGAGGATCTTGGGGGCGAGCCCGTCGTCGCCGCTCGTCGTCGCCGCCGTCTCAGCCTGCGGCACGCCGGCGATCAGCGACGCGATGGTGTCGCGGAAGGCGTAGACGGCGCCGCCGAGGGCGATCACCAAAAGGGCGGCCAACGCGCCCAGCAGGATACGGCCGCGGCGGCCGGTGCCGGTGCTCTCCTCCGGCCAGGGCAGCGTCGCCGCCTCGCGCTGCGGCAGCATCCGTTCCGGCTCCAGCCGGTCGGCGGCGCCGACCACGGCGACCTCCGGATGCGGCTCGGCCGGATGGACGTCGGCGGTAGAGCCCAGCTCCGGCTCCACCCGCTCGACCGGCGCCGGCTCGTCGATCTCATCCACCTCGCTCATGGCGTGGCGGGCGGCGCGCACGGCGGTCGACGAGGCGCCGCCCAGCGTGTCGGCCTGTTTCAGCGTCCGCGACAGCGCGCTGACGCCGACGCCGATGCGCGGCTCGTTGTGCTCGTCGGGCAGGCGGGCGGTCGGCAGTCGCGGCCGCTCTGGCGCCGTCGGCAGGGGGGGCATCGATCGCGGCGTTTCGGGCGAACGCGACGGCGCCTCGCCACGGGCCGGCAGCGGCTCGATGTGGCTGAACGGGTTCATCTCCGGCTGGGACAGCGAGGCGAGCCCGCCGCGGCGGGCCGGCGGCGGCGCAGCCGGCGCGGGTTCGGGATGCGGCTCCGGCTCGGCCAGACGGGAGGGCTCGGAAGGATGGGCTGGCTCTACAGGCGCCGGTGGCTCGGCCTTCGGCGCCGGAGGCTGGCTTTGACCGCCGGTTTCCTCACCGACGCCGGCCACCTCAGCTTCCACACGGCGTATACAGTCCTCGAGAGCCACCCGCTGGTCGGCGATGTCCGACGGCGACAGCGGCGGATTGTAGGAGCTGAGCTGCCGGAGCAGCGCGACACGGGCCTTCTCGTAGACGGCGCGCCGCGCCTCGCCCGAACCCGACGGCAGCGAGGAAATGGCACGCTTCAACACGGGATAGTAATCGGCCATGTACCGCATCTCTCGGCTTGGCGCCCCGCCTGACGGCGGAACGCTGTTTCGACAGGACGCCCAAAAGCCACCCTTGCGACGGCGGCCGGGCTTTTTTGCGGCGGGAAGGCCGGCAAAACGTGATGAATCACTTAATCCTGAAACGGATCACGCACAAGAATCGTGTCGAGCCGATCCGGACTGGTCGACAGCATGGCCACCGGCGCGCCGATCAGTTCCTCGATGTGACGCACGTATTTGATGGCCTGCGCCGGCAGCTCGGCCCAGGAGCGGGCGCCGGCCGTCGATTCCTTCCAGCCGTCCATGCTCTCGTAGATCGGCTTCACCCGCGCCTGCTCCTCCTGATTGGCGGGCAGGTAGTCGATGGTGCGGCCGTCGATCTCGTAGCCGATGCACACCTTGATCTCGTCGAGGCCGTCGAGCACGTCGAGCTTGGTCAGGGCGATGCCATTGATGCCCGAGGTGATCACCGTCTGGCGCACCAGCACGGCATCGAACCAGCCGCAGCGGCGCTTGCGGCCGGTGACGGTGCCGAACTCGCGGCCGCGCTGGCCGAGGAAGTCGCCGACCTCGTCGAACAGCTCGGTCGGGAACGGACCGGAGCCGACGCGCGTCGTGTAGGCCTTGGTGATGCCGAGCACGTAGTCGAGCGCCCCCGGCCCCATGCCGGAGCCGGCCGCCGCCTGACCGGAGGTGGTGTTGGAGCCGGTGACGAAGGGATAGGTGCCGTGGTCGTTGTCGAGCAGCGCGCCCTGCGCGCCCTCGAACAGGATGCGGGAACCCGACTTGCGCTTCTCGTCGAGCAGCCGCCAGGTGACGTCCATGTAGGGCAGGATGAAGTCGGCGACGCCCATCAGCTCGTCGCGGATGGTCTCCGGCGCCACTTCCGCCTGACCGAGACCGCGCCTCAGCGGATTGTGGTGGGAGAGCAGCCGCTCAATGCGGTTCATCAGCGTCTCGGGATGGGCGAGATCGACCAGGCGGATCGCCCGGCGGCCCACCTTGTCCTCGTAGGCCGGGCCGATGCCGCGCTTGGTGGTGCCGATGCGGGTCGACGGCGAGGCGGCGTTCTCGCGCAGCTCGTCGAGTTCCTGGTGGATCGACAGGATCAGCGAGGCGTTCTCGGCGATGCGCAGGTTATCAGGGCTGACCTTGACGCCCTGCTCGCGGATGCGCGTCACCTCGGCGACGAAAGCGCGCGGATCGACCACCACGCCGTTGCCGATCACCGAGAGCTTGCCCGGCCGGGCGACGCCCGACGGCAGGAGAGACAGCTTGTAGGAGACGCCGTCGATTACCAGCGTGTGGCCGGCATTGTGGCCGCCCTGGAAGCGGACGACCACGTCGGCCCGCTCGGACAGCCAGTCGACGATCTTGCCCTTGCCCTCGTCTCCCCACTGGGAGCCGACCACCACTACGTTCGCCATTGAAGAGGTCCCGTCGTTCAAGTGTCAGACCTTTCCGGGGGGCGCCACCGGCAACCCTCGCACGGAAAGCCCCGATACCGAGTGGCACCGGGGCTTGACCGACTATAACGGCCGCCGCCCGTCAATGAAAGCCGCCATGTCGGGATTTTGCCCGATGGCCTGCGGCGGCGTACCGAATCCACGAGGAAGGCGCGTGCCAACCGGCGCGGAAGGCTTTAGGAAAAGGCGGACGGCGGGTATCGGCGGGAGGTGTCGGGTGGCTGAGGATGGTTTCTGGGCGCGCCTCTACGGCCGGCCCTACCTGTTGTTGACGCTGACGCCGCTGTTCTGGGCCGGCAATACGGTGGCGAGCCGTCTCGCGGTCGGCGAAGTGTCGCCGATGGCGCTCACCACCTACCGCTGGTCGGGCGTGCTCGTGCTGCTGGCGCTGTTCGCCCGGCGCCACGTACTCGCCGACTGGCCGGCCATGCGCGGCCGTCTCCTCTACATCCTGGTGATGGGCGCCCTCGGCTTCACCTTCTTCAATGCCTTTTACTATGTCGCCGCCCACTACACCTCGGCGGTCAACATCGGCATCATCCAGGGCGCCCTGCCCGGCCTGGTGTTCGTCTTCGCCTTCCTGATCGCCGGCAGCCGCGTCGCCGGGGGACAGGTGGCCGGCATGGCGACGACGCTCTTCGGCGTCGGCGTCATCGCCGTCAAGGGCGACCTCGCGACGCTCGCCGCGCTCGACTTCAACGCCGGCGACCTGATGATGCTCGGCGCCTGTGTCGTCTACGCGCTCTATACGGTGCTGCTGCCGCGCCGGCCGAAGATCGGCGGCCTCTCCTTCTTCACCGGCCTTTCCGTCGCCGCCTTCCTCACCTCGCTGCCCTTCCTCGCCGTCGAGATCGCCATGGGGCAGTATCAGGCGCCGACGCCCTTCGGCTGGCTGGTGGTCGCCTATTGCGCCGTGTTCCCGTCGGTGATCAGCCAGATCTTCTTCGTGCGCGGCGTCGAGCTGGTCGGCCCCGGCCGGGCCGGCGTGTTCATCAACCTGATCCCGGTGTTCGCCGCCATCCTCGCCGTGCTGGTGCTCGGCGAGAGCTTCCGCCCCTACCACGCGCTGGCGCTCGCGCTGGTGCTCGGCGGCATCTTCTGGGCGGAATGGAGCAAACGCGGCGAGAAAGTCAGCGGCGGAACGTCAGCGTCGCGGTGACGGAGCTGTCGGTGTAGTCGCCGCCGGCCTCGCTGGAGTCGACGATCTTGTGCTCGCCGTCGAGGCCGATCTCCACCGAGCGGTTGAGCTTGTAGCCGATGCCGGCCTTCAGCGTCGCCGTGGTCACCGTCCGGTCGATGCCGGTGTAGCTCTCGGCCATCAAGCCGGCGCCGGCCACCACGAAGGCGTTGGGCGCCAGCGCATAGGTGACGGTGACCTCGCCGCTGCGCTTGACGTCGGCCGACGCGCCGGCCGCCGAGGTCGGCTCGAAGCTGGTGGCGGCGACGGCTGTCAGGCGCAGGAGTTCGCTGACGTCCCAGGCGAGCGACGCCGAGCCGATCAGTCCCGACACGTCGGCAAGGCCGGATTTGTCGAGCCGCTCGTAGCCGTAGCCGAGGGCGATCTCACCGTTGAGGTCGTCGCGGTTGACGGAGACGCCGACCTTGGCCTCGCCGCCGACGCCGCTGCGGCTGAGGCCGTCGCCGGCCGCCGGCCGGTCGAAGCGGCGGCCGAAGGCGCCGACCTCGACGAAAGGTTCCAGCACGGCGCCACTGTCGAGCGCCAGGCGCAGCGACGAGGACAGCGCCAGATTGTCGAGCGTCGGGTCGGTTTCGTTCACGGTGCGGTCGAGGCCGAGGCCGGTCTTGAGACCGATCAGGCCGCCGAACCGCTCGTAGCCGAGCGTGCCGGAGAAGGTGTTGGCCTTGCCGTCGCCCGACTGGTCGTCGCGCAGCGTCCAGCCGGCCGAGGCGGAGAGACGATCGGCGTCGGTGACGTCGAAGCGGCCGGACAGCCGCGCCTCGCCCTCGGGCAGTTTCTCGTCGATGCCGGAGATCGAGCGGCGGAAGGCGCCGGCAACCCGCAGGTCGACGCTGTTGCGCTCCCAGTCGGAGCGGGCCTCCAGCGCGCCGGTCGAGCGGATGAAGGCTTCATCGCCGTCCACCGAATGGTGGCGCAGGCCGAGGCCGGTCGAAGTGGTGGCATTGACCACGAAACTGCCGAGCCGGAGGCCGAGCGGATCGTATTCGGCGCGGGCGTCGGCCTCCCGGGCGACGGCCGGCAGGCTCGGCGCCACTGCCGGCAGCCTGGCCGACTGGCTGGGCGGCAGCGGTCGCACGACGGTCCTGAGGTCGGCCGCCTCGAGGCTCGGCCTGAGCGGCGCGGCAACAACGGCATCGGCGTCGGCGGCCTGTCCGGCCTCGTCGATCAGCGGATCGGTGGCGGCCGGCGTCGCCGAAAGCGTGCTGCGCAGCTTCGGCACCGCGCCGGTGTCGTCGTCCTCCTGCGCAAACGATGGCGCGGCGAGGAGAACGGACGCCATCGTCAGAGCCAACGCGGTCTGCCGCCGATGCACGCCTCGCCTCCGTCGCCGCACCCACCGCCCCGAGCGGTGTCCAGTGTTGACGAAGGGTAAACGGAACTGGTTAACGAGGTGTTTCGCCGCCGGCCGGCTCGACCAGGAAGCGGCCGTTGCGATGGCCGGTGATGCGCACCCTCGCCCCAGCCGGCAGGTCCGGCCCGTCGGCCCGCCAGACGGTGTCGTCGAGGCGGATGTGGCCGGAGCCCTCCTCGATCGGCCGGTCGACCACGGCGAGGCGGCCGACCTGCCGCCCCAGCCGGTCGTTGGCGAAGCCGTCGCTTTCCTTGGCCGCCCGGCCGTAGACGCGCCGGCCGACCAGCACCGCCACCGCCGACAGGACGACGAACAGCACCAGTTGCATCTGCCAGCTCAGGTCGACGGCAAGCGCAATCAGGCCGACGCCGAGCGCCGCCGCGCCGAACCAGATGAAGAAGGTGCCGGGCACCACCACCTCGATGCCGGCCAGCAGCAGGGCGAGCAACAGCCACGACCACGGTCCGAGATAGGCGATCAGCGTTTCAAGGAGGCCCATGACAATATCCCTCTCAGCCGCCAACCGGCGGCACGGCGCCGCGCCGGCGCGGACCGCCGTCCTGCGGCACGGCCCCCGGTCCGTCGCCGCCAAAGGCGGCGCGGGCCAACTCGGCGATGCCGCCGATCGAGCCGATCAGCGCCGACGCCTCCACCGGCAGCATCAGGATCTTCTGGTTGGGCGAGTGGGCGAACTGGGCCAGCGCCTGCGTGTACTTGTCGGCGACGAAGTAGTTGAGCGCCTGCACGTCGCCGCGCGCCACCGCCTCGGAGACCATCGCCGTCGCCTTGGCTTCGGCCTCGGCCAGGCGCTCGCGCGCCTCGGCATCGCGGAAGGCCGCCTCGCGCCGGCCCTCGGCCTGCAACACCTGCGCCTGCTTGTCGCCTTCGGCCTTCAGGATGGCCGACTGACGCAGGCCCTCGGCTTCGAGAATCTGGGCGCGCTTCTCACGCTCGGCCTTCATCTGCCGTGCCATGGAGGCGACGAGGTCGGCCGGCGGGTTGATATCCTTGATCTCGACGCGGGTGATCTTGACGCCCCAGGCCTCGGTCGCCGCGTCGACGACGTGCAGCAGGCGGGCGTTGATCTCGTCGCGATTGCTGAGCAGGTTGTCGAGGTCCATCGAGCCCATCACCGTGCGGATGTTGGTCATGGTGATGTTGAGGATGGCCCTCTGGAGGTTGGACACCTCGTAGGCGGCGCGCGCCGCGTCGAGCACCTGGAAGAAGGCGACGCCGTCCACCGTGCAGGTGGCGTTGTCGCGGGTGATGATCTCCTGGCTCGGCACGTCCAGCACCTGCTCCATGCGGTTGAGCTTGGCGCCGATGCGGTCGAAGAACGGAACGATCAGGTTGAGGCCGGGTTGCAGCGTGCGCGTATAGCGGCCGAAGCGCTCGACGGTCCAGTTGTAGCCCTGCGGCACCTGCTTGATGCCGGCGAACACCACGACGACGGCGAACAGCACCAGCGCGATGACCGCGACGTCACCGCCGCTCAGAAAGATGTCCATGCAAGCCTCCCCGGAATTGGTCTTGAAGTCTAGGCAGGTACGACGGGAATATCAAATGGTTGCTGGCCGGACGGGCGCGGGACGGCAACCGCCGCGCGGCAGCCGCCGGCGCCAGATGGCGCTGGAGCCAACGACCATCAATTAGGGCGGGATGGCGAGGCAATCGCCGGAGGCGATTGCCTGTCTCAGGCAGCGACCGTTGCCGGCTCGGCCGTGACGAGACGGCCGGTCGGCCGCAGCACGCCCTCGGC
>LUYO01000238.1:0-1676 GCA_001603295.1 Rhodobacterales bacterium Alpha_02
AATCTCCACCGAGGCCAGGTTCGCCGCCACGTCGGGGATGGTGAGCGCGCTACTGAAGAGGTTCGTCCGCGCCTTCTGACGGAGATAGTCCACCAGCGTGGCGCTCCCCGCCGCCATTCCGCCCATCACGCCGAACGCCTTCGACATCGTCCCGATCTCCACGTCCACGCGGCCGTGCAGCCCGAAGTGGTCCACGATGCCGCGGCCGCCCCGTCCCAGCACGCCCTCGCCGTGCGCGTCGTCCACCGCGACGATCACGCCGTGCTGCTCGCACAGCTCCACGATCTCCGGCAGCTTCGCCACGTCGCCGTCCATCGAGAAGACGCCGTCCGTGATCAGCAGCTTCTTCCCGGCGAAGCCGTCGTACTCCTTCAGCTTTTTCTCAAGGTCGGCCATGTCGGAGTGCTCGTAGCGCACAACCTTCGCCTTCGTCAGCTTGCACGCGTCGATGATGGAGGCGTGGTTCAGAGAGTCGCTGAAGATCACGTCGTCGGCGGAACTCGCCAGCGTCGGGATCACCGCGAGGTTGGCGCAGAAGCCCGACTGCACCACGATGGCCGCCTCCGCGCCCTTGAACGCCGCCAGCTTTTGCTCCAGCTCGATGTGCGGGCTCATCGTCCCCGCGATGGTGCGCACCGCGCCGGGGCCGACGCCGTACTTATCCGCGTACTCCTTCACCTTGTTCACAAGGCGGGGATCGTTGCACAGCCCGAGGTAGTTGTTCGAGCAGAGGTTCAGGTACTTCTTCCCGTCGATATGGACCCACGCCCCCTGGGGGCTTTCAAGAGTCCTGATAGTGCCGTAGAACCCGCCCTGCTTCATCGTCTCGAGCTCTTCGGTCAGAAATTTCATGGGAACAGCCATCGCGATCACTCCTTCGTTGGATATGGCGCTCTTCATGTAAAGTATGCTGATATCCGACTCTTGCTGTCAATGGAGTATAATTTGGGAGGCGTTCCTATAATATCGCCTGCAAAAAATATATTTTCCGGGAGGACCCGTACCATGAACGAAGAGATGACCCTCGAAAGCCTTGCGGCGCGCAACGCGGGAGACAGCTCCGCCCCCCACTACATCGCTGGGGTGCTGCGGGAGGCCATCTACCGCGGGCTCCTTCCCGAGGGCAAACCGCTGCACCAGGCCCAGCTCGCCCTCCGCCTCGGCGTGAGCCCCATCCCCCTGCGCGAAGCCCTGCGCCTGCTGGAGACGGAGGGATTGATCGCCTTCCAGGGGTACCGCGGGGCCATGGTCACCGCGCTCTCGCTGGAGGAGGCCCGCGAGCTGTACGAGATGATCTCCGCGCTGGAGACCAGCCTGATGAAGATCGCCTTCCCCCGCATCACCCGCCGCGTCGTCGATGATGCGGCCAAGGTGCTCGACCTGATGGAGCGCGAGCCCGACTGCATCAAGTGGCGCGACCTCAACCAGATGTTCCACAACCTCTTCTACGAGCCCGCCGACCGCCCCCTGACCCTCGACATGCTCGCCCGCCTGCGCCAGAAGACCGACCGCAACATCCGCCTCCACCTCGCCTCCATGAGGGACGAGTCGCAGCGCCAGCACCGAGCCATCCTCGACGCCGTGACGGCCCGAAACCTGGACGCCGCGCTGGAAGCCCTGGCCGCGCACTTGGCGTACACGTCGAACGACCTGCAGTCGTGCATGCGGCGGGGGTG
>LUYO01000239.1:0-4725 GCA_001603295.1 Rhodobacterales bacterium Alpha_02
CGCCTTGGTCTTGTCCATGGAGGTTCCTTCCACGAGGCGAAGTGAATTCTGCGACACTGGTCCGCTCCTTATTCCACGCCCGGCCGGCCATTTCAAACACCCGGCCAATGTACATGATATGTTCTCTTTTGCAAGAGCCATATATGTCCTTGACAGGAAAAAGCAACTCTGATTTCGTTCCCGTCGTGTTCCGGGAGGATCGAGACGTCGGACATCAGGGGAGAACCGCACTGAAAACAGGGAATCGAGGCGAGGGTTTCCGGCCGGTGCTGGCGGTCGGCGGCTGCCATCAGGACGTGCTCGGCCGGACGAGCGGCGCCTACGAGCCGGCGACCTCCTGTCCCGGCATTGTGACGCGCCGTCCCGGCGGCGTGGCGCGCAATGTCGCGGTGCTGCTCGGCCGCGCCGGGGCGCCCTGCCGATTCGTGTCGGTGGTCGGCGACGACGCCGCCGGCCGCGAGCTTGTCGCCGAACTCGACGCCGCCGGCATCGACGCCTCGGCGGTGGTGGTGGACGCGGCCGGCCGCACCGGCACCTATCTCGCCATCCACGACGGAGCCGGCGAACTGGTGTCCGCCGTCTCCGACCTCGGGCTCTACGATGGCTTCGCGTTGCCGGCCGCCGCGCTCGCCACGGACGGCAATCCGCTGGTGTTCGCCGACGCCAACCTCGCGGCCGGCGAGCTTGCCCGCCTCAGCGAGGCTCATGGCGAGGATCTGGTGCTGGACGCCATATCCAGGGCCAAGGCGCCGCGCCTGAGGCCGCTGGTTCAATCCGGCGCGCTGTTCATCTGCAACCTGCCATCGGCGGAGCTGCTGGTCGGCAGCGCGGTGAGCCGGCCGGCGGAGGCGGCCGAACGATTGAGGGCGGCCGGCGGCCGGCGGGCCATCGTCACCGGCGGCGCCAGGCCGCTCGCCGTGCTGGACGACGGGCGCGTCACCGAACTGGCTCCGGAGCCGACCGAGGTGGTCGATGTCACCGGCGTCGGCGACGCCCAGACAGCCGGCCTGTTGCTGGCGCTGTCGGCCGGTGCCACGCTGATCGCCGCCGTCCGGGTCGGCATGTCGGCGGCCCGTGCCGCCCTGGCTACCGCTGGCGCATTGCGCGCGCTGCCGGAGGACGTGGTGGCCATGGCGATCAGGGCCGGACAGGAGGAGGGTATGCGGATCGCAGCCGATTGATTGAGCCAGGGGAGAGGCCTACAAGATATTCCGCCTGTTGGGGACGGAACCCCTATCAGCCGCTCGGAAGGAGATTTGCATCGCTCCCCAAAGGCGAGGATCGAAGCTAGGAATGGGACGAGAGAGTAGGCTTATCCGGAGTGGCTCTCGCCATGCGAGGGCGCTGGTTGAGTTTGTGCGCGTGGCCGTTTCGGGCTGCCGGCTGGCGTCATCCTCACGCGAGAGCGGATCGAAACAAGCCCGACAGCCGGAACACCATGGCGAACCGCCGGTGTTCCCTGCCTGCGCGGTCGTGTCGGCCTGAGATACGGCTCCCTGCCCCGAGAGACGCCTCATCCATCAGGGGAAGCCGCTTCCGGCCGGACGTAATGGAAATGCCGTCACCCTCCCGAAGCGAGGGGACGCCTTGCCGTCGGTTCTGCGGAAAGGCGGTGCGGCGGGTAGGAGACAGCCCGGCAGGACCGGGGCGATATCATTGGAACATAATGAAATTCGGCTTTTGACGCTCTGAAGCGCGCCTGCCCCCTTTCGCAAGGCCACCAGCTCGTCGTATAAAGTCAGGCTCGGAGATCCATCACCCGCCGCCGACGTCGCGTGCCCGCTCCGTGGCCCTGTCGTGCGGCCACATTCGGAGGCATGATGGCATCCCTGCCACTCGTCTTTTCGCCTGAAGTCGAAGCCGCGATCACCGACGGCAAGCCGATCGTCGCGCTCGAGTCCACCATCGTCACCCACGGCATGCCCTATCCGGACAACGTCGAGACGGCGCGCGCCGTCGAGGCGGAGATCCGCAGCCGCGGCGCCGTGCCGGCTACCATCGCCGTGCTGGAAGGCAAGATCCGTGTCGGCCTCGACGCCGAAACGCTCGACCGCCTCGGCACCATGACCGGCGTCATGAAGCTGTCGCGCGCCGACATCGCCTTCGCGCTCGCCACCGGCCGGCCGGGTTCGACCACCGTCGCCGCCACCATGATCTCGGCCCGTCTCGCCGGCATTGAGGTGTTCGCCACCGGCGGTATCGGCGGCGTCCACCAGGGCGCCGAGGAGAGCTTTGACATCTCCGCCGACCTCGAGGAACTCGGCCGTACCTCGGTGATCGTCGTCGCCGCCGGCGCCAAGGCCATCCTCGACCTGCCGAAGACGCTGGAGGTGCTGGAAACCAAGGGCGTGCCGGTGGTCGGCTACCGCACCGACGAGTTTCCGGCCTTCTGGTCGCGCGGCTCCGGTCTGAAGGCGCCGCTGAGACTCGATTCGGCGGTCGAGATCGCCGCCTTCCAAAAGGCGCGCGAACTGATCGGCATCGGCGGCGGCATGCTAATCGCCAACCCCGTGCCGGAGACCGACGAAATCCCGGCCGTCCGCATGCAGGGCTTCATCGCCGCCTCGCTCGCCTCGGCCAAGGCGGCCGGCATCTCGGCCAAGGAGGTGACGCCCTACCTGCTCGCCGACATGTTCGAGCGCACCGCCGGCTCGTCGCTCAAGACCAACATCGCCCTGGTCATGAACAACGCCAGTCTTGCCGCCGACATCGCCAGAGCTTTGAAGGCCTGATCCGTCGACCGGGGCCGGTCCCGCCGATCCCGGTCGCCACTTGCGGCAACGCCAACGTCCTTGCCCTGGCAGGGTGTGATATCCGTCCCCTGCCCGTTCTGTCCAAGATCCTCCGCCTGCGCGGAGGATGACACTTATGTATATGATTTATGCATATAACTAACCGTCATGGTCTGCGACGGCAGACCACCTCGGGCCAAAAAGGCGTCGCGGCACATATCCGGGGAAGCCCCCGAGAACCCGGCCGCCGGCCTCGACAGGCATCCATGTGGGCAGCCGGAAATCGACGTCGATTCCGGGTCCGCCGCATGGAGATGCCCCGCCCGATCGTTCGCTCGCCTATTCGGCCAGCGTCTCCTTCACCGTCGTCGCCAGCTGCTTCAGCGAGAAGGGCTTGGGCAGGAAGTTGAACTGCTCGTTCTCCGGCAGGTTCTTCTTGAAGGCGTCCTCGGCATAGCCCGAGACGAAGATGATCTTGAGGTCGGGCCGCGTCTTGCGGAGTTCCCTGAGCAGCGTCGGCCCGTCCATCTCCGGCATCACCACGTCGGACACTACGAGGTCGATCTTGCCGCCGGCCTCCTCCATCACCTCCAGCGCCTCGGCGCCGGTCGACGCCTCGTGGACGGTGTAGCCGCGCGAGATCAGCGCCCGGGCGGCGAAGGCACGCACCGCCTCCTCGTCCTCGACCAGCAGGATGGAGGCGGTGCCGGTGAGGTCGGCCATCGGCGTCGCCTCGACGTTCTTCTTCGGCGCCGTCTCGGCCGCCGCCTCGTGGCGCGGCAGGAAGATGTGGAAGGTGGTGCCCACCCCCACCTCCGACACCGGATAGATGTAGCCGCCGGTCTGCTTGATGATGCCGTAGACGGTGGAGAGGCCGAGGCCGGTGCCCTTGCCCACCTCCTTGGTGGAGAAGAACGGATCGAAGATCTTCTCCATGATCTCCGGCGTCATGCCCGACCCGGTGTCCTCCACCTCGATGTGGACGTACTCGGCGGCCGGCATGCCCTTGAACGTGTAGGCGGCGCAGTCGGCCACCGTGACGTTGGAGGTGCGGATCTCCAGCTTGCCGGCTCGCGTCATGGCGTCGCGGGCGTTGACGGCGAGGTTGATGATCACCTGCTCGAGCTGGTTGAGGTCGGCCATCACCGGCCAGACGTCGCGGCCGTTGACCACCTTCAGCTGCACCTTCTCGCCGAGCAGGCGGCTGAGGAGGTTGGACAGCTCGGCCAGCACATCGGATAGCACCAGCACCTGCGGCCGCAGCGTCTGGCGTCGCGAGAACGCCAGCAGCTGCCGGACGAGACCGGCGGCGCGGTTGGCGTTCTGCTTGATGTTCATGATGTCCTGGAAGGACGGATCGGTCGGCCGGTGGTTGTTGAGCAGGAGGTCGGAGAAGCCGATGATGGCGGTGAGCACGTTGTTGAAGTCGTGCGCCACGCCACCGGCCAGTTGGCCCACCGCCTGCATCTTCTGGCCTTGCGCGAACTGCGCCTCCAGCGCCCGCTGCTCGGTGGTCTCCAGCGCGTAGACGACCGCCACCTCGCCGTCGCCGGCTCCCTCCTCGACGGTGGAGACGTAGAAACGGGCCGAACGGTCGCCGTCGCCGGCCAGCGACACGTCGATGCCGGAAATGTTGCCCTGGCCGTTCACCGCCGAGACGATCGCCTCGGAGATCGCCTTGCGGTCGCGCTCGGCCACCACGTCGGTCAGGCGGCCGCGCGGCGCCGTGGCGTCCGGCCGGATCGAGGCGCCGAACAGCCGCATGAACGGCGCGTTGTTGCGGCCGATACGGCCCTCCTTGTCGATCGAGGCGATGGCGACCGGCGTGTTGTTGAAGAAGCGGGTGAAGCGCACCTCGGCGGCGCGCAGCGACTCGGAGATGTCCTCGCCGGGCGAACGGTTCAACACCAGCGTGCGGCTGTCGCCCACGGCGCCGTCGCTGCCCACCGGCACGCGGTGGATGATGCGCACCGGCAGGATCTGGCCGTTGCGC
>LUYO01000049.1:0-30790 GCA_001603295.1 Rhodobacterales bacterium Alpha_02
ATATAATTCTCGTCGTGGTCCGCGAAGGCGGATCATCTCGGGCCGGATGAATCATGACGCGGGTATCAGCTCCTTCTTCCCCGAAAGGGATCAATCTTTCCTTCATCATCCGTAAATCAGTCGATTGACTGAAACGGTGTTGAGTGTAGATTGGCGGGCATGAGCAAGATGCGTTCCCCCCGTGCCCCGTCCGCCGCCGGCCCCGACGGCACCCGCGAAAAGCTTCTCCTTGCTGCCCTCGACCTGTTCGGCCGATACGGCTTCGATGGCGTGTCGACCCGCAAGCTGGCCGAGACGGCGGGCGTCAACCTCCAGGCCATCAACTATTATTTCGGCACCAAGCGCGGCCTCTACAACGCCGTCGCCGACTACATGATCGAGCGGGTACAAATACGCATCGGCGCGCAGCGGTCGCTGATCCTCGGCCGCTTCGCCGAGGCGCAGTCGGGCGGTCGGCCGATCGACACCGAGGAGGCGCGCGCCATCCTGACCATGCTCGGCGAAGCCATGCTGACGCTGTTCGCCGACGACGAGTCGGCCGTCTGGGTGCGCTATATGGTGCGCGAGCAGGCCGAGCCGACCGAGGCCTACGACCGCATCTACGAGGGCTTCATGCAGCCGACGCTGACCGCCGTCCGCCATCTCGTCGGCATCCTCACGGAGGCCGATCCCACTTCGGAGCGCGTGCGCCTCCGGACGCTGTCGCTGGTCGGCTCGCTGATCATCTACCGCGTCGGCCGCGCCTCCATCCTGCGCGAGATGGGCTGGTCGGCCATCGGTTCCGATGAAGTCGCCACGATCCGCACCATCGCCGCCGATCTCGTCGCCGGCATCCGTCCCGCCGGGGAAAGCACACCATGAACAAGATCGTTCCCGTCGTCCTGCTTGTCGCCGCCGCCGGCGCCGCTGCCGCCTGGTACTGGGGCGTGCCGCAGCGCTACGGCTATTTCCTGCCGGCACCACCGACCGAAGTCCTCTACGGCAACGTCGACATTCGCCAGGTGTCGCTCGGCTTCCGCGTTGGTGGCCGGCTCGCCGCCGTGGCGGTGGAGGAGGGCGACGCGGTGAAGGTTGGCGACGTGCTGGCCCGCCTCGACGCCGGCCCCTATGAGATCGCCGTCCGCGCCGCCGAGGACAATGTCGCCGCGCTGCGGGCGACGCTCGACAAGCTGGTGGCCGGCGCCCGTCCCTCGGAGATCGCCAAGGCGCGTGCCGCCTACGAGGAGCAGGTCGCCAGCCTCGCCAATGCCGAGCAGGCGCTCGACCGCGCCGGACAGTTGCGCAACCAGGGTACCGTCGCCCAGTCGAGCCTCGACGCGGCGACCGCCGCCAGGGACATGGCGCGCGCCCGCGTCGCCAGCGCCAGGGCGGCGCTCGACCTGATCGAGGAGGGCAGCCGGGCCGAGGACATCGCCGCCGCAACGGCGCAGGTGCGGGCCGCCGAGGCGCAGCTCGACAGCGCCCGCACCTCGCTCGCCGACACCGAGCTGAAGGCGCCGGCCGATGGAGTGATCCTGTCGCGCGTCAGCGAGCCAGGCGCCATCGTCGCCCCGTCGACCAACGTGCTGGTGCTGTCGCTCACCGAGCCGGTGTGGGTGCGCGCCTACGTGTCGGAGACGGACCTCGGCCGCGTCCATCCCGGCCTCAAGGTCAAGGTGACCTCCGACAGCACGGTCGGCGCCGGCTACGAAGGGCAGGTCGGCTTCATCTCGCCGGTGGCCGAGTTCACGCCGAAATCGGTGGAGACGCCGGACCTCAGAACCGATCTCGTCTACCGTCTCCGGGTGATCGTCGACCATCCCGGCAAGGATCTGAGGCAGGGCATGCCGGTCACCGTGCATCTGCCGCCCGCCGCCAGCGAGGCAAAATGAGCGACGCTGCCGCCGAGAAGCCCGTCCTCGTCCGTCTCGACGGCGTCGTCAAGCGCTTCGGCGCCGGCGCGCCGGCGCTCGACGGCATCACGGGCGACATCCGCGGCGGCGAGATCACCGGCCTCGTCGGGCCGGACGCGGCCGGCAAGACGACGCTGATCCGCCTGATGACCGGCCTGATGCGGCCCGAGGCCGGCAGCATCAGCGTGCTCGACCACGACGCGCGCACCGAGGCGCCGGCCATCCAGGCGGCGATCGGCTACATGCCGCAGCGCTTCGGCCTCTATGAGGACCTCACCGTCCAGGAAAACCTCGATCTCTACGCCGATATGCGCGGCCTGCCGCGCCGCGAGCGGCCGGCGGTGTTCGACGAACTCCTGACGTTTACCGACCTCAAGCGCTTCACCGGCCGCCTTGCCGGCAAGCTGTCGGGCGGCATGAAGCAGAAGCTCGGCCTTGCCTGCGCGCTGATCAAGAAGCCGCGCCTGCTGCTGCTCGACGAACCGGGCGTCGGCGTCGATCCGATCTCGCGGCGCGAACTGTGGAAGATGGTCGAGAACCTCACCGCCGAGGGTATCGGCGTCGTCTGGTCGACCGCCTATCTCGACGAGGCGGAAACCTGCGACCGCGTGTTGCTGATGAATGCCGGCAAGCTGCTCTACGCCGGTCCGCCGGCCGGCCTCACCGACCGCGTCGAGGGGCGGGTGCAACGGCTGACCGGCATCGAAGGCAGCCGCCGCAAGCTGCTCGCCCGCCTGCTCGACGAGGACGAGGTGGTCGACGGCGTCATCCAGGGCGAGGCGATCCGGCTGGTGCTGGCCGATGCGGCCGCCGCCGGCGGCGTCGTCAAGGCTGCCGGCGCCGATGCCGCCAGCCTCGCTCCCACGGCGCCGCGCTTCGAGGATGCCTTCATCGACATGCTGGGTGGCGGGCCGGGCGGCCGTTCGGCGCTGGCAGAAGCACAGGCACCGCGTGAGGCGGGCAACGGCCGGCCGGTGATCGAGGCGCACGGCCTCACCAAGCGCTTCGGCGACTTCACCGCCGCCGACCGCATCAGCTTCGACATCAAGCGCGGCGAGATCTTCGGCCTGCTCGGCCCTAATGGCGCCGGCAAGTCGACCACCTTCAAGATGCTGTGCGGCCTTCTGAAGCCGACCGAGGGCGAGGGCAGGGTGGCCGGCTTCGACCTCCGCCGCGACGCCGCCGAGGCGCGCAACCGGCTCGGCTACATGGCGCAGAAGTTCTCGCTCTACGGCGACCTGTCGGTCAGCCAGAACCTCGATTTCTTCGCCGGCGTCTACGGCCTTGCCGGCTCCCGACGGCGGCAGCGCATTGCCCTGATGCTCGACATTTTCGATCTGAAGCCGCACGCCTCCATGTCGGCCAAGGACCTGCCGCTCGGCCTCAAGCAGCGGCTGGCGCTGGCCGCCGCCGTGATGCACGAGCCGGAGGCGCTGTTCCTCGACGAGCCGACCTCGGGCGTCGACCCGATCACCCGCCGAGAATTCTGGACGCATATCAACGGTCTCGTCGAGAAGGGCGTGACCGTGCTGGTCACCACCCATTTCATGGACGAGGCTGAATACTGCGACCGCATCTCGCTGATCTATCGTGGCAAGTCGATCGCCCTCGGCTCGCCCGACGAACTGAAGGCCAAGGTGGCAACGGCCGAGCGGCCCGACCCCACCATGGAGGACGCCTTCGTGGCGCTGATCGAGGCGAGCGAGAAGGAGGCGGAGGCATGACCAGCTACCATCGGGGGCGGGCGCGCCGCCTGCTCGCGCTGATCCGCAAGGAAAGCCACCAGATCGTCCGCGATCCCTCCAGCATCCTGATCGCCCTGGTGCTGCCGCTGATCCTGTTGTTCATTTTCGGCTATGGCGTGTCGCTCGACACCTCGCGCACCCGCGTCGGGCTGGTGCTGGAAGAGACGACGCCGGTTACCCTAGACCTCGCGGCGAGCTTTCAGAGTTCCCGCTATTTCGACGTGGCGATCGGCCACGACCGGCGGGATTTCGCGCAGGATCTCGTCGAGAGCCGTATCGGCGGCATCCTCGTCGTGCCGGCCGGCCTCACCGCCGACCTCGCGGCGGCCCGCCATCCGGCGGTGCAGGTGATCGTCGACGGCGCCGACCCCAACACGGCCAACTTCGTGCAGGGCTACACGTCCGGCACCGTCTCCACCTGGGAGGCGCAGCGGGCGGCCGAGCAGGCGCTGAACGCCATGCCGCTCAGCGTCGAGCAGCGCTTCTGGTTCAATCCGGAACTCAAGAGCCGTAACTTCCTGGTGCCGGGCTCGATCGCCATCGTCATGACGCTGGTCGGCACGCTGCTCACCTCGATGGTGGTCGCCCGCGAGTGGGAGCGCGGCACCATGGAGGCGATGATGGCGACGCCGGTCACCGCCTGGGAACTCCTGGCCGGCAAGATCGTGCCCTATTTCCTGCTCGGGCTCGCCTCGATGAGCCTCTGCGTCGGCCTCGCGGTGTTCCTGTTCGGCGTGCCGTTCCGGGGATCGGTCGGCGCGCTCTACGCGCTGTCCGCCGCCTTCCTGATGCCGGCGCTGGGGCAGGGCCTGCTGATCTCGGCGGTTACCAAGAACCAGTTCCTCGCCTCGCAGGTGGCCTTGCTGTCCGGCTTCCTGCCGAGCTTCCTGTTGTCCGGCTTCATCTTCGAGATCAACTCGATGCCGCTGCCGATCCAGTACATCACGATGATCGTGCCGGCCCGCTACCTGATCCCCAGCCTGCAATCGGTGTTCCTGGCCGGCGACATCTGGCCGATGTTCCTGCGCTCGATGCTGATCCTGATCGGCTTCGGGCTGGCTCTCTTCGCCATTGCCATCCGCAAGACCGCCAAGAGGATCGCCTGACATGGGCCTGACGCGCCTCCTCGCCCTGGTCCGGAAGGAGTTCCTGGCTCTCTTCCGTGATCCCAAGAGCCGGATCATCCTGATCGCGCCGCCGGTGCTGCAACTCCTCGTGTTCTCCTACGCGGCGACGCTGGAGGTCCGCAACATCGACGTGCTGGCGCTCGACCGCGACAGCGGCCGCTGGGGCGCCGAGCTGATCAGCCGCATCGAGGCGTCGCCGCAGTTCCGCTCGGTGCGGCGAACCGACGACCCGGCAGAGCTGCGCGAGGCGATCGACCGCGAGCGGGTGATCGCCGCCATCGAGATCGGCCCCGACTTCTCGCGGGCGATCGAGGCCGGAGCCACCGCCGAACTCGCCGTCATCCTCGACGGCCGGCGCTCCAACGCCTCGCAGATCGTCGCCAGCTACATCTCGTCGATCGCCGCCGGCCTGGCGGCCGATACGCCGGCCGGCCAGCGGCTGGCGTCGCTGCGCGTCGGTACGGTGACGCGCAACTGGTTCAATCCCAATCTCGAATTCACCTGGTTCATGGTGCCGGGCCTCGTCGCCTCGATCGCCATGCTGGTCGGTCTGCTGGTGACGGCGCTCTCCATCGCCCGCGAGCGCGAGCTTGGCACCTTCGACCAGCTGATGGTGTCGCCGCTGCGCACCCACGAAATCCTCACCGGCAAGGTGATCCCGCCGATCCTGATCGGCTTCTTCCACATCACGCTGTTCGTGCTGGCCTCGGTCTACATCTTCGGCATACCGCTACGCGGCTCGATCCTCGCCCTCTACGCCGCCGCCTTCGTCTACCTGATCTCGCTGATCGGTGTCGGGCTGTTCGTGTCGGCGCTGGCGGCGACGCAGCAGCAGGCCATCCTCGGCGCCTTCCTGTTCCTGGTGCCGGCCATGCTGCTGTCGGGGCTGGCGACGCCGATCGCCAATATGCCAGAGTGGCTGCAGTTGCTCACCTACGCCGACCCGCTGCGCTACTTCCTGGTGATCGTGCGCGGCGTGTTCCTGAAGAGCATTCCGGTCACCGAGATCATCGCCGAGACCATACCGATGGCGCTGATCGCCTGCGTGATGCTGCCGTTGGCCGGCTGGCTGTTCCGCAAGCGCCTGGAGTGAGACGAAAGAAAACGGCGGCCTCCTTGGAGACCGCCGTTCATTTCGTACGGAAACCGGCCGTCAGGCGCTGCGCACCGACGCGAGGAAACGGCCGAGTTCGTCGCGTAGCGTGTCCGACTGCCGGGCGAGATCGTCGGCCGAGGCCAGCACCTGCGTCGCCGCGCTGGACGATTCCGTCGCCGCCTGGGTGATGCCGACGATGTTCTGCGACACCTGATGCGTGCCGGCCGACGCCTGGCTGACGTTGCGGGCGATCTCGTTGGTGGCGGCGCCCTGCTGGTCGACGGCGGCGGCGATCGACGAGGCGATGGCGTTCAGTTGCTCGATGATCGAGGTGATGCCGACGATCGCCTCGGCCGACGACTGCGTCGACGACTGGATCTCGCCGATCTGCCGGGAGATCTGCGACGTCGCCTTCGACGTCTGGTCGGCGAGCTGCTTCACCTCGGCGGCGACGACGGCAAAGCCCTTGCCGGCCTCGCCGGCGCGGGCTGCCTCGATCGTCGCGTTGAGGGCGAGCAGGTTGGTCTGGCTTGCGATGTTGTCGATCAGGTTGACCACTTCGCCGATGCGGTTGGCGCTTTCGGCCAGATCGCGCACGCGATTGGCGGTGGCCTGGGCATCGCTGGCGGCGCGCGAGGCGACGCGGGTGCTCTCGTCGGCCTGCCGCTTGATCTCGGCGATTGACGAGGCCAACTCCTCGGCCGAGGCGGCGACGGTCTCGACGTTGGTAGAGGCTTCCTCGGCGGCGCTGGCCACGGTGACCGACTGCCCCGACACCTCCTCGGTGGCCGAGGTCATCGATCTCGCGGCGAGCTGCAGTTGCGACGAGGCGGTGACCACTGACTGCACAACGCCGCCGACCGCCATCTCGAAGGCGTCGGCAAGCTGGCTCATCTCGCCGCGGCGACGCTCCTCCGTCACCGCCTTGGCGTGCTCCTGCTCGACGCGCAGCCGCTCGTTCTCCTGCAATCCCGCCTTGAACACGTCGAGCGTCGCCGCCATGGTGCCGACTTCGTCGCTGCGGCCGAGGCCGGGGACAGACACCGCGAGATCGCCGGCCGAAAGGCGCTGCATGGCACGGGTGATCGACACGATCGGCCGCGAGATGCCGCGCCCCAGCAGTAGGGCCAGCACGATGCCGAGGACGAGGCCGCCGGCCGAGATGCCCCACAGCATGGTTTCCGACGACGCCAGCATCCGCTCGGATTTGGCCTGCAACGCCGCCTGGCTCGTGTTGGCGACGCCCATGAAGGCGTTGAGCGTGTCGTTGATGGCGGCGACCCGGTCGTTGAGCGCCGCGACGTCCTTGATGTTCTGCGCGCTGGCCGACTGGATGGTCGTGAAGTCGGATTCGTACTGCTTCGCCTTGTCGCGCAGCTCGGCGAAAGTCGAGCGCAATTCCTTGGGACCGGTCTTGGCCGACGAGTCGATCCAGGTGTCGGCGGTCATCAGCGTGTCGAGCGCTGCCTGATAGGTATCGTCGTCGAGGCTGGCCAGGGCGACGTTCACCTGGTTCTGCACCTGAAGCACCAGCCGCAGGATCTCGTTGACGGTGTCGCGCGTCCCGGCGTCGCTGGTAGCGAGCGCGATGGCGGCGACGTCCTCCAGGCCCTTCTGAACCGCGGCGATCGCCGGCTCCATCGACTGGACGCGCAGCGCCGACATCTTCGCCTTCTCGGCGCCGATGCGGGCAAGCTCGGTGGCGTAGGACTCGAAGTCGAGGCCCAGCTCCTTCAGCGTGTCGCGCTGGCCGAAGTCGGAAATCTTGCCGAGGCCGTCGGCGATGGCGGCGCGCAGCAGTTCGGCTTGCTTGTCGGTCGCTTCGGCCGTGCCGGGCAACGAGGTGTAGATCAGCTCGCGGCTGAGGCGGCGATACTCCAGGAATTTCGCCTGGATGTCGTTGGCGACGCTGACCTCGAGATTGCGGACGGCCAGGTCGGTCACCACGCCGTTCGACTGGGAGAAGGTCCGGAGCGCCACGCCGGCGATGACTGCCATTAACGTTAGCGCTACCATGAAGCCGAAGACAATCTTGCCGGATATGCCAAGCCGCCAGACCCGCGACGCGAGCTTACCGATCGTTCTGCGCATGTCTCTCTCCCCGAAGCAATTCGTCCAGCCCAGCGCCCCGGCTGAACCGCGCATGCAATTTGTCGGTGGTGATTTCAGCCCTTGGTGGGTTAATCCGCCGTTTATTCGAGCCTCGAACTTGAGCATTCGACTGCAGCGACTGCCAAAGACAGAAGATTCTTGCTGAGGTGATTTATTTCAGCTTGGATCGAAACGATGCGGATCAAGTTCGGTGGTGTGGGATGTTTATGTATAGCGGGGATGAACTCAAGCATATTGTCCGTCGGGACGGAGATGCTGTGTAACGCCGCTGTACTTGTCGGGCTTTTCAAGGAGCCCGTCGCCGGTTTTTCGAGCGTTGACCTGCGGCGGCCGGGCGGCGCGGGTGGCGTATATTGACCGGCACGGCCGCACAGCCAGGGCGGGAAGCCGGCTTTGTTCGCCGGGTTCTCGCTGTAGAACCGGCCCGGCCGGCAACCACGTCGCTCTACATATAGACCAAAGGATTAGCCGATTCCGACGCTACTCCGGCGGGCGCGCAGAACCTCGGCCGGATACGACAGTCTCGACCTGCGTCGCCGGCTTAATCGGCGAAAGTGGCCGGCGGCAGGCGCGGTGAGACATCATCGAAGCGTCATCGCGGCGTCAACCAACTGACACCGGCGTTTCCTACCAAGACAGGGCTTTGCCAACTCCCTATCAGGTGAGCCCAATGAAGACCTTGCTTTTGGCGTCCGTCGCCCTCGTCATTTCCTCCACTCTGGCCAGCGCCGATGAAACCGCCTTCAAGGCGACGCTGGTGTCGCAGGCTGTGCTGCCCGCCAACTCGGTGATCGCCGCGCCGGCCGATGCGCCGGAATTCCTCAAGCAGGCCGGCAAGTTCACGACGCCCGATCGCAAGCGCGCCACGGCGCTCGGCTCGGTGCCGGGTCTCGATGGTGTCCGCTCGACCGGCCTCGGCCTGCCGTTCGACGGCCAGGCCGTGCAGGGCTTCTCGGGCATCAAGGCGATGGCCGATGGCAGCTTCTGGACGCTCAGCGACAACGGCTTCGGCAGCAAGACCAACTCGACCGACGCGGCGCTGATGCTGCACCACGTCAAGTTCGACTGGGCGGCCGGCACGGTCGATCGTCTCGCGACGGTGTTTCTGTCCGATCCCGACAAGGTGGCGCCCTTCCCGATCGTCCTCGAAGGCGCCGACAAGCGCTACCTCACCGGCGCCGACTTCGACATCGAGTCGATCCAGCCGGTGGCGGACGGTTTCTGGATCGGCGACGAACTCGGTCCCTACCTGATCCACGTCGCCGCCGACGGCAAGCTGACCGACGTCGTGCCGACCGTTGTCGACGGCAAGCCGGTGCTGTCGCCGGACAACCCGACGCTGTCGCTGCCAGCCGATCCGACCAAGCCGCTGCCGGCCTACAATCTCCGCCGCTCCAATGGCTTCGAGGGCCTCGCCCAGTCCAAGGACGGCAGCAAGCTCTACGCGCTCTTGGAAGGCCCGCTCTACCTCGGCGACGGCAAGTTCGAGGAAGCGGACGGCACCTCCGCCACCCGTATCATCGAGTTCGACGTGGCGCAGAAGGCCTGGACCGGCCGTTCCTGGCTCTATTCCTTCTCGGGCGCCGGCACCAACATCGGCGACTTCAACATGATCGACGACGCCACGGCGCTGGTGATTGAGCGAGATGGCGGCGCCGGCCTCCCCGACAAGGCATGCACCGACCCGGCCAAGCCGGAGCCGACCTGCTTCGACAAGCCGGCCAAGCACAAGCGCGTCTACAAGATCGCTTTCGGCGACGACAACGTCGGCAAGCCGGTGCGCAAGATCGGCTACATCGATCTCCTCGACATCGCCGACCCCGACGGCAAGGCGAAGCAGGGCACGGTGAACGGCGTCTACACCATGCCCTTCGTCACCATCGAGAACGTCGACGTGGTCGACGCCACGCACATCATCGTCGGCAACGACAACAACCTGCCGTTCTCGGCCGGCCGTGCCGCCGACAAGGCCGACGACAACGAGTTTGTGCTCCTGGAAGTGGGCGACTTCCTCGCCGCCGAGTGAGTTAGCCCGCACAAACGAGAAAAGCCCCGGCAGCGCATCGCCGCCGGGGCCTTTTCGTCTGGAAGGCGCCTGTACCGGCGTGGCGTTGATATCCTCTGCCTTGGGCGATCTCGGCAGAACGGGGTTTCCGGAATGGCCGAACTCTCGCGCGCACCAGATGGACTAGAGCATTTCCGGTGAAATCCGGTTCACCGGAAATGCTCTATCTCTTTGTTTGGACGCAATTCCAGACGCAAAACCGGTTCCCGCTTTTGCTGGAATTGCTCTAGCGCATTGCCTTCCAGACGTTGGCGAGATCGACGAAGCCCTTGACCGGAATGGTCTCGGCGCGGGCGGTCGGCTCGATGCCGGTCGCCGCGCACAGGGCGAGCGGATCGACGCCGAGCGCCTTCAGACTCTGCCTCAGCATCTTGCGGCGCTGGCCGAAGGCGGCGGCGGTGACCGCCTCGAGATCGGCGAGGGCGCAGGGCAGGGGTTCGGGCCGCGGCGTGAAATGCACCACCGTCGACGTTACCTTGGGCGGCGGCACGAAGGCCTTGGGCGAGATGTCGAACATCTGCGTCGCCTGGCTGCGCCAGCCGCACAGCACGCCGAGCCGTCCATAGGCGTCGTCGCCGGCTTCCGCCGTGATGCGGTCGGCCACTTCCTTCTGGAACATCAGCACCATCGCCGTCCAGCGCGGCGGCCAGCTTGCCGGGCTGAGCCAGCCGGTCAAGAGTGGCGTCGCGATGTTGTAGGGCAGGTTGGCGATGATTACCGGCGGCGCGTCGCCGAGCGACGCGGTGTCGAGGGCCAGCGCATCGCCCTCGGTGATGCTGAGACGGCCGGGATAGTGGGCGGCGATCTCTTCGAGAGCGGCAATCGCCCGCCGGTCGCGCTCGACGACGTGCACGTGGGCGGCGCCGGCCGCCAGAATGGCGCGCGTCAGGCCGCCCGGCCCCGGCCCGATCTCGACGACGCTGCGGCCGGCGAGATCGCCGGCGGCGCGGGCAATGCGGGCGGTCAGGTTGAGATCGAGCAGGAAGTTCTGTCCGAGGCTTTTCAGCGCCGAGAGGCCGTGCCGCTCGATCACCTCGCGCAGCGGCGGCAGGTCGTCGATCTGGCTCATGCGCCGGCCCCGTTGCCCGCCATGCGACCGGCCATGCGAATGGCGGCGATCAGGCTCGACGGATCGGCGATGCCCTTGCCGGCGATGTCGAGCGCCGTGCCGTGATCGGGCGACGTGCGGACGAACGGCAGGCCAAGCGTCACGTTGACCGTCTCGTCGAAGGCGATGGTCTTCACCGGGATAAGCGCCTGGTCGTGATACATGGCGAGCACCACGTCATAAGTCTGGCGGGCGGCGGCGTGGAACAGCGTGTCGGAGGGCAGCGGCCCGCGCGCCTCGATGCTCTCCGCGCGGAGCCGGGCGACGGCCGGTGCCACGATGTCGATGTCCTCGCGGCCCATGCCGCCATCCTCGCCGGCGTGCGGGTTGAGGCCGGCGACGGCGAGGCGCGGCCGGGCGAGGCCGAACTTCGCCTTCATCTCGCGATCGACGATGCGGCCGGTGGCGACGATCATCTCCTCGGTCAGCACCTCCGGCACCTCGCGCAAGGCGATATGCACGGTGACCGGCACGGTGGCGAGCTGCGGGCCGGCCAGCATCATCACCGGCTCGTGCGGCGCGCCCGGCCACAGCTGCCGGGCGAGGTCGCCGAGGAACTCGGTGTGGCCGGGAAACTTGAAGCCGGCGGCATAGAGGCTGGATTTCTGGATCGGCGCCGTGACGAGACCGGCGGCGCGGCCGTCGCGTACGTGGCGGACCGCCGTTTCGATGGCGGCAACCGTGGCTGCCGCCGTAGCACCGGACAATTCGCCCGGCCGGTCCTCGACCTGATGGCCGAGGTCGAACACCGGCAGCGCCTCGGCGAACACGCCGGCCACCGTCTCGGGCGCCGCCGCGACAACAGGCACATCGATGCCAAGGCGAGCGAGGCGGCTGGCGAGGAAGGCCGGATCGGCGACTGCGTAGAACGGCGGCAGCGCCTTCTCATGCCGAAGCGTCCAGGCCCGGCCAATGATTTCCGCGCCGATGCCGGCCGGCTCGCCGACCGACAGGGCAAGGGGAAGACCGGGCATGGCGGCGGAACTGTCCGGCATGGTCAGCGGTAGATGATGTTGGCTTTTTGCCTCAGTTCCTGCGTCAGCTTCTTCGAGGTTTCCTCGCCGCGCTTGTCGAGGGCCTCGGCGTCGAGGCCGGCCGTGACGGCGGCTTCGCCGGTCACCGCGATCTTGCTGCAGATGGCGTACATCTCGAAGCCGAGGTCGGAGCGCTGCGGCGACGTCAAGCGGCCTTCGGCGGTCTTCTCAAGCTCGTCCTTCAGGCCGGGCGGCACCTCGCTGGCCAGCTTGCGGCCGACGTTGATCACCGCCACTTCGCGGAGACTTTTGGCGAACTTCAGCCCTTCGTCGCAACTGCGGAACTTGCTGCGCAACGCCTCGGCCTCGGCCTTGCGGCGGTTGACGTCGGCCGCCGAGGCGCTCCGCTGCACGGCGAACACCACGCGCTGGAGCATGTAGTCGCTGGCGGTGACCGCGTTGGCGTTCTTTTCGCGGTTGCGCATCTGCTGGATGAGGTCGGCCGACTCCGTCTTGATGTCCTGCTGGATCTTGGCGCGCACGATGCGTCCCCAGACCATCTGGGCGCGGATGCGGTCCTTGAAGGTCTTGATCGGCACGCCACCCTGGCCCAGCGCCCGCTCGAACTGCGGCAGCGTCATCTTGGAGCGCTCGGCGATGCTGGTCACCGCGGCGGTCACCGCGTCCTCGCTGACCACGACGCCGCGACGGTTGCCCTCCTGGACGCGCAGCCGCTCGTCGATCAGCTCGTCCTGGGCCGCCTTGGCGGCCGGGCCGGGCGCGAGATGCATGGCGAGCTGCAACAGGCGGGCCCGCGACTGGATGTCCATCGAGGTGATGGCGTCGTCGTTGACCACCACCTTGATGATGCTCTCCGCCCTGGCGGAGCCGATGAAGGCGGTGCCGGCCGGCGACAGCAGGGCGGCGGCGAGGGCCGTTGCCGTCAGCGTGCCGCGCACGGTTCTCGCGATCGTCCCGATATGAAGCATGTTGGCCATCTCCGCCCTCTGGTATTTGAACCTTGGGAAGCATCTAGCGATGGAATTTGTCAAGTCGATGGTCCGCGTGGGGGGCGTGGAACGGCGACGGTCGCCGCTATTTGGCAAGACCGACCGAACTGCCGACCTCGCCGAGCGTCCGGAAGCCGGCCCGGAGATAGAAGGTCTGATCGCTGGGCGTGGTGGTCAGGTCGTTCGAGTAGGAGAAGGACAGCGAGAACTCCTCCGAGTCGTAGGCAAGGCCGAGGGCATGCCGGACGAACTCGTCGTTGATGAGATCGTAGCGGCTGGAGCCGAACACGCGCCAGTTCTCGCTGAGGCGAAGGCTGGCCGCCGCCTGCAACTCGGAGCGATCGTCGTTGATGCCGAGGTCGGGCTGCTCGCGAATGTAGGCATAGGTCAGCGCCGCCGTCAGCGGTCCGCCGATGCCGAGGATCTGGGTGTCGAAGCGGTTGACCTCGAAGTTGTCGTTGTCGAAGCGAACGCCGCTGCTGGCCAGGAAACCGGTCTTGGTACTGAGGCTGAGGCCGGCGACATAGTCGGAAGCGTCGGACTCGAGGCCGGAATAGGAGCCGGTGTCGTAGCTGGTCGCCTTGGCGAAGGAGTTGACGCCGGCGAGCTGGAACGACTGGCCGAAGGTGCCGCTGACGCCGAAGCCATGGCTGAACGAGCCGGAGTAGCGGACGCCGATATTGGCGCGCGTGCCGCCCTCGACGCGGTCGTAGCCGGAGAACTTGTCGTAGTCGAACAGGCTGTTGGCGTCGAAGACGAGGCTCTGCGCATCCTCGTTGGGGATGTAGGTGGCTTCCGTTTCGTTGGGACGGACGATCAGCTGGGCGATCGGCTCGATGATCTGGTTGCCGATGGGCGAGGTGATCGCCACCGGATAGCTGTATTCGAGGCCGGCCGCCGGCATGGCCCGCCCGAAAAGCCCGCTCGACGTTTCCGGCAGCACGCTGCTGTTGTGCGGGTCCGAGAAGATGGCGTCGCCACGGAAATACAGGAACGGCGTCAGCGCGCCGCCGGTCTGGTCGATCATCCGCCGCCGCCACATGGCGTCGATGCTGAGACGATCGAAAGTGCCGGCCGCGGCGCGGGTACGGGTCTTGTCACCCGCATCGAAGACACCGTTGCCGTTCATGTCGATCTGGTAGATATCGTCCTTGGTCCGGGTGATGTTGGTGAAATTGGTGGTCAGCGATGCCTCGCCGCCCCAGATCGGATCCTTGGCGTAGATCTTGTGGTCGATCACCGGATAGACGTAGGGCTGCTTCTCCTGGAGGTCGTGGTCCTGGGCGAAGATTGGTGTCTGCTCATCGTCCTGCTGCACGAAGAAGCCATAGGCCGCCATATCGAAGCGATTGCGGTCGCGGACGCCCGTCAGGTACAGGTTGTTGACCGCCACGTCCGAGTTGCCGGACTTGCGATCATAATCTTTCATGAAGGTGGTATCGCTGGCCACCGCGACGTTCCAGCCCCAGGACCAGTGCTGGTTGATGGTGAAGCTGCCGGACGATTCCACCGAGCCGCGCCACAACTCGTCGCCGGAGGTGCCGGAGAAGGCGTCGCGATCGTTCTGGTGGATGCCGGACAGCGTCACCGAATACTGGCCGCTGTCGAGGCGCTGCCGCCACTCGGCAGAGAACAGCAGGCCCTGGCGCGAATAGACGGAGGGCGTCAGCGTCAGGCCGTAGCTCGGATCGAGCGCCACGTAATAGGGCACCGACACCGAATAGCCGAGCGTCTTGCTCCTCTTGACGCTCGGCATCAGCACGCCGGTCTTCTGCTGCACCGACGGGTCGGGCTGCGACAGCACCGGCACCCAGGCGAGCGGCACGCCGAGGAATTCGAATGTGGCGTTCTCGAAGACGATCGTCTGGTCCTTCTGCTTGTGAAGGATGCGGTTCGCCCGGATCTGCCAGATCGGCTTCTTGCCCTTCACGCCGTTGCAGTCGACGCAGGGAAGGTAGACGCCCTCGTTGAAGGTGGTGACGTCGCCGTCCGTCCGCGTGGCGTTGCGTGCGGTGAAGGCGATCCGCTCGGAGGTGACGAGTTCGAGGCCCTCGACGACGCCGTTGGCGAGATCGTCGTCGAGGTCGATGCTGTCGCCGCGGACGACGTTGCCGGTCGGATCGGTCATCTCGACATGGCCGATCGCCGTCACTTTGCGGGTCTTGCGGTTGACGTTGACCTCGTCAGCCACCACCACGTGGTCGAGATAGTAGATGACGACGCGGCCGGTGGCGGTGATCGAATCGGCGTCCATGTCGTAGGCCACCGTGTCGGCCTCGACCATCATCTTGGCGTCGGGATTCGGCGTCTTGGCGCCGCTGATCATGCCGGTCAGCGAGGTGTCATTGAGGAACTGGGCCAGGGCGCCGGACGGCAGGAAGACGAGAATCGTCACCGCCACGCCGCACAGAAGGCGCACGGCGGTCCTCGGCTCCGATGCCTGCGATACGACAGATCTACGCACGCTCACCCATCCTCGCGGAACAACAGAACCGTGGAACCCAGAAGGATCGCTACGATTGAGGGCGCCCATGCGGCGAGCATCGGCGACACCAGCCCCTCGCGCCCCAACGAACGGGCAACCTCGATGACGACATAAAGCACGAAGCCAGCGACGACGCCACCGAGAATCATCTTCTCGCCCCCGCCGTATCTCGCAAATCCCAGCGACACTGTTGCAGCAATGAGAACCATCGATGCCAGGAGCAGCGGACGGGCCAGTAGCGATTGATACTGAAGGCTGAATCTGTTCGCCGGCAGCGACGAACTGCGCGCCTGGGCGATGGCTTGCGGCAACTGCCAGAACGAGATGCTGTCGGGTGAGCCGAGGCCGCCGGCCACCTGTTCGGCGGTCAGCGTCGTCGGCAGGAAATCGGTGTCGCGATGCACGGGAACACCGCTGCTTTCGGTCGTCGTTACGTCGGAGAGCAGCCAGCGGCCGGGCTCGAGCTGGCCGACCCGCGCCTCGATTCGCCGCGCCAGCATGCCGTCGGCGCCGAACACCCAGAACACCGGCTGCTGGATGGTGCGGCCGCCGTCCGAAACGCCTTCGGTATGCAGCACCGCGTCGCCGTCGTCGGCGCGCATCCGCGTCCAGCTCGGCGTCGCCGCGCCCGACAGCAGCGTCGTCATGACGCTGGCCCGCGAGCCGACCAGAATGTCGGCCGAGAGGTTGCGGGCGTAGGTGGCGAGCGGATTGTAGATGGTGGTGGCGGCCACCCCCAGCAGCAGGGCGAAGACGAGGGCGGGCAGCGTGAACTGCCAGACCGACAGTCCGGCCGCCCGCACGATCATCAGCTCCGAGCCGCGCGACAGCGTGACAAAGGCGGCGATCGAGCCGAGCAGCACGGCGAACGGCAGCACCTGTTCCATCAGTGCCGGTACGCGCAAGGCCGAGGCGGCCATGACGAGAAGCGCCGAGACGTCGTCTCGGCTGCCGGTCGAACGCAGCAGCTCGATGGAGTCGATCAGGAACACCAGGAGAAAGATGCCGGTGAACATGCCGAGGATCCACACGGCGAAACGCAGCGTGAAATAGGTGCCGAGCGACCGGCCGATCATGGCTGTGCCTCGCGTCGGGCGGCCACGGACCGGCGCAGCCGCTCAATGAGCTGATCGGCGAAGCTGGTGGAGACCACAGGATGGATGCCGGCGACGATCATGGCGGCGAACAGCAGAGTCAGCAGCGTCGGCGCCGCTACTGCCAGGATGGAGATCTCCGGCGTTCCCTTGAGGACGGCTATCACCGCGAAGCCGAGCACGCGCACCAGCGAGCCGGCGATGAGCGCCAGCGTCACCGGCAGCGTCTGGCCGCGTCGGTTGCTGGTCGGGAAGCCGAGGAACAGAAACACGACGAGCGTCTGGGCAAGGGGATAGATCGGTTCGGCGATGCGGTTCATGATCTCCGGCGCGATCCGCGGATCGTCGTCGGTCCTGCCAAGGGCGACCAGCTCGCCCAGCGACCGTTCGGAGAGACCGTAGCTGGACTCGCCGGCCTTGGCCGTCAGCTGGCTGAGGTCGAAGGCGTAGGAGCCGAAGGTGACGAAGGTGTTGGCGCCGCTGCCCTTGGCCTTCCGCTCGACGGTTCCCTGCTCCATGACGATCATCGGCCGGTCCATCACCTGGGCGACGCGGCCGCGCTTGGCCGAATAGGTATAGGAGAACTCCGGGCTGCGGTCGTCGAGGATGAATAGGTCGAGGAGCGAGCCGTCGCCGTCGCGGTTTCGGATATGGAAGGTAAGGCCGGCGTCGATCGAGGTGAAGCGGCCGGGCTGGATGACGTTGGCGACGACGTCGGCCCGGACGGTCTGCATCATGTCGTACATGACGCGCGAGGCGCCGGGACCGACCCAGAAGGCCAGCACGCCGATGAAGGTCGCGACGGTCAGCGCGGCGCCGACGAAGGGCAGGGCGAGGCGCCGCGGCGACACGCCGGCCGCCGTGATCGCCACGATGCCGCTTTCCGCCTGAAGGCGTTGCAGCACGATGACCAGCGCCACCACCAGCGCGAAAGGCGCCACTATGCCGAGCAGTTGCGGCATCGACAGCAAGGTGAGGCCGAGATAGACGGCGATTGCCTGCCCCTTGGCGGTAACCAGGTCGAAGCGGCGCAGCGCCTGCGTCACCCAGGCGATGCCGGCGAGCGTCAGCATCACGCCGATGCAGGCGTAGAGCGTACGCAAGAAGAGATAGGTACCGAAACGCCGCATCGTGAACCCTGTTGAACCTGCCGATGGCAGGCGAATGAGGCTATCAGGGCTATAGTGAATCCTTCCTTCCCGGAAAGGGTAAATTTTTGCGTTGTTCTTGCAGCCTCCCGGCGGCGACATCGCTCACATGCAACTCCCGTCTTGCTCTCTCACGCATCAAGCGCCACATTCGGCCGATATGTCCGGATCGCGCCCGCCGAGGGGTGCACGGCAATCAGGATGAAATCATGGCCGCTCTTTCCTCTCTTTCCTTTTCCAAGACGCTTGAGACCGACGCCCCGGTGCTGGTGGTGCTCGTCGATCCGGACAACCGGGCCGGCCCGCTCGGCAAGGGCGTGCTCGATCGGCTGGTTGGCGGCCTCGACCGCGCCGTGGCGGCCACCGGCTTCTCCGGCAAGGCCGGCGCCTTCCTCGACGTCCTGGCGCCGGTCGGCCTCGATGCTGGCCGCCTGATCCTCGCCGGCACAGGCCCGTCCGCCGAGTTCGATGACAAGGCGGCGCTGCGGCTGGGCGGCCAGGTCTACGGCAAGCTGAAGGACCTGAAGGTCAAGGCGGCGACGGTGGTGCTCGAAGGCGCCGACGGGCCGCTGTCGCCCGAGCGCGGCGCCGAGTTCCTGCTCGGCCTCAGCCTGCGCGCCTACGAGTTCGACAAGTACAAGACGAAAAAGAAGGACGACGCGGCGGCGCCGGTCGCCGTCACCATCGTCGCCGAGCAGGCTGGCAAGCTGAAGAAGGCCTGGGCCGAGGTCGAGCCGGTGGCCGACGGCGTGCTGCTCGCCCGCGACCTCGTCCATGAGGCGCCCAATGCGCTTGGGCCGCAGGAATTCGTCGCCGAGGCCGAGAAGCTGAAGAAGCTCGGCGTCGACGTCGAGGTGCTGGGCGAGAAGGACCTCCGCAAGATCGGCATGGGCGCGCTGCTCGCGGTGGCGCAAGGGTCGGCCCGGCCGCCGCGCCTCGTCGTCATGCGCTGGAACGGCGGCAAGGACGGCGACCGGCCGGCCGTGTTCATCGGCAAGGGACTCGTCTTCGATTCGGGCGGCATCTCCATCAAGCCAGCCGGCGGTATGGAGGACATGAAGGCCGACATGGGCGGCGCGGCCGCCGTCACCGGCCTGTTCAAGGCGCTGGCCGGCCGCAAGGCCAAGGTCAACGCCGTCGGCCTGCTCGGCATCGTCGAGAACATGCCGGACGGCGCCTCCTATCGCCCCGGCGACATCCTGACCTCGCTGTCCGGCCAGACCATCGAGGTGGTCAACACCGACGCCGAGGGCCGCCTGGTGCTCGCCGACGTGCTGGTCTATGCCGAGGATCGCTTCAAGCCGGCCTTCATGATCGACCTCGCCACGCTGACCGGCGCCATCGTGGTGGCGCTCGGCGCGCAGATGGCCGGCCTGTTCGCCAGCGACGACCAGCTTGCCGCCGATCTCGTCAAGGCCGGCGAGGACACCGGCGAGCGCCTGTGGCGGATGCCGATGGGGCCGGAGTACGACAAGCTGATCGACAGCCGCTTCGCCGACATGAAGAACTCCGGCGGCCGCAACGCCGGCTCGATCACCGCGGCGCAGTTCCTGCGGCGCTTCGTCGGCGACACGCCCTGGGCGCATCTCGATATCGCCGGCACCGCCATGTCGAGCCCGGAGACCGACATCAACCGGGCCTGGGCCTCGGGCTACGGCGTGCGTCTGCTCGACCGTCTGGTGCGCAACCGATTCGAGAGCTGAGGGCGAAGAGCAAGTCTAAGTCGTCATCCTCCGTGAAAGCGGAGGATGACCTGCCGCAAGGGGTGCGACGTTGACCGAAGCCCTGTTCTACCATCTCGACGGCCAGCCGCTCGAACGCATCCTGCCGGTGCTGCTGCAGAAGTCGGTCGAGCGCGGCTGGCGCGTCGTGGTGGAGGCGGGAACGCCGGAGCGGCTCGCTGCCCTCGACAGCCATCTCTGGACCTTCGACGATGCCGCCTTCCTGCCGCACGGCACGGCCGCCGACGGCTATGCGGAACTGCAACCGGTCTATCTCGCCGCCGGGCCGGAAACCCCCAACGACGCCACCGTCCGTTTCCTCGTCGACCGGGCGCCGCCGCCCGACGACGCCGAACGCTACCAGCGCCTGGTGCTGATCTTCGACGGCACCGACGAGGCGGCGCTCACCGACGCCCGTGCCGCCTGGAAGAGGCTGAAGGAGCGCGGGCTCGACGTCACCTACTGGCAGCAGGACGGGGAGGGGCGCTGGGTGCGCAAGGCATGAGGCGGCAACAGTCGCGCCGCTCGGCCGTTCAATCTCAAAAGTCCCCCGAAAAGCCCTCTGACATTCGCATCCGGTCTCGGTTAGAACCTCGATCATGAACACCGTCGTCCGCTTCGCCCCATCCCCCACCGGCAATCTCCACATCGGCAACGCCCGTCCGGCGCTGTTCAACTGGTTGTTCGCGTTGAAGACCGGCGGCCATTTCATCCTGCGCTTCGACGACACCGACCGCGCCCGATCGACCGAGGAATACGCGGCCAACATCGTTGCCGACCTGTCGTGGCTCGGCATCAAGCCGCACGCTTCGTTCCGCCAGTCGGACCGGCTCGACCGCTACGCAGCGGCCAAGGCTCACCTTATCGCCAAGGGGCTGCTCTATCCCTGCTACGAGACAGCCGAGGAACTGGAATACGCCCGCAAGCGCCGGCTGGCCCGCCACCTGCCGCCGGTCTACGACCGGGCGGCGCTGAAGCTGACCGAGGCGGATCGTGCCCGTCTGGAGGCCGAGGGCCGGCAGCCGCACTGGCGCTTCCTGCTGCCGAATTTCGACAAGGACCCGCTGTCGCCGAGCCGCCACCTCGTCCACTGGAACGACCTCTGCCGCGGCGAGGAGACGGTCGATCTCGCCTCGCTGTCCGACCCGGTGCTGATCCGCGCCGACGGCACCTGTCTCTACACGCTGACCTCGGTGGTCGACGATATCGATACCTCCATCACCCATATCATCCGCGGCGGCGACCACATCACCAACACCGGCGTCCAGATCGCCCTGTTCCAGGCGCTCGACGGCGCCGTGCCGATCTTCGCGCATCACAACCTACTGACCGACGCCACCGGCGAGGGCTTTTCCAAGCGCACCGGCTCGCTGTCGCTGAGGAGCTTTCAGGCCGATGGCTACGAGCCGGAGGCGGTGGCGGCGCTGGCCGTCAACGTCGGCACCTCGCACGCCGTCGAGAAGGTGGGCTCGCTGGCCGAACTGGCCGCCGATTTCGATCTCGCCGCCGTGTCGCGCTCGGCCGCCCGTTTCGATCCCAGCGAGTTGAAGACGCTCAACGCCCGCATCGTCCACGGCCTCGACTATGCCAGCGTGCAGAAGCGGCTGACCGACCTCGGCATTCCCGCCCATCCGGCCTTCTGGCAGGCGGTGAAGGGCAACTGCACGCGCCTCGCCGACGCCGCCGACTGGTGGAAGCTGATCACCGGCCCGGTGACGCCGCTGGTCGACGCCGCCGACCGCGATTTCCTCGACGTCGCGCTGACCGTGCTGCCACCGGAGCCGTGGACCGCCGACAGCTTCCGCGAATGGACCTCGGCGCTGAAAGCCAGGGCCGGCCGCAAGGGCCGTGAGTTGTTCCTGCCGCTGCGCAAGGCGCTGACCGGCCTCGATCACGGGCCGGAACTGGCGCCGCTCCTGCCGCTGATCGGTGCTTCGGCGGTGCGCGAGCGCCTGTCGGCCGCCGTCGATCGGTAGCGCGGATGCGACGTCTGCCGATCCGGGCGATAGTGGCCTTCCTCCTGCTGCTGGCCGGCGCGGCCGAGGCCTACGAGCCGGCCTGCGATCCGCTCGCCCTCGATCTGACGCTGACGCCGCAGCGCACGCTGATCTATCCCAGTCTCAAGGAAACGCTGAAGGTGCAGACCGCCCGTCCCGAGCGGGCCGATGTCGTGCTGATCGGCGACTCGCTGTTCTCCGGCTGGCGCACCGATCTGCCCGCTGCCTTTCCGGCCACCGTCGTCTACGATTTCGCGGTGGGCGGCGACCGGGTGCCCAACGTGCTGTGGCGACTCCAGAATACCGATCTGAGCGGCCTCCGGCCTTCGGCGGCGGCGCTGTTGATCGGCACCAACGATCTCGCCGCCGGCACGCCGGCCTGTGCGGTGGCCGCCGGCATCGAGGCCATTGTCGGGCGACTGCGAGCGATGTGGCCGGAAACGCCGGTCTTCGTGCTGACCATTCCGCCGCGCGGCCAGGATTTTCATGCGCTCGACGACAACAGGCTGGAGGTGAACACCGCCATCCGCTCGTTCGGGGCGCGATTTGAAAACGTCCATCCCGTGGCGATTGACGACGATGCCTTCACCTGCGGCCGCTACCGAAGTCCGCTGCTGGCCGAGCGCCAGTCCTGCGACATCTACGCCGACGACAATCTCCACTTCTCGACGAAGGGGTATGTCGTGCTCGGCCAAATTCTGTCGGAGGCGATCGGCAAAGACGTTCTGCGATAACGAAGGCGGCCTTGGCTGGCGGCGGCGCATTCCCATATGTCTGAAGTCATGGCGGCCGGCATCGATCCGGGCCGCCGCAATCCGGGGATGCCTTGCATATGCGCAATTCCTTTAGGTCCCTGGCCGGCGCGTTGGCGCTCGGTCTCGCGCTCCTCGCCCCCTCGCTCGCCTCGGCCGGCGACGACCCCGACCTGATCTTCAAGCGGTCGACGGTCTGGCACTTTCTGACCCCCGACCATAAGCTCGCCGTCTACGCCATCGACGATCCCGTGGTGGAGGGCGTCGCCTGCCATTTCACGCTGCCGGAGAAGGGCGGCGTCGAGGGCATGTTCGGCGTGGCCGAGGAGACCTCCGACATCTCGCTCGCCTGCCGGCAGATCGGCCCGATCAGCTTCAAGGAGAAGTTCGAGCAGGGCGACGACATGTACAAACAGCGCCGCTCGCTGTTCTTCAAGAAGATGCAGATCGTCCGCGGCTGCGACGCCAAGCGCAACGTCCTCGTCTACCTCGTCTACTCCGACAAGCTGATCGAGGGCAGCCCGAAGAACTCCACCTCCAGCGTTCCCATCATGCCCTGGGGCGACGCGCCGCCGCCGAAGTGCGGCGACTGGCTGAAGTGAGGCTCACGAAAATCCGAAGCGTTCAAGGCGCCGTCCGGCTGGTCCGGGCGGCGTTTTTTCATCGCTTCCCTTGACGGCACCGGGCATTTGACGGCATATCGACGGCCATGTTCGGGGACGCGCGCAACATCATCACCGCCAGCATTATTTGTGGCTGAGCTTCACGCCGGCCGCGGACGTCCTGTCACGATCTTCCCAAAAGACCAGAACGGATGACCAGGCCCCCGGCCCGGCGGTGGCATGGCTTTGCGCAAGGCCCATGGCAAGGGGAGACGGTATTTGGCACTCAAGCTCTATAACACGCTGACGCGCGGCAAGGATGACTTCGTGCCGATCGACCCCCGCAACGTGCGCATGTACGTCTGCGGCCCGACCGTCTACGACTTCGCCCACATCGGCAACGCCCGGCCGGTGATCGTCTTCGACGTGCTGTTCCGCCTGCTGCGCCACCTCTACGGCGAGGACCACGTGACCTATGTGCGCAACATCACCGACGTCGACGACAAGATCAACGCCCGCGCCGCCCGCGACTATCCCGGCGTGCCGCCGGTCGAGGCCATCCGCCATCTGACCGAGACCACCTACGCCCAGTTCGAGAAGGACGTGACCGAACTCGGCTGCCTCAAGCCGACCGTGACGCCGCGCGCCACCGAGCATATCGCCGAGATGATCGCCATCATCGAGCGGCTGATCGCCGGCGGCTTCGCCTATGTCGCCGAGGGCCACGCGCTGTTCCACGTGCCTTCCATGCCCGACTACGGCCGATTGGCCCGCCGCTCGCTCGACGACATGCTGGCCGGCGCCCGCGTCGAGGTGGCGCCCTACAAGCGCGATCCCATGGACTTCGTGCTGTGGAAGCCGTCGGCCGACGACGAGCCCGGCTGGCCGAGCCCGTGGGGCAGGGGGCGGCCCGGCTGGCACATCGAATGCTCGGCCATGAGCTGGAAGCACCTCGGCGAGACCTTCGACATCCACGGCGGCGGCGTCGATCTGGTCTTCCCGCACCACGAGAACGAGGTCGCCCAGTCGCGCTGCGCCTTCCACAAGGACGTGATGGCCAACATCTTCATGCACAACGGCTTCCTGCAAGTGGAAGGCGAGAAGATGTCGAAGTCGCTCGGCAACTTCTTCACCATCCGCGAACTGTTGAACGACTGGCCCGGCGAAGTGCTGCGCTTCAACATGCTGAAGACGCACTACCGCCAGCCGATCGACTTTACGGTTCGCGGTCTGGAGGAGGGCTGGCGGACGCTCGACGACTGGTATGCCGTCGCCGCCGACGTGGCGCCCGGCCAGCCATCCGACGGACTGATCGAGGCGCTCAGCGACGATCTCAACACCGCCAAGGCGATCGCCGAGCTGCACGCCGTCAAGCACGATCCGGCGACGCTTGCCGCCTCGCTGCGCCTCCTCGGCTTCTTCCACGACAGCGCCGCCGCCTGGGCGGCGCGCCGGCCGGCCGCCGACATCGACGAGGCCAGTGTGAACGCCCTGATCGCCGCCCGCCTCGAGGCGCGCAAGGCAAGGAACTTCGCCGAGAGCGACCGCATCCGCGACGAGCTGGCCGCCATGGGCATCGAGTTGAAGGACGGCAAGAACAAGGACACCGGCGAGATCGAGACCACCTGGGACGTGAAGAGATAGGGACAGGGTAACGGGAGGACGTGCCATGACTATTCTCTCCGGCGGCTGCCAGTGCGGCGCCGTCCGCTTTTCCTGCGACGGCGACAAGGTCGCCGTGGTGTCGATCTGCCACTGCCGCATGTGCCAGAAGGCGGTGGGCGGCTATTTCGCCCCCTTCGCCACCCTCTTGCCGGGTGCGTTGACCTGGACGCGCGGCGAGCGCCGCCGCTTTCGCTCGTCCGGCCATGTAGCGCGCGGCTTCTGCGCCGATTGCGGCACGCCGCTGACCTACGAGGCCGACGGTTGCGAGCCGTCGATCGCCGCCGGCGCTTTCGACGACCCCGCCGCCCTGCCGCCGACCGTCCAGTATGGCGTCGAAGCCGAGCTGCCTTTCACCACAACTCTTTCGACGCTGAAGCGCGTCCGCACCGACGAAGGCTTCGAGGGCGCCGACTTTGCGGACGACATCGTCTCCAACCAGCATCCCGACCACGACACGCCCGTCTGGCCGCTGCCGAGAGCCTGAACATGACCGATCTGCGCACCTACTACCCCGAAATCGAGCCGTTCGAGACCGGCATGCTCGACGTCGGCGATGGCCACCAGGTCTACTGGGAGCGCGTCGGCCGCAAGGGCGGCAAGCCGGCCGTCTTCCTGCACGGCGGTCCCGGCGGCGGCTGCTCGCCCAACCAGCGCCGCTGCTTCGATTCCGACAAGTACGACGTCATCCTGTTCGACCAGCGCGGCTGCGGCCGCTCGACGCCGCACGCCTCGCTGGAGGCCAACACCACCTGGCACCTCGTCGCCGACATCGAGCGCCTGCGCGAGATGGTGGGCGTCGACAAGTGGCTGGTGTTCGGCGGCTCCTGGGGCTCGACGCTGGCGCTCGCCTATGCCGAGACCCACCCCGAGCGCGTGTCCGAGCTGGTGCTGCGCGGCATCTTCGGCCTGCGCGACTTCGAGCTGAAGTGGTTCTATCAATACGGCGCCTCGCTGATCCATCCCGAGAAGTTCGAGCCCTTCCGCGAGCACATCCCGCAGGACGAGCGCCACGACCTGATCGCCGCCTACCGCCGCCGGCTGGTCTCCGACGACCGCGCCGTGCAGGTGGCCGCCGCCCGCGTCTGGTCGCTGTGGGAAGGCTCGACGCTGACGCTGTTCCCCAACCCGGACGTCACCGCCGGCTTCATCGACGACGACTTCGCGCTGGCCTTCGCCCGCATCGAGAACCACTACTTCGTCCACGAAGGCTGGATGCGGCCGGGCCAGATCTTCGAGGAAGCCCACAAGCTGAAGGGCATTCCGGGTGTCATCGTCCACGGCCGCTATGATATGTGCACGCCGCTCCAGAACGCCTGGGACCTTCACAAGGCCTGGCCGGAGGCCGACTTCCGCATCGTCGAGGGGGCAGGGCACTCGCTGGTCGAGCCCGGCCTCCTGCACGAACTGATCTCCGCCACCGACCGCTTCGCCGCTTCCTGAACGAGCCGAAAGACCCATCATGACGGACAAGGCCCGCCTCCACCTCTACGACACGACGCTGCGCGATGGCGCCCAGACCTCGGGCATCGACTTCTCCGTCGAGGAGAAGATCGTCGTGGCAGGGCTCATTGAGGACCTCGGCTTCTCCTACATCGAGGGCGGCTACCCCGGCGCCAATCCCACCGACGATGCCTTCTTCTCCGAGAAGCGCACCACGACGGCGCGCTTCGCCGCCTTCGGCATGACCAAGCGGCCCGGTGTGTCGCTCTCCAACGACCCCGGCGTCGCCGCGCTGCTCGCCGCGCCGGTCGATGCGGTGACCTTCGTCGCCAAGACCTGGGACTACCATGTCGACGTGGCGCTGAAGACGACGCTGGAGGACAACCTCGACTGCATCCGCCAGTCGGTCGAGGCGGCGGTGAAGGCCGGCCGCGAGGCCATCGTCGACTGCGAGCACTTCTTCGACGGCTACAAGGCCAATCCGGCCTATGCGCTGGCCTGCGCCAGGACGGCTTTTGAGGCCGGCGCCCGCTGGGTGGTGCTCTGCGACACCAACGGCGGCTCCATGCCGCACGATGTGGCGGCCACCGTCGCGGCGGTGGCCGAGGTGGTGCCGGGCGACCGGCTCGGCATCCACGCCCACGACGACACCGGGCAGGCGGTGGCCAATTCGCTGGTCGCCGTGCGGGCCGGCGTCCGCCAGATCCAGGGCACGCTCAACGGCATCGGCGAGCGCTGCGGCAACGCCAACCTCACCACCATCCTGCCGACGCTGGTGCTGAAGGACGAATTCGCCAGCCGCTTCGACACCGGTGTCACGCCCGAGCGACTGGCGACGCTGACGCAGGTGTCGCGCGCCTTCGACGAGATCATCAACCGCGCGCCCAATCGCCACGCGCCCTATGTCGGTCTCTCGGCCTTCGCTACCAAGGCCGGCATCCACGCCTCGGCCATCCTGAAGGACCCGCGCACCTACGAGCACGTCAGCCCGGACAGCGTCGGCAACCGCCGCCGCCTCTTGGTGTCCGATCAGGCCGGCCGCTCCAACCTGTTCGCCGAACTCGACCGGGCAGGCATCGTCTATTCCAAGGACGACCGCCGGCTGACCGGCCTGCTCGCCGAGCTGAAGGAGCGCGAGGCGCGCGGCTATTCCTACGAGGCGGCCGACGCTTCCTTCGAGCTGCTGGCGCTGCGCCACCTTGGCGGCGTGCCGCATTTCTACGACGTCATCTCCTACCGCACCATGGTCGAGAGCCGCATCAACGCCATTGGCGAGCGCGTCGTGGTCACCGAGGCGGTGGTGAAGGTGAAGGTGGACGACGAGATCCTGATGTCGGTGGCCGAGGGCAACGGCCCGGTCAACGCGCTCGACCAGGCGCTCCGCAAGGACATCGGCAAGTATCAGGACGAGATCGCCGCCCTAGAGCTGGTCGACTACAAGGTGCGCATCCTCAACGGCGGCACCGGCGCCGTGACGCGCGTCTTGATCGAGAGCCTCGACCGGGCGACCGGCCGTCGCTGGTCGACGGTCGGCGTGTCGGCCAACATCGTCGAAGCGTCCTTCGAGGCGCTCGACGACTCCATCACCTACAAGCTCCTGAAGAACGGCCACGCCGGCGCCTGACGCCATCAAAATCGATGTGCAATTCGGAGGGAATTGCAGCCTGAGGTTATTCATGGCATCGTCATCGCCTCTTCTAGGGGAGGCTGCGATGGCGCGTGCGATGGTCATGTTGCCGCTGGCGTGCTGTGCCCTGATCGTCTCGGCGAACGCGTCGGCGGCCGCTACGGTCGACCTCGTCTTCGCGCAGCGGCCGTCGTCGCTGGCGGTGCGGGACAAGGAAATCGACGACATCATCCTCGGGCTGAACGAGGCCTTCCAGAAGGCCGACGGCAGCGGCGACGTTGCCTGCGATGTCAATTTCGTCCGGACCAAGCCGGTCATCCGCGACCACAGGCTACCCGATAGCGGCGACTGGAGCGCCCATCTCAAGGCGCTGAAGGAGGTTGCGCCGACGGCCGACTTCCTGATCGTCCAAAGCCTCTCCTGCCTGCCCGCCACCACCAACGCCTCCGGCTGCGCCACCAAGGGCAAGCCGGCCTCGGTGATCTACGACGGTTACCGCAAGCCGCGCACGTCGATCGTCTGGGGACACGAGCAGGGCCACAGGCGCGGCATGCATCATGTGGCGCAGGGCATCGCCTGGGAGCAGGCGAGCAAGGCCCAGCGAACCGACGTCATGTTCTGGGACCCCCGCCCGGACTCGCGGGTGCTGACGGCTGCCGAATGCCAGACCTACGGCGGAACGGCGCGTGCCGGCGGCGGGAGCTTCCTCGCCCTGCTGATGGTCGCCGACGACACGGCGGGCACAACCGATTTCGGCCTGACGCCAAAGGCTTTCGCGCTGCTGGATGCCGGCTGGGCCGAGGAACTGCCGCTCGACGCCATCAGGGCGCTCGCGCCCGAGGATATTGCGAGCATCTCCCAGGTGTTCGACCACGAGGAAGCCCATCCCCTCTGGGCCAATGCGCTGACGGTCCTCGGGGTGCTCGGCGATGACGGCGCCGCCGACGCGATGCGCCGTCTCTTGGAAAAGCCCATGCCCGAGGTGTCCGACGCGGCGACGGAGGAGCAACTCGGCTATGCCCGCGATCTCCTGAGGGCCAAGCTGGCAGTACCGGTGTCCATCGGGTTCTTGCTGAACCGCAAGCCAAGCCGTTCCGACCTCGGCGCGCTACTGGAGGACGGCCTCGACCGCGAGCGGGCGCAGGCCGTCGTGACGCCGGAGTTCGAGGCGGATTACCGCAAGGCGGTGGTCTACGGCCTCGCCTATGCCGGCAGCCCGCTGCTCGCGACAGCGCCGCAGTCGGGCGACGACACGCGCCGGAAGCGGGTACAGGCCGAGTTGTCCGGCATCGCGCCGGAAGAGGCGGAGGTCATCGGACGGATCGCCGAGGACGTGCGGACGCGCGGCCTCGACGCTTTGCTGGCCGAGTCGCGTCATCCGGACGAATAGCCGCTCTCACATCCTGGCGATGGTCTCGGCGTCGCCGGCGATCTCGCCGTTGTGGCCGGCCGCGGCGAGCACGGTCGGCAGGATGTCGGCCGCCGTCCGGGCCACGTGATAGCGCACCTCGAAGCCCTCGCGGATGAACGCCTCGCGGTTCATGTGGCGGATCACCTCGACCAGCGGCTGCCAGAAGCCGTCGATATCGGCCAGCACGATCGGCTTCTTGTGCCGGCCGAGCTGCGCCCAGGTCATCTGCTCGACAACCTCCTCCAGCGTGCCGATGCCGCCGGGCAGCGTCACGAAGGCGTCGGCCGCCTCGAACATCATGCGCTTGCGGGTGTGCATGTCCGGCACGACGCGCAATTCGTCGAGGCCGTCGAGCATGCGCTCCTTGCGGACCAGGAACTCGGGGATGATGCCGGTCACCCGGCCGCCGGCCGCCATCACCGAGNNGTTGGCCGAGCCGCAGAAGACGCAGATGCTGTTGATTTGGGTCATGATTGGCTTGTCGCATCGCCGCCGCGCCGCCGTCAAGCGGTCGCCACCGGCAAGGGCGCGGCGGGCGCCGAACCAGGACGGTCGGAGCGGCGGACGAGAAAACCTGAGGAAGTGCGGCTTTCTTGCATCGGTCGCCGGGGAATCTGCCGCCCGTCTCGCACCCGCCGCCGCCCGTACTGCGCCGCACTTGTCGACCTAAACATTTGAGTATACAGGCTGAAAACTGACCTTGCGGCGACGTTCGACGCTGCCGCCACGTAAAAGTCGCCATAAAGGTGGCTCAATTCATTGTGTTCGATCGGTTGCGACTCGGTGGATCATCCGCCGCGGCCGTGGGTGGCGATCGGATCGACCGGCAGCATGGACCGGTTCGTGGGCGTGTTTCGTGTCGGCAAAGCCGTGGGCTGCAAGTTTGTCGGCAAAGCTGTGGGCTGTAAAATTGTCGGCGAAGCCGACGGGGGCGTGAGCGGGTGATGAGCAAGAGACTTCGCAATGTTCTGATCGGCGCCGTCGGCGTGATCGTCGTTCTTCTGACCGGTCTGTTCTCCGGCGCGTTCGACAGCGTGCTGCGCCGGCTCGACGTTCGTCTCGCCGGTCATCCCGCGCCCGTCGCCGAGGCCGCGGGCTCGACCGACGTCGTGGCGGCGCCGGCTCCCGCCAAGGCCGATGCCGGCCCGGTCGCCCCCGGTGAGACGGTGGTGCCGATCTTCGATCTCGTCCGCGTCGAGCCGACCGGCGACGCGGTGATCGCCGGCCGCAGCGATCCCGAGGCCAAGGTGGAAATCCTCTCCGGCCAGGATGTGGTAGCCGGCGGCAAGGCCAACGACACCGGCTCCTGGGCCATCGTTCTTGCCGACCCGTTAAAGCCGGGCGCCCACGACCTGTCGGTGCGCGTCACCGACAAGGACGGCAAGGTGGCGACCTCCGAGCAGTCGGTGGCCGTCTCGGTGCCCGAGGGCGGCAACGGCGACGTGCTGGTGGTGCTGAACCAGCCGGGTTCGCCGTCCGCCGTACTGCAGGTGCCCGGCCTCAAGGAGACCGAAGCCAAGCTGGCCGATGCCGGTGTCGAGCCGGAGAAAGTGGCCGCCGCTGTCGACGCTGCTACGCCCGATACCGCGCCGACCGTCGTCGCCGCCGCGACGCCCGATCAGCCGGCGCCAGCCGCCGTTGTGCCGGCCCCCGCCGCGCCGGCCGTTGCCGACCAGCCGGCCGACGCCGCTTCCGTCAAGACCGACGCGGCTGGCCCGG
>LUYO01000240.1:0-1301 GCA_001603295.1 Rhodobacterales bacterium Alpha_02
CGCCGGGCGCGCTATAGGGCAGTCCTCACGGTGCCGGCCCGATCTCCCGGGCGCTGGACCGAAGACAGGATCGTCCCGATGAAATTTGCTCCCGCCGCCGGCGCTCGTGGTCGCCTCGGTCTTCTCGCCGCCGCTCTCTTCACGCTGTCCGCGCTGCCGGCCCTGGCCGACGACGTGGTGGCCCGCGTCAACGGCAAGGACATCACCGCCGCCGAGGTGCAGATGGCCACCGACGTGTTCGGCGAGCAGCTCGCCCAGATCCCCGAGGCGCAGCGCCGCTCGATGGTGGTCGACGCGCTGGTCGACATGCACGTGATGGCCGACGCGGCGCAGGCGGCCGGCGTCGCCGACAGCCCGAAATACAAGGCGCGCATGGCCTTCCTCGAGGCGCAGGCGCTGCGCAACACCTACGTCGAGGACGAGCTGCAGGCCAAGATTTCCGAGGACGACATCAAGGCGCGCTACGAGAAGGACGTTGCCGGCTACGTCGCCCCCGAGGAGGTGCACGCCCGTCACATCCTGGTGAAGACCGAGGACGAGGCCAACGCCATCCTGAAGGAACTGGCGGCCGGCGGCGATTTCCAGGCCATCGCCAAGGAGAAGTCCCAAGACCCCGGCTCCAAGGCCAATGGCGGCGACCTCGGCTTCTTCGCCAAGGGCCAGATGGTGCCGGAGTTCGAGGCCGAGGCCTTCGCGCTGAAGCCGGGCGAGACGTCGGTGAAGCCCGTCAAGACCCAGTTCGGCTACCACATCCTGAAGGTCGAGGAGCGCCGCACCCAGCCGGTGCCGACCCTCGATCAGGTGCGCGAGCAGGTGATCCAGATGGTCGAGCGCGACAAGTATCAGGAAGCGCTGGCCAAGATGCGCGGCGAGGCCAAGATCGAGATCCTGACGCCACCCGCCGCACCGGCCGATCCGGCCGCCGCCCCGGCGACGACGCCCGCGCCCGCCAACTGACGCTTCTCCCGCCCCGGCCGCTTGCGGCCGGGGTCCGCTTCCTTGCCTGAAGGCCCGACGATGTCCGCCACTCCGTCTCCGCTCGCCCCCGCCTCCCATCCCGAGCTGCCGGCCCTCGAGGGCGTGCGCTTTGCGACCGCCGCCGCCGGCATCAAGTACAAGGGGCGCACTGACGTGCTGCTGGTGGCCCTCGACGAAGGGACGGAGGTGGCCGGCGTCTTCACCACCTCCAAATGCCCGTCGGCGCCGGTCGACTGGTGCCGCACCAACCTCGGCGGCGGCCGGGCGCGGGCGCTGATGGTCAATTCCGGCAATGCCAACGCCTTCACCGGCAAGAAGGGCCG